>NZ_JAPNMC010000024.1:0-57014 GCF_026627565.1 Enterobacter cloacae complex sp. 2022EL-00788 | reverse complement strand
TGAAAGGGATATCTCATAAGGACCTCCAGATTCTTTGATCTGGTGTCCAGGATATGGGGTTCAGTGCAGACTGAGCCACCCTGGCACGTTCACCGGTCATGTCGTTACAGAGTAGCAAGGAACATAAAGTGAACGGAATGACCACCAGAGCCGTATGTTCCCCCTCACCCTGGCCCTCTCCCCGGAGGGGCGAGGGGATTGCTCAGTGCTCGCATTCATTGTGGGGAACCCTCAGCCCACCGGGAGAGGGTCAGGGTGAGGTATCAGCGCTGCGCGTTAAGCTCAGCGATATCTTTCGGCGTGGTCCGACAGCAGCCGCCAATCAGCCTCGCGCCTGCCTCCAGCCACTGCGGTAAATACCCCGCCAGCGTTTCGCAGGCTTCGCCGTGATGATGCCAGGTTTTGCTCACCGCATCATAATGCTCACCCGAGTTCGGGTAGACCACCAGCGGCAGCGATGTCAGGCTTTGCAGGTGTTTTAGCGCCGCGGTGGTGTTTTCCAGCGCGATGCAGTTGACGCCCAGCGCCACGATCTGCGGATAGCGTGCCAGCGCGTCGACTACATCTTTCAGCGGCGTACCGTCGCTCAGGTGCTGGCTGTCTCGTAAAGTGAACGAGAACCACGCCCGGGCGCGGGGATACTCAGCCAAAAGTGCCGCCAGCGCCACGATCTCCGCAAAGGACGGCAGCGTTTCACAGGCCAGCAGGTCCGCGCCCGCATCCAGCAGCGCCTCCACGCGGGGACGGTGGAAGGCGGTAAATTCTTCAGCGCTACGCACGTAGTCGCCACGATATTCAGAGCCATCGGCCAGGTACGCGCCGTAAGGGCCGACGGATCCCGCAACCAGCAGCGTGCCCGCCTGCGCGTTCTCCGCCAGATACGCTTCGCGCGCCTTACGCGCCAGCTCCACGCTTTTGCCAATCAGCGCCCGGGATTGCGTCTCATCCAGCCCGCGAGCGGCAAAGCCTGCGGGCGTGGCCTGATAGCTGGCGGTGATGGCCACCTGTGCACCCGCGCGGTAGTAATCGAGGTGCACGTCGCGGATCGGCTCAGGGTTTTCCATCAGCACTTTGGCCGACCAGAGGCTGTCGGCAAGGTTACAACCGCGCGCTTCCAGCTCCGTTGCCATTGCCCCGTCCAGCACCACAAACGGCTGCTTTTCAAGGAGGGCGGTAAGCGGATTATTCTGCGACATGTTCAGGCTCCTGCGTTGTCAGGTTTCGGGTCAGGTAGTACGCACCATAACACAGGGCGACAAACGGAAGCCCGCAATAAAGGGCAATACGCTGGCTGGGGTCAAACCACAGGCCGACGCAGGCCACCAGGCAGAGGATAAAGCCCAGCACGGGCACCAGCGGATACCATGGCGCGCGATACTGCAACGCGGATAGCGGCTGGCCGGACTGCACGTGACGGCGGCGAAACACGAAGTGCGACGCGCAGATGCTGATCCACACCGCCACCACCGCAAAGCCGGAGATAGCGGACAGCGCCACAAACACCGTATCCGGCGCAACTACGCTGGAGAACAGCGCCAGCACCCCGCCGAGCATGGAAACGGAAAGGGCCGTCAGCGGCACGCCGTTTTTGTTAACGCGGGCAAAGCAGCGCGGCAGCGTGTTCTCGTTAGACAGCGACCAGAGCATGCGCCCAGACGCGTAGAGGCCGGAATTCGCCGCCGAGAGGATCGCCGTCAGAATCACGAAGTTAAAGATATCCGCCGCATACGGAATGCCGACCTTTTCAAACACCAGCACGAACGGGCTTTTCTCAACCCCAGCCTGCTGCATTGGGATCAGCGCCGCCAGCACGAACACGGTGCCGATAAAGAAGATGATAAGCCGCGCGATGGTGGTGCGTATGGCCACCGGGATAACCTTGTGGGGATTTTCCGTTTCACCCGCCGCGATGCCGATAAGCTCCGTTCCGGAGAAGGCAAAGTTAACCGCCACCATGGTCATCAGGATCGGCAGGCCGCCGTGCGGGAACCAGCCTTCGGCAGTAATGTTGCTCAGCCCCGGCGCGGCAGATCCGTCCGCCATCGGGATGAAGCCAAAGATGGCCGCGCCGCCGAGAATAATAAAGGCGACGATGGTGACAACCTTGACCAGCGAGAACCAGAATTCCCCTTCCGCGAAGAAGCGCGTGGAAATCACGTTAAGACCAAAAATTACCGCGCAAAAGACAACGCACCACGTCCAGACGGGTACCTGCGGAAACCAGTACTGCATACAGAACCCGGCCGCGGTAAAACTCGACCCGAGCGCCACCGTCCAGGTCAGCCAGTAGAGCCAGGCCACGGTATACCCCGTCGCCGGGCCAAGATAGCGAGCGGCGTAGACGTGAAACGCCCCGGTTTCCGGCATCGCCACGGAGAGCTCGCCCAGACACTGCATTACCAGCCAGACCACCAGCGCCCCGATCAGGTACGCCAGCAGCGTGCCCGCCGCGCCGGTCGTTGAAATAATGTATCCAGTGTTGAAGAATAACCCTGTGCCAATCACGCCGCCCAGCGAGAGCATAATCAGGTGGCGGGTTTTCATGGTGCGCTTAAGCTGCCCGTTTTCTTGTTGTGTTTGCATATTACCTTCTAAACGTATGGACATCTAAACATCCAAAGATAAGGTGTTATACCGCGATTGTTAACAAAAAGCCACCCGACTCCGCATCGGCGCAATTATTGGTAAATACGTAAATCGGTTCTATAGTCGACACAGTTTCTTCTACACCAGGACTCACTATGCGCTTTAACGGACTGACCAAAGGTTTCTTCATCTTTATCCTCGCCCTCGTTACCTGGGCCTTCTTTGACGTGCTGTCCCCCTATTTCTCGGCGATCCTGTGGGCCGCGATCCTGACGATTATTTTCAACCCGGTGAAAAACAAACTGCGTACCGCGCTGGGCGATCGTAACGGGCTGGCGTCGCTCCTGACGCTCGGCATTATCTGCCTGATTGTTTTTATTCCGCTGATGGCGATCCTTTCATCGCTCGCGCTGGAGCTGAATGTGGTCTACACCAAGCTGCAACAGAACAACACGCAATTTCCTGAGGTGGTCGCGGGGATCTTCAACCGCCTGCCGGACTGGGCCAGCGGTTTCCTGGCGGATCACAACCTGACCAACGCCGCGCAGATCCAGAAAAAACTTTCCGATGTCGCATTACAGGGCGGACAGTATCTGGCGGGCAGCGCGTTCCTGATTGGTAAAGGCACGTTCGGCTTTGCCATCAGCTTCGGCATTATGCTGTATCTGCTGTTTTTCCTGCTGAAAGACGGGCCGTATCTGGTGCGCCAGATCCTCGATTCGCTCCCGCTGTCTGACTTCGTTAAGCAGCACCTGTTCGCCAAGTTTGTCGGCGTGTCGCGCGCCACGGTAAAAGGCACGGCGGTTGTGGCCGTGGTTCAGGGCACGCTTGGCGGTATCGCCTTTGCCATTGTCGGTATTGACGGCAGCGTATTGTGGGGCGCGCTGATGGCGTTCCTCTCTCTGGTGCCTGCCGTCGGGTCGGCCATCGTCTGGGTTCCCGCAGCCATCTTCCTGTTCGCCACCCACCAGCTGTGGCAGGGCCTGTTCATCGTTGGCTTCTTTGTGATCGTTGTCGGGCTGGTCGATAACTTATTACGTCCGTTGCTGGTGGGCAAAGACACCAAAATGCCGGACTACCTGATTTTGATCACCACGCTCGGCGGTATGGAGCTGTACGGCATTAACGGCTTCGTGATTGGGCCGCTGATTGCCGCCCTGTTTATCGCCTGCTGGAACCTCTTCTCCGGGCGCGATCACGAAGGCAATGCCGAGGAGCTGGACGCAGACTTTATCGAAGAGGGAAGAAACCCTCGGGATCTCTGAAAGCAGACGTTCTGAAAGGCGGCCCCGTGCCGCCTTTTTTTTCGCCATAAATCAGCGGTTTTCTATAATCTTAAAAGAACGCTCTTCCATTTTTGTCGCAGAGGAAACCAACAGGTGCGAATCGCCACGATCACAAACTGGGCTTATGGCGTCACGGTGTGCCTGACCATTGCCTCCGGCATCGTCATGCTGATGGCTTCCCACGCCGACAACATCGAACGTGAAGCCGTTAAACAACGCCAGGTCTTCGATCAGCTTACGGAAGAGATCGAGATAGATACCTGGATGCTCTCCGATCTGGCGCGCCTTTACGTCATCAAAAAAGAGCCCGACGTGCTGGAGAAATACCAGGCGAAAGAAGCTGAGCTGAAGAATATTGAACACACGCTGCGCCAGCTCAAAAACACGGGGGCATCGGGCGAAGAGCTGGCGTTGCTGTATGACGGTCTGAAAATTGTAGACGAACTCCAGGATGAACAGCAGGCAGCCATTGACGGCATCGCACGGGGCGAAGAACAGCAGGCCGTTGCGCTGCTTTTTGGTAAGAGCTATGAGCTGGAACTCGAACGGGCGCAGAACAATATCGAACGCTTTCGCATGCTGCTGGACAAGCGCATTATTGCCGACGTGCAGGCTGCGACCAAAACGTCGAAAACGCTTCGCACTGCCTCTGAGGTGATGGTCGGCCTGACCGCCCTGCTCTTCTTGTTTGTGATGGGCTTTATCCTCAAGCGCCGCGTACTCCGTCCGGTGGTGCGTCTGAGTGACGTGGTTCATCGTCTGGCATCGCAGGATTACGCCGTCGAAACGCCAAACTTCACCCAGGTTGATGAAATAGGCGATATGGCGCAGGCCATCCGCATCTTCCGCGAGAACGGGCTGGCAAGGCAGCGGCTGGAAAAAGAGCGCGATGCTGACTGGGCCATCCGCGAGCTGCTGGCGCGAATGACCCAGCGGCTTCAGGGCTGTGAAAACTTTGCCGACGTGATGAATGTGGCGGAGCTGTTTGCGCCCAATATCGCGCCGGGGGTTTCCGGGCGTCTGTATATTCTGGAGCGGGATCCGTGGCAGATGCGCTGCGCGGCCGAATGGCTGTCGCCCGAAGGGGATAAAAAGCCGTTCCATCCTGACGAATGCTGGGCCGTCCGGCGTGGTCAAAGCCATCCGCCGGTGAACGGCGAGCCGGATATCGGCTGTTATCATCTGCCTGAATCCCAGGCACGGCAATCGCTGTGCGTTCCCTTAATTGCTCAGGGCGAGGCGATTGGGTTGCTCTCGTTCCTGAACATCACGCCTGAAACCGCGCCGTCCCGCGCCTATCTGGAACTGATGGCCGAGGCGCTGGGCCTGGCGCTGGCTAACCAGCGGCTGCGGGATGCTCTTCTGGAAAAAGCCCTGTTCGATCCCTTGACGGGGCTGCGTAATCGCCACCATCTGGAGGATACGTTACGTACTCAAATGAAGCAGGCCGTGCGTAACGATGAGCCGGTAAGCTGCCTGATGATCGATATCGATCACTTCAAGAGCATTAATGACCGCTTTGGTCATGAGGCCGGCGATCTGGTGATCAAAAGCGTGGCAACCATTATTCAACGGGCGGTACACGATACCGGGCTGGCCTTCCGCTACGGTGGCGAAGAGTTCCTGGCACTTCTCACCGGCGCGGATGAGGAGGCAGCGCACGCCGCCGCAACGGAGATCTACAACGGCGTGCACGCGCTTTTGCTGCGCTACGGGCTTTCGGAAATTGGCCCGGTGGACGTTTCGATCGGGATCGCCAGCTATCCCCAGCACGCCCAGGGCGATAATCTGCTGCGCGCGGCGGACGTCGCGCTATACCGGGCGAAAGAGCTGGGGCGCGCGCGGATTGTCAGCTTTGGGATGCTGGAGGCGGGTTAGCAGAAGTACCTTTCCACTGGCACTCTCCTGTCAGGGGCGCGTTATTGCCCAAAGGACCACAATTCCCAGTGCATTACTCCGCTTTTCAACGTACAGGATATTATCGGACGAATAATTCCCCAACGGCTTACAGACACGGATCTCATTTTTCAATTCTGGCTCATTGACCACCGCTCCCTCACAGCTGTGACGGCCGCCCGAGGAATAGCGGTAAGGTTCGCTCCAGGCGGATTGTTCTCCATCCAGCATCCAGGCTGTGGTAATGACAATGAAAACGGCAACAGGATAGCTTAAAAGGACGGCGCCGAGGCAGGCTTTCAGATAGTCAGAAATGGGCTTACCTTTGAGATTACCCTTCGCGAATACGATGGACATCAGGAATATTGTCAGCAGGCCTGTACCAATCACAACGCACAGCGCCCCTCGGGTATTGAGAAAGGTTACGCGATAAATTTCTGCTCGCCAGACAATCACTCCACATAACAGTGCCGCCGCTCCCACGATCGCTGGGAGCAAATACCGGTAAGCCTTTTTTTTCATAGTAGAGGCGTCCTTGTCATTTTTGCGCGGTCAGAAGATCAATCATTGCCCGGGCGGCCGCCGACTGACGTCGGTGTGGCGCGTAGATCACCGAGAAAGGCCGCGACCGCCCCCGCAGCGTCGGAAGCACTTCAACGAGCTGGCCCCGCTGGATCCTCTCCTGGACGATAAACGCATAGCTCTGGCAAATCCCCATACCCTGTTCAGCGAGGGAAACCACGCCAAGCACGTCCTCTGACGTTTCGACGGAAGAAACGGGCAGCCAGTCAATATCGCGTCCGTCTTCACGAAATACCCACGGTGCAATGCGGCCGGTACGCGGCAGGATAAACGGCAAACACATGTGCAACCGTAGTTCCTCCAGCGTATGAGGGTTTCCCATTCGATGGAGGTAATCCGGTGACGCGACCAGTACCAGCGCGGCATCCTCCAGCTTACGGGCGACTAAGCCGCTGTCGGGCATCTGGCCCAAACGTATCGCGAGGTCGAATCCTTCGGCGATCAGGTCGACGTTGCGGTTGGTAATGTTCAGCTCGACCTTAACGTTCGGATATTGTCGGGCAAAGCGTGCCAGCAGGGAGGGCAGACGGTAGTGCCCGTAGGTGGTTGGCACGCTCATGCGCACGCGGCCCGTTAAGTTGCCCTCCTGCCCCCGTCCTTCACGTTCAGCCTCATCCAGCAGAGAAAACGCCGCGCGCGCCTGCTCCAGATACACGCGCCCTGCTTCCGTTAGCCCTACACGACGGGTCGTGCGCTGCAGTAGTTGACGCCCAAGGCGCGCTTCAAGGCGGGTAACTGCACGGCTCAGTACCGAGGGCGTGGTTGAGAGGACAACCGCGGCGGCAGTAAATGAGCCGTGCTCAACAACGGTAATGAAGGCTTCGACATCGCCAAGATAATCAAATTTTCGGCTCATTTTGCTCTTTCACGAACAAATGTTTTTCAATTTCGCTAATTTATCCCCCGCTGAGCGATGAGTAAAGTGGCCTCACACATCATCAGAAGGTAAAAATTATGGATCTTCAACTCAGCGGTAAGACAGCCCTTGTTACAGGCGCAACGGCAGGGATTGGCCTGGCCATCGCCCGCACGCTGGCGCGAGAAGGCGTTGCGGTGACCATCACCGGACGTGAAAAGGCGAAGCTGCAAAACGCCGTCGCCGATATCAGCAGCGCCGCGCCTGGCGTGCCGATCGGCGCCGTTATCGCAGATCTGGGAAGCGCTGAGGGTGCCGAAGCGCTGTTTGCGGCTTGCCCGGATACCGACATTCTTATTAATAATCTGGGTTTTTACGAAGCTAAGCCTTTCGCCGACATCACGGACGAAGACTGGCTGCGCATGATCGATATTAACATTATGTCCGGGGTTCGCCTGTCCCGGCATTATTTCCCGCGCATGCTGGAACGCAACTGGGGCCGGGTGATTTTTATGTCCAGCGAAGTTGGCGCGTTCACGCCGCCAGACATGGTGCATTACGGCGTCAGCAAGTCTGCACAGCTCGCCGTTTCGCGCGGTATGGCAGAGCTGACCAAAGGCACTGGCGTAACGGTGAACAGCGTTCTTCCTTCGGCGACTCGCTCCGACGGCATCATTGAGTATCTTCGCCAGACCGCACCTGAACCGGGGATGACCGATCGGGCAATCGAAGAACATTTCTTCAGGACCTACCGTCCCAGCTCGTTGATTGCGCGAATGATCGAAGCAGACGAGATAGCCGCAATGGTTGCGCTGCTGGCAAGCCCGCTTGGCGCGGCCTCTAACGGAGCTGCGGTGCGCGTCGAGGGCGGCACGTTCCGCTCCATTCTGTAACAGTGAGTTCACCGGAGTATAGACATGTCTAAACGTAGTTTGCCCGCCATCGCGGTGGTGGCGCTGTTGTCTTTCACGAGCGCGGCCAGTGGCGCAACCCTTGAACGCTGGCGCAGCTATGCTGGCGTAAGCTGGGATCTGCCCGATCGCGCGGCAGCCCCAGCGGCGTTTTCCGGGTCGGTGAATGCTCCCATCGCCGGGATCCACTTTGATGCAAAAGGCACAGCCTACGTCAGTACCCCCCGGCTGGTATCCGCCGGCGCGCCCGCCACGCTGAGCGTTCTGGATACCGCGGTTTCGTCGGGCCCGGCACGCCTGACCGCATTCCCCTCACGCGAGGGAAATGCGGTGGACGGGCCTTACGGGCAAAGCCTGCGCAACGTCCTCGGTTTTTATATCGATCGCAGTAACGGCTGGCTATGGGCGCTGGATATGGGCTTCGTCGCGGGAGAAGCGGAATCTCCGGCGGGCTCGCAAAAACTGGTGGTGCTGGATCTGAACTCAGGGCGCACCATCAAACGCATCGCTCTTGATGGCGTGGCCGATCGTAAGGCCAGTTTCCTTAATGACGTAGCCGTTGATGAGCGTCGCCGCGTCGCCTATATCTCCGACAGCGGATCGCGCAGCGCGCCTGACAATCGTGCTGGTCTTATCATCGTTGATTTCACCACCGGCAAGGCCCGGCGCGTACTGGACCGGCACCCTGCCCTGCTGAACGTGCCGGGCGTAAAGGTTGTCGCACACGGACGCGAGGTATGGCCGGGTAAACCGTTGCTGATTGGCATCAACGGCATTGCGCTCTCACCGGATGCAGGTACGCTGTACTGGACAGTCACGACGGGAACCCATGCCTACGCGCTGCCGACGGCAATCCTGCGACAGCCGGGTTCGACCGATGCGCAAATCGCGTCCCGAATTGAGGACCTGGGTGACGTGGGGGGCAACACTGACGGGATCGTGACCGATGCGAAGGGAAATCTCTACATTACAGACGTCACCCGTAACGGTATCGTCAGGTACGATCCCGTCAGCAAAGCGATGTCACCGCTCGCGTCGAACGAAGGCGTCTACTGGCCCGACACGCCGACGATCCGCCCTGATGGCGATCTGATTTTCACCTCCAGCCGGCTGAACGATCATTTCGCGGGAGCGGTTAAGGCCGGAGAAGAACGCTATGATCTATGGCGTTTACCGGCAAAGGCCTTGACGCCGGAGAAAGCCGTTCCGATCCGGTAACGAACAGCCTTAAAGCCTCTGCTCACCCCGGCTGAACGACTTTCCTGCCCGGACAAATAATCGCTAAATACTACTGCGCCACCCGACGGGTGGCGTTTTTACATCCTGAGGATGATGGATAAACGAGTGGAGAGAGAAAATATATAAACTAGTAGGATAACTAAATTATAATTCTTATACTTAAGTTAAAAAGTGGAGGCTGAAATGCGATTAATCCTAATGCTGTGCTGCTTTTTAGTACAAAGCGCCACCCTGGCGGGTGAGCTGCCAAAACCTGCTGGTAAACCCATTTTAACGATTTACGGTAATATCGAGAACACGAATGAAAATGGAAAAGCCGTGTTTGATATCGCCAGCCTTGAAAAGCTGGGTGTGGTGAGTTTCCAGACATCGTCTCCCTGGTATAATGGCCGCACTAAGTTTGAGGGTGTTCCGATGAGCAAACTCATGGATTATGTCGGCGCAAAGGGTAACGTGGTTAATGTTATTGCGCTTAATGATTACGCGACGGCCATCCCGCTCAGCGACTTTAAAAAATACAACGCCATACTTGCTCTAAAGGTTAATGGCGAATATATGCGCATCCGCGATAAAGGTCCGGCATTCATCGTATATCCCTATGACAGTCTTCCTGAACTCAATAATCAAATTTATTACTCGCGATCGGCATGGCAGGTCAGCAAGATGAAGATTGAATAGCAGTTCAGGAGAACATAATGAACAGGATACTGGTTGGTATCATTTTTTCTCTTTTTATTACAACTGGCTATATTGCTTTTCTTGTCTATGACCGACAGCAGGAGCTTCAAAAACTGACTCATTACACGGAGTCATGGTCTGTCGCCCAGCTGGTATCCGAATATTACCGCTTTGAATCATGGCTTGGTCTGTACGCAACCGATTCCGATGACGTTACGATAGACCAGGTCCGCATGCGCCTGGAAATTATGCTAAGCCAGAATGATTTATTTAAGGAGGGTGATTTAGGTCATTATATTAAAAACGATCAAGCGCATCGCGACCTCGCGTTAAGCCTTGATAAAATACTTACCTATCTGGATGCTAATCTCGAAAAGATGAGCCATTCGGACGTAAAAGCATACCTGCAAACCATGCATTTGCTGGATGCGCCACTCAGCCAGCTGTCATCAAGCGCGTTAACGAAAGATATAAGCACGATTAACAACACCAACCATAAAATACAGATCCTGTATTATATCTATTCAGCGCTCTCTTTACTGCTGGTTATTTTAAGTATTATTCTGGGCTTTTTAACAATCTATCAAAATAAAAACATCCTTAAAGCGCACAGGCAGGTTGAAAGTCTTGCAGAAGAACTTCAGTTATCAAAAGAGACCCTGCAGATTCAGAATACAAAGCTGGAGTATGACGTTTACCATGACTCCCTCACCGGCATGAAAAACCGTCTGTACTTCTGGGATGACCTCAGCAAACTCAATCTTGAGGCCGAAGAAAATCACGCCCCCGTCACGGTGATGTTATTTGACTTAGATCGGTTCAAAGAGGTCAACGATACCTATGGTCATGACGCTGGCGATTTACTGTTACGCCAGGTATCCAGACGCCTGACAGCCATGAGCAGCATTTCAGACAGATTTTACCGTTTAGGCGGAGACGAGTTTGCTTTTTTATCCAGTGGGCTAACCGAAAGCGCTGCCGTTTCGCGCGCAAGAGAAATCAGCGAAAATATCAGCAAGCCCTACACGATTAATAACCAGCTCATAAAAATTGCCACCTGCGTGGGCATTGTTTTATCAGATAATGAACGACGCGCTGATTATCTGTATAAATTCGCCGATCTGGCCCTCTATGAAGCCAAAAAGGCAGGCTCACAGCAGATTAAAGTCTTCCGGCAACGGATGTTGCAAAAATTGCAGGAAGGCAGAAACCTTGAAATTGATATGGCAAAGGCAATAAAGAATAATGAGTTTGTTATTTATTATCAGCCTATCGTCAACGCCTTCAGCAAGGAAATCTACGGCTATGAAGCGCTCATTCGCTGGAGTCACCCCGAAAAGGGGATGCTGTCCCCGGATCGCTTTATTTTTGCCGCTGAAAAAACAGGCATGATCAACGAGATTGGTAAAACGGTGCTTGAGCTTGCCTGCTGGGAAGCGGCTTCGTGGGCCGTTCCGGCAATGATCTCCGTGAATGTCTCGCCTGTTCAGTTGGGCAGCAAATCGTTTATTACCATGGTGCAGTCTATTCTGACGGAGACCGGGCTACCGGCCAATCGCCTTGAGCTTGAAGTGACAGAGTCTTCACTCTTCAGCGACAGAAATAACCCTATTACCATTCTTAAAAAGCTACGCTCACTGGGCGTAAGAATTTCAATCGATGATTTCGGTACGGGTTATTCGTCGCTCTCACGGCTCAGCGAGCTGAATTTTGATAAAATCAAAATCGACAAATCTTTTGTCAATCCAATCTCCACGCAGGAAGATGCGCTTAATATTGTGAAGCTTATTACCGGTATGGCCAAAAGCCTTAACATGGGGGTGATTGCCGAGGGCGTTGAGACCGAAGAGCAGCTTGAGCGTCTCCAGGCGCTGGGTTGCGAGCTGGTGCAGGGATACCTTTTCAGTAAGCCACTGCCTGAGGTCGACGGTAAAATTAAGCGCGGCCTGCAATGACATCAGCTCAGCGGGCTAAACATAACGCATCGCCCGCAGGCGCCAACCGGGATCACACTTTTCAGCTCCGGTTATTCACTTACAAAAACCAGGTGTTATTATTCACGCCGTAAATACCTCTCAACTCAACCCGAGGCTTTGATGCTGGAGAATGTAATCATCCGATAGTCAGCTCCCTGCCCCTTCAGGCCGGACTGATTATCAATGCGCTGAAATCGTATGCGGACACCGCCGTGTGTTTGCACGTTTGCACATGATGATTAAACAGGTTTTCCAGTATGAATTTATCCCGTCAGGAACAGCGTACCTTACACGTTCTCGCCAAAGGTGGCCGTATCGTGCACGTTCGCGATACGTCCGGCCGCGTTACCGCCGTTGAATGCTACAGCCGCGAAGGGCTATTGCTGGCCGACTGCACGCTCGCCGTTTTCAAAAAGCTCAAAACCAAAAAGCTGATCAAATCCGTTAACGGTCAGCCCTACCGCATTAATACCACCGGGCTGAACAACGTTCGCGCCCAGCCTGATAATCGTTAAGGAAAGGCTTATGGATATCCCACGTATTTTTACTATCAGCGAAAGTGAACACCGCATTCATAACCCCTTCACGCCAGAAAAATATGCCACGCTGGGCCGCGTGCTACGCATGAAGCCGGACACGCGCATTCTCGACCTCGGCAGCGGCTCGGGAGAGATGCTGTGTACCTGGGCACGTGACTACGGCGTGACCGGCACCGGCATCGACATGAGCCCGCTCTTCACCGCGCAGGCAAAGCGCCGCGCGGAAGAGCTCGGCGTCAGCGAACGGCTCCATTTTATCCATAACGACGCGGCGGGCTACGTCGCGGATGAAAAGTGCGACATGGCGGCCTGCGTAGGTGCAACATGGATTGCAGGCGGCGTCGCCGGGACGATCGAACTGCTGGCAAAGAGCCTTATGCCCGGCGGGCTGATTCTCATCGGCGAACCGTACTGGCGTCAGATTCCCGCGACGGAAGAGATAGCTCTGGCCTGCGGCGTCACGTCTGTCGCAGACTTTCTCACCCTGCGCGGCCTTGTCGCATTTTTCGCTCAACAGGGCTATGACCTGGTGGAAATGGTGCTGGCAGACCAGGAAGGCTGGGACAGATACGAAGCCGCGAAATGGATGACCATGCGTCGCTGGCTGGAGGAAAACCCCGACGATGGTTTTGCCGAGGAGATTAGGGCGGAGCTGACAATAGCGCCTGAACGCCATGTGACCTATACGCGGGAATACATTGGCTGGGGCGTGTTTGCGTTAATGGCACGATAATGTAGAGCTGGCGGTATCGCCTTAGGGGTGTGCCGCCATTTGTATTGTTTTTAACGAAAACAAAGCATTTTATGAAAACGGTTTACCCATCCATAAAACCGCATATCAGATTTCAATTCGTATGTTCAAACCTTAACCAGATGATTTATGATATTTTAATGGTTTTATAGAGTTGAGTAGAAAAAAGAAAATCAGGAGATGATGCGATAATAGGAACAATTTCTAGATGCAAACTCATTGATTTGTTTAGATAATGTTTAAAAAAATACGCAAGGTACCCCCAAAATTTTTAATCATCCATCTTTATACAATGCCGTTTGCAGGTTGGTTGTCCCGAATGAGCTGGAATAAAACTTTTGCTATACTAAAGATCTCGCAGAAGTGCCAAACACATTACCCTTTCCCAATGATTGACAAATGGCGCATTGTCTATAACTGTCTGAAATATAATTTGCTTCGATGTTTCTTTATCCAAAGGTATTTGAAGCAATCCATTATATTGAGACAATAAGGTGCCAAGTCTTGCGCTTGCTTCTTTCGAATACCTTAACGACAAATTAAAATCATTAAAATGCTTTATCACACGCTCTTTTTGATTTGCGTCCCATTCATCAGGAGGAGAAACAAAATATTCAATTACCCCAGGTTCACCTTGGGCACCCGCTAAGTATCGTGCGAAAATCCACTGCTCATTAAAATAACGATCATTATCTAAGTAGGGGTGAAGTATTTGCTCACTAGCTAATATGGCAAAATTCTCTCCCTTACCATCCATATTACAATCCCGACAGGATGGAACAAGATTCAACGGTGCAATGGCAAACTGTGGAAAATATGCCTTAGGTAAGTAATGGTCTAGATTCCTTGGACGCCCTATCCCACCACAAAAAGGACATTTTTCATTAGCTGACGACATAAGTACATCATAAATTACTCTTGCTGGCTTCGTCATTCCGACCAAATAATTATTGTATAACTTTATGAAGTCTGACTTTTTCAAATCATTTAATATTATAGGGTCTGCAACGCCATCAATATTGATAGGTTGAATTGTGAATAGTTCTTCAGTTAATGCTGAATTTTCATAAGCACTTACTTGTAACTCCAAATCAGCTGAAGCATTATGAACTTTTTCTAGCAAAACATTATTCCCAGTAATCCCATTACAACATAAAGTTAATGCATTACCATAAGTATATATTGGTCTTTTAAGTTTAAACACTAGTTGGCCCCCCTATCCCGGTGGATTTCTAAAGCTTTTAATAATGCCCTTGCTTCAACCCCAAGCTGACCTTTATATTCATCAATGATATCTTGATAAGATAGACCTGATTCAACAGATTGTGTTAATAAGTCATGAAAACCCGATTTCACTACTTCTAGACCAAAAACTTCTCTCGTTAAAACCCCAACATTTTCACCAAAAGTTTCTATATCTGGTCTACGCACTACGGTTACTAATCGAGAGCGATTGAGTTTCCAAACACAACTTCTTGGCACTTCCTGAAGAACTACTGGTGAATGTGTTGCGATGAGTGCTACACCATTGCGGTCAAGTAACAAATCTGACAGAGCTCGAATAAAGGCTGAAAGTAATGGAGGATGTAGATGGCTTTCAGGTTCATCGATTAGAACTAATGTTTTTTCCTCCACAGTAGCAACTAATCGCGTGATGGTTAATAAAACAATAGCATGTCCTGAACTCATTTTCTTAATTAATTTTCGAGCATTACTAACTAAATCTACACCGGTAAAACGCACAAGGTCTTTAAGATCCATACTTTCAAAATTTTCGTCAGATTCAAGAGTATCAATAGCGCTAACCCATCTATTTTTTTTAGGGCCTTGGCTAAAACATTGCTTTAATGCTTGAATAAAATCTTCATGAATATCATTAAGACCCTTAAGTACTTCTCCCTCTTTTTTTAAACCTATATAGAAGTAACACGTTCCCATTGAAGGATCATCTTGTTCAGTTGGAGGTTCGAAAGGATCAAAAGCACTGAAAGAGACTGACACTAAACTACTAAAATAATCTTTTCCTATTGGACTTTCAGAGAAGCCTTCAACATCATAAAATTTTGAATTTGATTGCCCTCTGCTGGTAACTGCCTCAATCATTCCATTTAGTAGGGTTGTTTTACCTACTCCATTTCTACCTATTATTGCATGAATATTCGTACTGGGTTTTTCGTCTATTTCAACTTTAAATATTAACTCTATACCTGACATCTTTTCCGTAGCAGGCCTCAAGAATTTAAATTTAAAGTTTGTTAATGGATTTTTTCCTTCTATAACCCTAGTGAACTGTCCTTTGATAACTGACAAACTAACACCTCTAAGAAGAGATGTTTTAAAAACATCTTCTGTCTCGGCTATTGCCATGGCCTCTGTTGAATAGGCTATATCCTTTAATGATTCAAGAATTTTATTTTTGATAGAATCGGAAAGGTTAAATATTTTTTGATAATACTCCACGTCTTGACCAACTGAAAAATATCCATTTGGTAAAGCCTGAAAAGCATGTCCTAAGGTTGTATATGTTGGTTTTCCAATAACTTGCCCTTGAAATCCAATTTTGACATTTCCAATTTCATGCAAATTTCCTGATTCATCATGTAAAGACAAATAAAACATTGTTATGAACGAATAATCATCCCAGCGATCAACATGTAAATAAGCTGTGTTTACCCCTGAATAAGGGATTCTTTGCTCTCGAGGGATGATTAAAATGTTCATAAAATGCTCGACTGTCCTGCATGAGTATAGTGAACATCATTATGTCAATAGCGGATTAAATCTCCATAATTTTATTCATTTTTGCTGTTGGTTTGGCAAAATTAGTTGTTCAACTAAAAGTGTTTAAATTTAACAAAAATACATTAACTCACTGTTTTAACTATCATTATTGTCTTGCGATGTTAGGATGTTTTTCTGGTTTATCTCAACTTCAAGCTTTCACAATGAAGCAACTGTAACTTAGAGCGCGTTCTGCCAAAAATCCCCACTGGCGTTGCCGGTGTGTGACAACTTTTGACAACTCAATCTGAACGCCAGCGTCCGGGCAAACCAGAACAGCGATCTGAAAGAGGCTCGAGGATAGTTGCAAAGGGGGAGTGCTTAACACCTCCCCTTCCCGAGTTCGTGTACCTGAAGTTTTCTGAAGCGGTAGCGGTTGACACTTTCCCCCTAGTTTTCCCTAGTAAGGCATAACAAACCATAACAGGCTGACACCTGCCCTGCTTCGCATCAGGATTAACAAAAGCTAACAGCCAAGGCTCAACAAATCTCAACGCCAGCCCTTTACACTTCTGCTGTAGCTGCTGTTCGTAGGCGTTAGGATCCGTTATGTTGGGTTGACACTTTTCCCAGTTTCTCGCGAAAAAGTGTCAAGTTTGAGGGGCTGGGGGTTTACAGTTTTTCGCCGTCCAGCAGGCAGAGTGACATTAAACCAGTTTTGCTCCAGTCATCCGGCGCATCGGGGTACATTGTGGCAACGTAGGCCAGCTCAGAACGAAGAAACCGTAAAGCGCCCGCTGCACGGTCTTTGCCATAGAAGCTGTGGGTTTCTTCATCAAGCCGGAAGAGAATCAACAGTTGCTCTTCGGGCTCGTGCTGAACATCAAAACCCAGCTCAGCGGCTGCGGCCTCTATTCGCTGACCAGCATCAATATCAACCAGTAGCGCTTTCCCGCCGTCATGCCCCCATACCCATGCGGCGGCCTGCGCCCACGTCATTGCATTGTGATGATCACCAGCACCAGCACCAGCACCAGCACCAGCACCAGCACCAGCACCAGCACCAGCACCAGCACCAGCACCAGCACCAGCACCAGCACCAGCACCAGCACCAGCACCAGCACCAGCACCAGCACCAGCAGAATTTTGTTTAGCCTGCGATGCGTCAACATCCACTTTATCGCCTGAAATAACAATTTCACCGCGGGCTATCCAGCCATAAACAGTTTGCCGGCTGACGCCCATATGCCTGGCGTAGGCTGATTTACTTAATAGCATCGTGGTTTCCCTCCGGGCAGAAAAAAGCCGCCCTCAGGCGGCCTGCTTCTCTTCTGAATGTGTCTGCCGCTGGCTGCCTTTGAGCATCGCGCTGACATGTTCGCTTAACTGATCAAGTCCGGTCATACGGGGCAGAACTTCTGATGGATCGTCGTTCTTCCCGTAAACGAGATTGTTATACCAGGTACGGACAGCTGTAATTTGTGCGACGTCTTTCCTTACCGCGTCGACCAGATCGGCAACCGCGCTAATCACCTGCCCGTTCTCTGATGCGATACGGGAGAAGCCGAGACGTTTTAGCTGTTCCGTATCGAGTCCCGAACACACAGCATGCGCCCTTAGTAAGGCGTCCGCCAGCTCCTGATGCTTTCCACTGTGCATCGACAGCAGCATTTTTTCCTGGCTGCGGCGATCCAGCCTTGCGAATGCCTGGCGCATTTCGCTGTCACGCATGAATCCCTGAACATCATCAGATGCCAAGGGATTAACCGGTGCGAGCTTATTCTTCAGGTAATCGAGAATGTTTGCGGCCTGCTCGCTTACGGCTGCCACCCCGCGGGTAAAGTCTTTGAGCGTGTCCGGGTTCCGGGCTTCACCTGCCCTGCGGTTTTTTGCCTGTTCGTTCAGATCCGGATCGTTGCGGATAACGTCCAGCAAATCCGCCTCGGCTTCGGCCTGCTGCGCCGTTGTCCTCAGGCTGGTGAGTTCGCCCGCCATGCCACGGAATAAAGCGGCCATCTGAGTATTTGGCGCAACAACCTTACCGGCATAACCTGCCAGCTCGATGCTGTGTTTCCCTATTTTGATTGAGTAGCTCACTGGGCAGCCTCCATTTTTGATAGCCCTGCATCAAATACCTTGCGCGCAACAGCATGGATTGACGGCGCGATCCCCATGCCCGACTTCTGGCGCTCCCTCTCCTGAATGGTTTTCAGAGCCTGAATCTGCTCCCCGTTCAGCAGGACGGGCTTAACGTTAACCTTGCTCATGATGCCCCCTGTAATAGCAACCGTTAAAATTCCATTAATCGCAACAATCGAATAATCAATTGCGATTTATGAAACGATGTTAATGAAATTGCAGGGGTGTACAACGCGAAAATAGTGGATGCGTTTTAAAGAATTTGCCCTCAAGGTATACATGGTGTTCATTAAGGCAATAAATCACCTATAAAACAATACCTTAACCTATGAACACCAGCCTACATTTTGGGATTTCAGGTCTACACGGTATACATCATTCTGTTTAATAAACCATCAGGTGATTAATGAGAAAATGAACACCATGTACACCCTGTGTATACCTGAAAACAAGGTATACATGGTTTATTTCACTGATTTATATAAAAATTATTCTCTCGATGTATACCATGTATACCTTTCTCCATATTTATCTGAACTTCATTCTTTATGACCGGCTACAGGATGCGTCTGAGGTAACCAGTCTTCCGCACTTTCCGAAAGTTCAACGTTAGTCACCATGCCACGTGCTCTACGTTCCTTACGGTACTCGTGATTAAACTCCCGCATCGCGCTTTCCATCCCCTCTGCGAATTTATTCAGCGTCAGCGGCTTGTCGAAACCGTTGGCCTCTAGGAATGCCAGGTAAGCGTGATAGAGATAAATTCGCGGATAGTGAGGCGGATTACGGTTTCCTACCATCATTCCCGCACAATCAGCCAGCCGCTCAAGATGCGCGCAGAAGGCATAAAGCGGATCCGTTTTCTGTTTCACCTCTAATGCCTCTTCGCTATTCCGCTGTTCCAGCAGAAGCGCCCGCGCCTTTTCCGGGTTCGCAAAGTTCGCCAGCAGCCGGCGAACCACTACCGGAATTTCAGCGGATATCTTTTCTGCCAGGTCGGGATCCTTATCCTCTTCGCTGACGCGCCGGTTAAACTGGAAAATTACGCGGCGCCGGGACACGCCACCGGCACGTTCGGTGAAAATCATCGGCGTGTTGTTCGTGGCTACAACCACCGACCGCAGAACGGCGGTGTACTGGTGCTCGTGTTTCGGGTCTATCTCCACGGCATCCCCGCCGGTTATCGCTTTTATCCCGGTGCCCTCTCCTGAATATTTGGGCTGGTCAGGAAGCGTTATCATGCTTTTCCCGACGAACTGCGCCCGCCCGCGTGCGCTATCAAGTGCCGCCATGTTCCCGCTGGCGGTGTTATGCGCGCCGGCCAGCATCGTGGCGATATGGGTAAAGACACTTTTCCCGCTGCCGCCCTCCCCGGTTATCTCGAGGAACAGCTGCCAGTCGTACCGGTTCGCCAGCACCATAAAGAGCGCAGCAGCGATGCGCTGCATCTTAATTGCGTCTCTATCTGATGCGTAACTTAGCCACTTATGGAAGTTCGGCGCGTGGTCGCGGAGGTTTTCACCCGGCACCGCCGGCGTGTAGGTCACGCCGTTGTGGTTGGTCAGCCAGTTATCCTGGCTGTGTTCGGAGAAAACGCCGGTTTCCATATCGTAGACACCGTTTGCAAAGGGGATCAGGCTCCGCCGCGGCTCCCCCATCACCGGGATAACGATTTTCAGGGCGTCGATAACGTTGTTGATCGCGCGCTTGCTGAAGTTGGTTTTGTTCTCGTTGTAGATAGCCACCATTTCGCGGCTCAGCTCGAGCAGAGACGTTTTCTCCCAAATGCCGGCGCGGTAGACGTACACGCCCTCGCTGTTTTCGTTGATTGCAATGCCGGTGTAACGCGCGGCCAGTATGAGCGCCTTTTCGTTATCAGCCAGGTCGCGGAGGTTTACATCCGTCAGCGGTTTGCCGATCACCATGCTTTTGCCGGCTTCCGCATCGGCTTTGAGGCGCGGCAGCTGCGGCGTCCAGTCCTCCAGAAGCTGATAACCTTCAGAGTAGAATTGCGCGCGCTCCACGCCGGCCACCGCCAGCTTTGTCGCGAGAATGGTTATCTGCCGTTCGGTCAGATGCCCGCCGCGGCAAACCCGGGCATAGAGCCGGCCATCATCCACAATGCGGATATTCTCCAGCTCTGCCAGCTGCTTTTTATCCAGCACAACCGGCGGCACCGTATCGCCAATCGGGTTCATTTCCTGCCATGCTTTGGCGAACGTCCAGGCATCGGCGCCGGCAAAGATGATTGACTCCTCCATGAGATCCGCCGACTGCTTTTTAAGGTTTGGTGCATTCTTCATTTTCTGTTCCCTCGCTCCCTGATGATTTCCCGCATAACCCGAATTCGTTCGATGCCCTGCACCAGCATAATTCGATCGATATCTCTTCCACCGGTGCCTGGCGCGGAAGAAACAAATTCAAATTCCCGCACCAGTCTTTCTGTCGTGCAAAAACACGGTGAGCTGTACCCTTCGCGGCAATATGTCACTCTGTCGAATCGGTAACTTTCTATAATTACCTGGTTGCCGCGGCTGTCCTTCCATTTATCGCCCGGCCTGATTTCAGGGTGAGCGCGGCCACCAGCAGTTAAGCCGGAATTTTTAATCGTCATATTTTTACCTTACGCCGCTGGCGGGATTACCTGATAACCAATTCTCTTAAGAAAGCGCGCGGCACTCTCCACCGTGAAAATGATCTCGTCGTCCATAAGGGGGCGCATCGACTGCAACCCGTTCGACGTGTCCACCAGATAGCGGCCGCCGGCCGGAAAACTGAATACGGTTTTGCCATCGCTACAGCGCACCAGATTATAAATAGCGGTCATGGCCTGACCTCCCTGACTTTCACCAGATATTCCGAAGCCTGACTGACCAGGCTGTGAACCGCCGCGACACGAAAGCTTTCCAATTCATCATCCGGCGCCAGGGTGTCTATCCACATATCGAGAACAGCAAGCGCCTGACGGCTGTATTCCAGCGCCTGGCCTGCGCTGGTCGTCAGCATGGCAATGGATTCGTTTTGAGTTGGCTTCTTCATGCGTTCACCTCCATAGCGAGGCGTGTCTGGATAGCCGCGGCCTTGCTCCCCAGCTGGAGATAAGTCCGGGTGATTGCCGGGTTACTGTGTCCGAGCATTTCAGAGGCGACCAGCAAGCCCTGTTCGCCGCCGGCGGACATGAGATTAAAGGCGGCAATTTTGCGGCTGGAATAGGCGCTCAGGCGCAGACGCGTGTTTACTACGCGGGTAAACCACACCATGACGTTGTGCAGTTTCTTCCAGATCGTCTGACGGCTAACGCTACCTTCCAGAGACTGGCAACGGTTACTTTCAATCTGGCTGCGGGAAAATACCAGGTCGTCACCGATAAGATTGCGCTCCATGCGTTCCCGCAGTCGTTTGATGATGCCCGGCGGCAGCTGTTTGGTGTCGTGCTTCACTTCAGCCTTTGCCACCAGCTCAAATACGATCGCCTGTTCTTCTTCCGTCATGCCGGCGGCCAGCTCGTCGCAGCTCACGCTATCCCAGTGCATGTACCCAATGTGATCGCCAGCAAGCCGGGCAGCGTCCTTGCGCTGCTGGCGAACAATCTCGATCCCCTTCCGGGTCGCTCTGGCTTCCGCTGCTTTGGTCTGCTTCGCTACGATGATTGTTGCAATGCCGGTTTCCCAGTTGATGCAGGAGTAACGGAAGTTGCACACGTCGCTGGTACGCCAGCCGGTTACGGTCGCAATATCCCACCAGAGTAAAACCCACTCCGGCTGGGTCTGCTGGATGCGCTCGCGCAGTTTGCGCTGCTCTTCCCGTTCGTAAACGGGGGTCATGGTGCGGGTGCCTTTAGTGGTAGTGGCTTTTACCACGTTGCCGCGCAGTTCGCGGGCTTTAGCTGTCAGGGTCTGGAGGTTAAACATGGCAACCTCCCAATTTCTCAACATCCAGTTCAAACGCGCCGCTGCTGTACTGATAAAGCGAACATTCAGAGCGAATTTTAGCGGCAAAGATAAGATCCCAGCGGGAATAAAACTCGCGGGCTTCTTGCTCACTGTCGGCAACGATGCGTATAACAACGGGAGGGCAGGTCCGGCCTTTCGGCGTACCGAGGAAAAGCCAGGTAAATTTGGGCAGTTTTTGGGTTGGGGTAGTAGCCATGTGGCAGCCTCCATACAGTGGTCTAGATAACCACCACCGGAAACGCCAATTTCACTGGTGGTGGACTGAGCAGGGTTGGCGTAACCGGACTGTATGGACTCCGGCGCGGATTTCTCCGCCCCCACCCAGCCCACCATAATTTTGCTAGCAGAGCGGTTTTGAACCACAACGCGTGAAAATAGGTGAGACGGATCAACGGCACAAAAAAAGACGCTTGGCGCGTCATGTGTCGCCATACAGTCATTCAGGACGCCAATCCTGGCACCAGATTTTGCTGGTGCTTTTAAAGCATACCCTTCAGTTGAATAACAAGGCAAGGAGTTTTTAGGGTGAGCGAAGCCCTGCCCCAGACGGGCATAATTGTTCTTCATGGCATTAACCTTTTTGAATTGTTTAGTGAGCTGTCGCGACAAACTTATTCTGCGAGATCCGAAGTGCAAACTCTCGCAAATTATCTCTGCTCACGGAATCTCAGTTCGTTTGGCTGCGTGACGATTCAATGCGCTCACTAATCCATTCATCAATTTCGCTTTCAATGAAAGCAATTGCTCGAGAACCAATCTTTATGGATGAGGGGAAACGTTGCTCAGCCATGAGTCGATAGATCCAAGCCTTGCTATAGCCGGTTCTGCGCTGAACTTCAGGTAAGCGGATAAGGGAATGGGACATATATACCTCTCGAAGTCTAATGTGGTCTACGAGGTATATTTCAGCAAAAACATGCGGGTAGTTGTGGAAGTCACGGTAAATCAGTTGGAAGCAGCTCTTCCACTGAAATAGAAGTACGGCCAGAAGTTTTAGAACCTGTAGATCGACTTTTTGGAAATCCTTACGAGCTATTTGGAAGCGTATATGTTCAGAGCTTCATTAATTAGCATAGTCAATGCCTTATCTGTAACATCAATGCCATCACCATGTTCCAATATGCTTCTTGAAGCACTCCTAGCAACTTCGGATTTGTTCAAATTTTTACCGCGAACATATTTACCACCTGATTTTTCAAGCGCAATAGCCATTCCAGCGATCAGTTTTAACGCAGTATCTTTACCAGCAAACTCGCCCCACCCGCTTCGTAAAGGCTGATACTTTTCGCTAGAGCTATCTGGATCACATCCAAACCAACTATCTGTAGCTGATATTTCTTTAACAGCCCAAGGCCAAATTTCATTGGAATAAAAATCAGCTCCAGTGATATCTCCGCCAGGTGAGCTAGACCATGTTCTCTTGGGATGTAGTTCTTCCGCGTTTACAGCACTCAAAATTATCCTCAAGTAACTGGAAGCAATGTTGTAGATCTCAGGAGGGAATTTAGCTTTCAACTCATCTAAGCGTGAACAACTGTATACGCCAGCCATAGCCATTGCAGCCTGCTCAGCAGTGACCACACGTTGTCGGCGAAGATGATGGGGCATGTTGAGGATGTTTTCTCGCATAAAAGCTTCCTGCTAACGATAGTCTACAGAAGTCTACTACTGTCAATTAGCACTGTCTATACATACAGTTAAGCGCTTTTCCCAAATGTTCCATGCACTACATTTTCGCCGTTTTCCAACGCTTCCATATAGTCGGCATACCACTGAAGCATTTCACGCCGGCCGTCTATGTACTGAGCGTGGTTGTACGTTCCTCGAATAGAGTTTTTGTCGACGTGTGCCAGCTGCGTTTCTATCCACGAGGTGTTGTAGCCCTGTTCGTGAAGGATGGTACTCATGGTGTGTCGGAAACCGTGCCCGGTGACTTTTCCGTCATAGCCAATCCGCTTAAAGACTTGGTTTATGCTGGCTTCACTCATTGTTTTTCGCGGATCGTTACGGCCAGGGAACATAAGCGGGTAATTGCCTGTTAGCTCTTGGAGCTGGCCAATAAGCGTAAGAGCTTGCCTGGACAATGGCACCACATGAGGGCGACGCATTTTCATGCGTGATGCTGGTATTTCCCAGACGGCCTTACTGATATTGATTTCATCCCAAAATGCCCCGCGGAGTTCGCCGGTACGCAAGCCGGTGATAATCAGCAGACGAGCGGCCAAAACTACTAAAGCGCTTCCTGTATATCCTGACAACGCCTTGAAGAAATCAGGCAATTCTTTCGGTGTAAGGAAAGGATAATGATTGGACTCATGCCCTTGCATGGCGCTGGTGAGATCCGGAGCGGGGTTATACTCAGCACGGCCGGTGACTATTGCGTAACGGAAAACTTCCCCGCAGCGCTGCCTAACTTTTTTGGCCTTTTCTGTAGCGCCGCGCCCCTCAATGCGCCGCAGCACATTCAACAGTTCAAGCGGTTTGATATCGGCTATTGGTTTTTTGCCAATGTAAGGGAACACATCTTTGTTGAAAGCCTCAAGGATGTCTGAAGCATACCCAGCAGACCATTTTTTTAGTTTGCTGCTGTGCCACTCAAGGGCAATATCTTTGAAGGTGTTGTTTAACTGCGTTTCACGGGCGATCTTCTCTTCCCGTTTCGCTTCCATAGGATCGATACCCCCAGCGATACCCCTTTTGGCTTCTTCACGTTTTGCCCGAGCATCGGCCAATGTGACTTCAGGATACACACCCAGCGCTAACAGCTTCTCTTTGCCGGCTACACGATACTTGAGCCGCCAGTATTTGCCACCATTAGGTTTAATCAGGAGATACAAACCACCACCATCAGCCAGCTTGTAAGGCTTATCTTTAGGTTTGGCGGTGTCCACCTGCCGGGCGTTTAGTTTCACTTGGGGGTACCTCCTCTAGACCGAACAGCAAATACCCCCATAAGTACCCCCAAACGACCGTAGATTTCAGGGAACTTTAGTAGACGTAGAAATACTAAAAGGGGCTTCAAGTCGCAGAGTATAAGGGGTTTCAGTGAACTTTAGTAGACTTGGGGAGACGTTAGAATGGTGCCGATAATAGGAGTCGAACCTACGACCTTCGCATTACGAATGCGCTGCTCTACCAACTGAGCTATATCGGCCCTGAGAGGCCGGTTACGAGTGTAACCACGGGGCAAAAGAGTAGATCTAACCGGGTGATGCGTCAATGCCCTTTTGAATCAAACGGCTATTTTTGCATCACCCGTGATTATTTACGCACGAATGGTATCGTCACCGAAGCCGATCCACTTGTAGGTGGTCAGTGCTTCCAGCCCCATCGGACCGCGGGCGTGGAGTTTCTGGGTACTGACAGCAACCTCCGCGCCTAAACCAAACTGGCCACCGTCGGTGAAGCGCGTGGAGGCATTCACGTAAACCGCAGACGAATCCACCTCATTCACAAAACGATCGGCATTGCGCAGGGTGCGCGTCAGGATCGCGTCAGAATGCTGGGTTCCATGTTCGCGAATGTGCGCAATGGCGTCGTCGAGATCGGCAACCACCTTCACGTTCAGGTCCAGGGACAAAAATTCATCGTCGTACTGCTCCGCCTTAACCGGAACCACCGTCGCGGGGCCGTCTTTCAGCAGGGCAAGCGCATTTTCGTCCGCGTGCAGCGTGACGCCGCTTTCTGCCATCTGCTTGCTCAGCGCAGGCAGGAAGGCGTTCGCAATGCCCTGATGCACCAGCAGCGTTTCCACCGTATTACAGGTGCTTGGGCGCTGGGTTTTGGCGTTGACGATAATCCTGAGCGCAGGTTCGACCTCGGCGGTGTCATCCACAACGATATGGCATACGCCAATCCCGCCGGTGATCACCGGAATGGTGGATTGCTCGCGGCACAGCTTGTGCAGACCCGCACCGCCGCGTGGGATCAGCATGTCGATGTATTTGTCCATGCGCAGCATCTCGTTCACCAGCGCGCGGTCAGGGCTTTCTATCGCCTGTACGGCCCCCGCCGGTAAGCCGCACTCTTCCAGCGCCTGCTGAATGACTTTTACCGTCGCCGCGTTGGTGCGCCAGGTCTCTTTCCCGCCGCGCAGGATGGCGGCGTTACCGGTTTTCAGGCACAGGGATGCGACGTCCACCGTCACGTTAGGACGGGCTTCATAAATCACGCCGATAACGCCAAGCGGCACGCGGCGACGCTCCAGACGCAACCCGCTGTCGAGCACACCACCGTCAATCACCTGCCCTACCGGGTCAGCGAGGTTGCACACCTGACGCACGTCGTCGGCGATGCCCTTCAGGCGTGACGGGGTCAGCGCCAGGCGGTCGAGCATCGCGTCGCTCAGGCCGTTGCGACGCGCTTCAAGGAGATCCTGCTCGTTAGCGAGCAGGATCTCCTGCGACTGAGATTCCAGATAATCAGCGATTTTTTCCAGCACGCGGTTTTTCTCGCGGCTGGAAAGGAGCGCCAGTTTGTAAGAGGCGGCTTTCGCAGCTGCGCCCATTTGTTCCAGCATGTTCTGGCTCCTTAACGAATAATCATGTCATCGCGATGTACGGCAACCGGGCCATATTCATAGCCGAGGATGGCGTCAATCTGCTGTGAATGATGGCCCGCAATCCGGCGCAGCGCGTCGCTGTTATAGCGACTCACGCCGTGGGCGATGTCGCGACCTTCAAGGTTACGGATGCGGATCACTTCACCACGGGAGAAGTTACCTGTCACGCTTTTAATTCCTTTTGGAAGTAATGAGCTTCCCCTTTCCAGAATTGCGGCGGTAGCGCCTTCGTCCACGGTAAGTTCTCCCGCCGGCGGCGCGCCGAAGATCCAGCGCTTACGGTTTTCCAGCGGGGATGCCTGCGCGTGGAAACGCGTGCCCACAGAGATGCCTTCCATCACATCGCCAATTACGCCAGGGCGGCTGCCTGCGGCAATGATGGTGTCGATACCGGCCCGGCACGCCACGTCAGCGGCCTGCAGCTTGGTGCCCATCCCGCCGGTTCCCAGGCCAGAAACGCTGTCACCGGCGATGGCGCGCAGCGCGTCATCAATGCCATAAACGTCTTTGATAAGTTCAGCCTGCGGATTAGAACGCGGGTCAGCGGTAAACAGCCCCTGCTGATCGGTCAGGAGCAGGAGCTTATCGGCCCCCGCCAGGATCGCGGCCAGCGCAGAGAGGTTATCGTTATCGCCCACTTTGATTTCAGCGGTGGCAACGGCGTCGTTTTCGTTGATGACCGGAACAATATTGTTGTCCAGCAGCGCGCGCAGCGTGTCGCGTGCGTTCAGGAAGCGCTCTCTGTCCTCCATGTCCGCGCGCGTCAGCAGCATCTGCCCAACGTGAATGCCGTAGATGGAGAACAGCTGTTCCCAGAGTTGAATGAGTCGGCTTTGTCCCACGGCGGCCAGCAGCTGTTTGGAGGCAATCGTCGCGGGGAGTTCGGGGTAGCCCAGGTGTTCACGCCCGGCGGCAATCGCCCCGGACGTCACAATCACAATGCGATGCCCTGCGGCATGCAACTGAGCGCACTGACGTACAAGCTCAACAATATGGGCGCGATTTAGGCGGCGCGATCCGCCTGTTAACACACTGGTACCGAGTTTTACCACCAGCGTCTGGCTGTCACTCATGATTCTCTGCCGTTCAACAATAAGGGAAAATGATGTCAGTCAGACGTTTTAACAGGTGTCAGCCCCGTTGCCAACTGCCTTAGCACATCAGAAATCACTTTGTTGCGCAGGATCAGGAAGCGTAGCGGCAGATTTTGACAATTTTATTACCGAAAAATTAAAACATACTTTTTTAGACATATTCTTACTTTGTCATAAAAGTTTCACCCGCGGACGATAAAACCCTTCCTGTTTTTCACGGGGCAGTAAGTTGAATCTTATTGCTCAGCGAATATTAGCGCGTTTTAAAATATCAGGATTGAAAATGAAAAAGAGCACTCTGGCATTAGTGGTAATGGGCGTAGTTGCTTCCGCATCCGTTCACGCAGCAGAAGTTTATAATAAAAATGGTAATAAACTGGACGTGTACGGCAAAGTAAAAGCAATGCACTACCTCAGTGATGATGACGCTAAAGACGGTGACCAGACTTACGTTCGTTTTGGTTTTAAAGGCGAAACCCAGATTAACGATCGGCTGACGGGCTATGGTCGTTGGGAAGCCGAGTTCGCGGGCAACAAAGCAGAAAGCGACTCTTCTCAAAAGACGCGCCTGGCGTTTGCCGGTATTAAGCTGAAAGATTTTGGCTCTTTCGATTACGGCCGTAACCTGGGCGCGCTGTATGACGTCGCGGCATATACCGATATGTTCCCTGAGTTCGGCGGTGACGGCCTGGCGCAGACCGATAACTTCATGACGAAGCGTGCCTCCGGTCTGGCCACGTACCGCAATACTGACTTCTTTGGCCTGGTTGACGGCCTTGATATGACCCTGCAGTACCAGGGCAAAAATGAAAACCGCGACGTGAAAAAGCAGAACGGTGACGGCTTCGGTACCTCTCTGGGCTATGACTTCGGCGGTAGCGATTTTTCTGTAATTGGTGCGTACGCCAGCTCTGACCGCACCAACGAACAGAACCTGCAGACGCGCGGTGAAGGTAAAAAAGCAGAAGGCTGGGCAACCGGTCTGAAATATGATGCCAACGATATTTATCTGGCCACTATCTATTCTGAAACACGCAATATGGCGCCAATCTCCGGCGGCTTTGCCAATAAAGCGCAAAACTTCGAAGTGGTCGCACAGTACCAGTTTGACTTTGGTCTGCGCCCGTCTCTGGGCTATGTGCAGTCAAAAGGTAAGGATATCGAGGGCATCGGTGACGAAGATATCGTGAAATACATCGACGTGGGCGCGACGTATTATTTCAACAAAAATATGTCCGCGTTTGTTGATTATAAAATCAACCAGATCGACGACGATAATAAACTGGGCGTAAGCAGCGATGATATCGTTGCGCTGGGCATGACCTATCAGTTCTGATCATGCGAAATAAAAAAACCGGCTTAATGCCGGTTTTTTTATTACGGGGATTAATGCGGTCTGTTACCCTCACCCCGCCCTCTGCGTTTGGGAGAGGGAGAAGACCATCAGGCGCTCAGTTTTACCGCTTCGCTGGAAAAGTCATCCGCTGGTTCGAACTTGAGATCCAGAGTGGCCAGCAACGCGCTTGCCTTGTCGTGGAACTCTTTAAGCGTGTGTTCCAGACGGTCAATCACTTCCCGATCTTTAATGCTCGTCGCTTCCCAGTGCCCGTCTTTATTGAACAGGCCAAACTGGTAGCTATAGGTGAAACGGTTTTCCTGTGCTTCCATTTCCATCCACCAGCCCCAGAACTCACGTTTTTCGGGTGCAGGCTTCACGTTGACGCAAACAGCCAGGCAGTCGAAAAAAAAGCGATTCTCTTCACACTGCTCTTCACGAATATACGGGCCAAGAGCCATGAACTTCTTAATCAGTCTACTTTTCGGGTGTCCACTCGGTAACGTCATTACGATCTCCTTTTGTGAAGCACTGTTTTACCAAACCAACGAAATTTAGCAAACTATTAACACAATCTCTGCGTGATCCAGCGTGTAATCTCTTTCAGCGCTTTGTCAAAATTCTGGTACACGGGGCTGAACGGCACTTCGAGCAATTTACCATCCGCAGATGACGAGGTGATTAAGCGCGACTCCTCTTCCGGGCTAAAGGGATCGTTCTTCCAGAAACCGGACATCATCGGGGTTGGACAGCGACGCCCCAGTAAACCCTGCGTTTTTAAGGAATAGCGATTAAGTTCCACGCGCAACGCTTCGTCTGAAGCATCATGCATGCCAAGTCGGCTCGCCAGCACGTCCAGATACATCTCCGGAACGCTGCCCTGGCGCGCCGGATCGCTTAACAGCGCATGCACTACCGGGCCAAGGCAGGCGACCGCCTTCAGGCGTGAAGATTCAAGGTAAGCCAGCCGTACCGCGACGTTAGCCCCAAAGCGGAAGCCGAATGCCCCTACCCGGGTGTGATCAACCCAGGGAATATTTTCCAGCGCTTTTAACGCATGCTGGTGCAGCAGGCTGGAATCCTGAGTCAGTTTCCATTTGGAAGAGAAGCCAATCGAAGGCATATCGAGCGTCAGCATGGCGATCCCGTTTGGTGCAAAGTAACGCTCATACAGGCTGTAATAGTCGATTTGCAAAGAGTCCAGGCCGCCGCACATCAGGACCGTCGGGAACGGGCCTTCACCCTCAGGCATATGCAGAAAGCCTGTCACCGGGCTGCCGCCGGGAACCGCAAACTCAATCTCACGCATCCGGCCCGGCAGCCGCTGCGCGGCCTCTTCATAAGCCCGGTTTGCCAGCGCCTGCGCCTGCTCCGCCAGCTCGTCGCCCTTGAGATGCGGGTAGGCGGCAATGCTGTACAGGTTCGCCGCATGCAGCCAGTGCTTACCGCTGAGCGTGGCATCCTCTTCCTGGCTGGCTTTTTGCTGCCAGAGCATGGCCTGCTTCGACCATTCGTAGATCCAGTTCCCGCCGCGGTAGCCCACCACCGTATCGTAGAGATCGCTGTCGGTACGCTCGGTCTCGCTCATCACGATACGCGCCTGCACGTCGAGGATTTCGCGCGGGTCGATACCGCGCCAGATCCACATCAGGCGGTTAATCATGCGATACCAGTGGGGCACGTTTTTACCATCTAACGCTGACTGTACAGCAGGCATGGTCCCCGGATTAAACCGACGCACCAGCGTCGACGTTTCAGGGTGCTTGAAACGGGGTTTGAAGAGAGTTTCGGTGAGATTCGCCTGCGCCATTGCGTTGCCTCCATGGATACGTCATAGGGAGACCATTGTAGCGCGTGGCAGGGCAAAAAGAACAACGCCCGGCATAACCGGGCGTGTAAAGTTACGTACTGAAATTAACGGCCAGAGATAGGCGGTACAAAGACCACGCCCATGTCCCACGGCTGCTCAATCCAGGTATCCTGCGGGATATCAATCACGTAATCGTCAACCAGTGGGCGACCCGCTGGTTTTGCGAAGATAGTCACGAAGTGCGCTTTTGGATACATTTCGCGGATAGCCACCGCGGTACCGCCGGTATCCACAAGATCGTCAATCACGATAAAGCCTTCACCGTCGCCTTCCGCACGTTTCAGCACCTTCAGCTCACGCTGGTTGTCGTGGTCATAGCTGGAGATACAAACGGTATCGACATGACGGATACCCAGCTCACGAGCCAGCAGCGCCCCCGGTACCAGACCGCCACGGCTGACGGCAATAATGCCTTTCCACTGTTCGGAAGGCATCAGACGCGCAGCCAGTTTGCGTGCGTGAATCTGCAACATGTCCCAGGTGACGACGTATTTTTCGCTCATGTGAAGTGTCCCAGCCTGTTTATATACGGCTTAAAAAATGAGGGTGAACCAGATTGCGCGAGATTATAGAGATCTGACGCACTAAAAACCAGTGTTAAGCGCCCCGAGCCTGAGTTTTTACATGCTTTATGCTACCAGCCACGGGAGAAAGTGGTATTCTCAGTTGCATCTCGCAAGCCTGTCTTGTGGTAACTATTAACCTGCTAACCCTGTGACCTGCAACACTGTTTTGCAGCGCATCGACAAGGAGACCTATCGTGTCTGAACTGTCTCAATTATCTCCACAGCCGCTGTGGGATATTTTTGCCAAAATCTGCTCTATTCCGCACCCTTCCTATCACGAAGAACAGCTTGCCGAACATATTATGGGCTGGGCGAAGGAAAAAGGTCTGCACGCTGAGCGCGACCAGGTTGGCAACATTCTGATCCGCAAACCTGCCACCGCGGGTATGGAAAACCGCAAGCCGGTGGTTCTGCAGGCGCACCTGGACATGGTTCCACAGAAAAACAACGACACCGTTCACGACTTCACTAAAGACCCAATCCAGCCGTATATCGACGGCGAATGGGTTAAAGCGCGCGGCACCACGCTGGGTGCGGATAACGGCATTGGTATGGCTTCTGCGCTGGCGGTGCTGGCCGATGACGGCGTTGAACATGGTCCGCTGGAAGTGCTGCTGACCATGACCGAAGAAGCGGGCATGGACGGTGCGTTCGGTCTGCAGGCGAACTGGCTGCAGGCAGACATTCTGATCAACACCGACTCCGAAGAAGAAGGTGAGATCTACATGGGCTGCGCGGGCGGGATTGATTTTATTTCGACCCTGCCGCTGAGCCGCGAAGCGATCCCTGCTGGCTTCGAGACCTTTAAGCTGACGCTGAAAGGGCTGAAGGGCGGTCACTCCGGCGGTGATATTCACCTGGGCCTCGGTAACGCCAACAAACTGCTGGCACGTTTCCTGGCTGGCCATGCGGCTGAACTGGATCTGCGCCTGGTGGACTTCAACGGCGGTACCCTGCGTAACGCCATTCCACGCGAAGCCTTTGCGACCGTAGCGGTACCTGCGGCGAAAGCGGATGAGCTGAAAAAGCTTTCCAGCGTGTACCTGGATATCCTGAAAAACGAACTGTCTGCGAAAGAGAAAAACCTGACGGTGGTGCTGGAGTCCGTAACGACGGATAAAGCCGCGCTGACCGTGCCGTCCCGTGACGCTTTCGTCCAGCTGCTTAACGCAACGCCAAACGGCGTGATCCGTAACTCTGACGTCGCGAAAGGCGTGGTGGAAACCTCACTGAACGTGGGCGTTGTGACCATGGGCGACGACAGCGCAGAGATCATCTGCCTGATCCGTTCCCTGATCGACAGCGGTAAAGAATACGTTGTTAGCATGCTGGAATCTCTGGGTACCCTGGCGGGCGCAAAAACGTCTGCGAAAGGCAGCTACCCGGGCTGGCAGCCGGATGCAAGTTCCCCGGTGATGGCGCTGGTGCGCGAAACTTACCAGCGTCTGTTCAACAGCACGCCAAACATTCAGGTTATTCACGCGGGCCTGGAATGCGGTCTGTTCAAGAAACCGTATCCGGATATGGATATGGTTTCCATTGGGCCAACCATCACCGGTCCGCACTCGCCGGATGAGCAGGTTCACATTGAAAGCGTCGGCCATTACTGGACGCTGCTGACTGAACTGCTGAAAGCCATTCCTGCGAAGTAACACCCTCACCCCCGCCCTCTCCCACGAGGAGAGGGCGGACAACGTTGCGCCTACAGTCCCAGCACCAGCTGACGTTCCAGCTGGGGATCCAGCAGCGTGACATGCAGCCCCACCAGCCTTACTCCTCGCCCGGCCCGACGCTCTTCCCACGCCTTTTTTGCCGTCGCAATAAGATCCTCTTTGTTCAGACGCGGCCAGACGTGCTCCTGCGTCGTCTGCTGAAAGTCATTAAATTTCAGCTTGATGCCCTGCCGGGCAATCAGTAAATCCGGCTTCACCTTGATAAGGCGTCGTTCCAGTTCCGGATAGAGCTGTTCCGTGATAATGGTTTCGCATTCCGACCAGTCGTGGATATCTTCGCTCAGCGTGCGTTCAACCCCGACGGATTTACGCAGCCGTTCGCTGTTCACATCACGATCGTCAATGCCCTGGCTGCGCTCCCACAGCACGCGGCCAAACTTACCAAAGCGCTTAAGCAGCATCGCCAGATCGCTTCGCTGTACGTCTTCGCAGGTGCGTAATCCCATATTTTCCAGCTTCGCAGCGGAAACTTTACCGACGCCGGGAATTTTACTGAGCGGCAGCGTTTTTAAAAACCCCGGAACCTCTTCCGGGGTGATGACGTACTGGCCGTTGGGCTTGTTTAAATCGGAAGCGATTTTGGCGAGGAATTTTACCGGCGCGACGCCGGCCGACGCCGTCAGATTCAGCTCGTTGAAGATGGTCTGGCGGATCTCCTGCGCCATCAGGGTGGCAGAGCCGTGGCAGTGCACGCTGTCGGTGACGTCCAGATAGGCTTCATCCAGCGATAACGGTTCAATCAGGGAGGTATAGCGGGAGAAGATCTCCCGAATATGGCTCGACGCTTCTTTGTACGCGTCAAAACGGCCGGGCAAAAGGGTGAGGTGCGGACACAGTTTTAGCGCCATCGCCGTCGGCATGGCGCTGCGCACGCCAAATTTGCGTGCAGGATAGTTCGCGGTGCTGATCACACCGCGCTGGACACGACTGCCGCCAATGGCGATAGGGATGTCCCGCAGCGCGGGGTTGTCACGCATCTCCACTGCGGCAAAAAAACAGTCCATATCGACATGGATTATTTTGCGCATTGATTACACCACACATGTATTTATATACAGTATAACAAAAGGCAAAAAATGCGTCAGCTATTTTCCTTTCTCTCAGTTGTCATAAATACATGATACAAAGGATCATAATAAAACCTTTATATTCATGAACTTATTAAATTAAATGGAGAGATAATATTCATGAGGAAAATACTTTCGGTTTCGTTACTGTTTCTGGCGAGTGCAGCATCCGCTAATCCTGAGATCGTTGCACACCGGGGAGGCACCGCGGATGCACCTGAAAACACCCTGCCTGCGATTAAGCTCGCGCTTGAAAACAAAGCAGATATCGTCTGGATAACCGTGCAGCTTAGTCGGGATGGCGTACCGGTGCTCTATCGTCCGGCTGACCTGAAAGCGTTAACCAGCCTGCAGGGAAAAGTGTCACAGTTTACCGCTGAAGAGCTGGCAAAGGCGGATGCCAGCGTTAAGTGGAAAGATAAGGGCCTGCCGGAAAGCCTGCTGAACGCGTCGATACCGACGCTGAAGTCGGTACTAACGACCTGGCCGGACGCGCGGTTTTTCATTGATATCAAATCGCCGGACGCCGATCCGGCGACGATGGGCAACAAACTGCTTAACGTACTGAAGGAGACAAACAGCCTGAATCGCGTTCGCGTCTATTCAACCGAAGATCGCTATATGGAAGCACTCCCTGCCGACATTCCTCGCTTTGTCACGCGCAGCGAGACCCGCACGCGACTGGCCACCGTTTCGTTAAGCCACGAATGTCTGCCTCCTTCCCAAAAAATGGACGATTACTGGTACGGGCTTGAGTTAAACCGCAAAGTAGAGGTAGTCGAAAAATTCACCCTGGGCGAAGGTGTCTCCCCCGCAACCTTAACGTGGGACAAAGAGGCCGTTGACTGTTTCCGCTCGCAGGGCAATGCCCATTTAATTTTCATCGGCGTGAACGCCAGTGAGGATTACCAGAAGGCCAGGGCATTAGGCGCTGAAGGCGTACTGGTGGACTCGCCAGCCAGCGCCAAAAGCTGGGTAAAATAACGAATAAAGGCCGCAAGAAGCGGCCTTTTTCTAGATGATCCTCTGCTGGTCCCGAGCCAGCCGTTTTTTCCGCGCATCGCACGGTTCCGGGCAGTCGCACACCTTCTCCATTCCAATGGAAGAGATGCCGCCGCAGCTGCCCTGAATGCTTTTACGCTTGATGATCCAGCCTAAAGACATGCCAAAAATCACCAGCACAAACACCGCAAAAGTCGCCAGAAAGGTCAGCACAATCAGCCTCCGAAATCATCAAGCATGATGTTCTCATCTTCCACGCCAAGATCTTTGAGCATCTTAATCACGGCGGCGTTCATCATTGGCGGACCACACATATAGAACTCGCAGTCTTCCGGTGCCGGATGCTGTTTGAGGTAGTTTTCATACAGCACGTTGTGGATGAAGCCCGTATAGCCGGTCCAGTTATCTTCAGGCTGCGGATCGGAAAGCGCCACGTGGAAGGTAAAGTTAGGGTTATCGCGCGCCAGCTGTTCGAACTCATCGTCATAGAACATTTCGCGCAGCGAGCGCGCACCGTACCAGAAGCTTATCTTACGCTTGCTGCCAAGACGCTTAAGCTGGTCAAAGATATGCGAACGCATTGGCGCCATCCCGGCACCGCCGCCGATAAAGACCATTTCCGCATCGGTATCTTTGGCGAAGAATTCCCCGAACGGGCCGGAGATGGTCACTTTGTCGCCTGGCTTAAGAGACCAGATATACGACGACATCACGCCCGGCGGCGCGTTTGGCACGTTAGGCGGCGGCGTAGCGATACGCACGTTGAGCATAATGATGCCCTTCTCTTCCGGATAGTTCGCCATGGAATAGGCGCGAAGCGCGGGCTCTTTTACTTCGGAGACAAAGCGGAAGAGATTAAATTTATCCCAGTCGGCCCGATACTCCTCGGGCACGTCGAAGTCCGCATACGCCACGGTGTGCGCCGGGCAATCAATCTGGATATACCCGCCCGCACGGAACGGGACGCTCTCCCCTTCAGGAACGCGCAGCTTGAGCTCTTTAATGAAGGTAGCTTTGTTATCGTTAGAGATAACCTCGCACTCCCATTTTTTAACGCCGAAGATCTCTTCCGGCAGCTCAATCTTCATGTTCTGACGAACCGCGACCTGGCACGCCAGACGGCAGCCCGCTTTCGCTTCACGCTTCGTGATATGCGACAGTTCCGTTGGCAGAATATCACCGCCGCCCTCTTTCACCGTCACGCGGCACTGCCCGCAGGAGCCACCGCCACCGCAGGCCGACGAGACAAAGATCCCGTTGCCGGAGAGCGTATTCAGCAGCTTATCCCCTGCCGGCGTACGGATCTGATTCTGCGGGTCGTCATTGATATCAATGACCACATCCCCGGAATTGACCAGCTTCGCACGCGCCGCCAGAATCAGCCCTGACAGCACCAGTACTATCAGCGTGAACATCACCACGCCAAGAATAATTTCCATCTGTTAGCCCTTATAGCTGCACACCGGAGAAGGACATAAAGCCCAACGCCATCAGGCCGGTGGTGATAAAGGTGATCCCTAAGCCACGTAACCCCGCTGGCACGTTGGCATATTTCATTTTTTCACGGATCCCCGCCATGGTGACGATCGCCAGCATCCAGCCGATACCGGAGCCGAAGCCATACACAACCGATTCACTGAAGTTGTAATCGCGCTGAACCATAAACGAGACGCCGCCAAAAATAGCGCAGTTCACGGCGATAAGCGGCAGGAAGATCCCCAGCGCGTTGTACAGCGACGGGAAATACTTATCGAGGATCATCTCAAGGATCTGCACCAGCGCCGCAATCACCCCGATAAAGGTGATGAAGTTCAGGAAGCTGAGATCAACGCCCTCCACCAGCGCGCTGTCCCGCAGCACGAAGTTAAACACCAGGTTGTTGATCGGAACGGAAAGCCCCAGCACAACGGTAACCGCCACGCCCAGACCAAACGCCGTCGATACCTTTTTAGAAACAGCAAGGAACGTACACATGCCCAGGAAAAAGGCGAGCGCCATGTTTTCAACAAACACCGCGCGCACAAATAAACTCAGGTAATGAGCCATCGTCGGTTACTCCTTTTCCTGCTGTTCAGGCTTCAACGTGCGAATCAGCCAGATTAGCAAACCGATAATGAAAAATGCGCTTGGGGCCAGCAGGAACAGGCCGTTCGGCAGATACCAGCCGCCGTTCTGTACCGTGTCCAGCACCGTAATGCCAAACAGCTTGCCGCTGCCAATAAGCTCGCGCAGGAAACCAACCGTCAGCAGGATCACGCCGTAACCCAGGCCGTTGCCGATGCCGTCCATAAAACTCGCCAGCGGCGGCATTTTCATGGCGTAGGCTTCTGCACGCCCCATCACGATGCAGTTGGTGATAATCAGGCCGACAAACACCGAAAGCTGCTTCGAGGTTTCATAAGCAAAGGCCCGCAGCAGCTGATCGACCACGATCACCAGCGAGGCGATGATCGCCATCTGCACGATGATCCTCACGCTGTTGGGAATGTGGTGGCGGATCATTGAGATAAACATGCTGGAGAATGCCGTCACCAGCGTTACCGCCAGCGTCATCACCACCGCCGTTTCCAGCTTGGTCGTTACCGCCAGGGCGGAGCACACGCCCAGCACCTGGAGCGTTATGGGGTTATTGGCTAAGAGTGGGCCAATCAGCACCTTTTTAACTTCTTTCAGTTCACCCGTATCAGCCATTGTTTAACGCTCCTTCACGTACATTTTTCAGGAAGGGACCAAAGCCCAGTTCACCCATCCAGAAATCAAAACTGTGCTGCACGCCGTTTGAGGTGAGCGTGGCGCCGGAAAGACCGTCGACGGCAAATTCATCACCGGGACGCGCGCCCCCTTTCACCACCTTCAGCGCAGGCTGACCGTTGTCATCGAGCACTTTTTTACCGACAAACTGGGCACGCCAGTTAGGGTTCTCAACTTCACCACCCAGCCCCGGCGTTTCGCCCTGATCGTAATAGGTGATGCCTTTGACCGTGCGGCCATCGGTATCCAGTGCCACAAAAGCGTACATCATTGACCACAACCCGTTGCCGTAGATGGGCAAAACCACTTCCTGCACGCGTTTTTGCTCGTCACGCACCAGGTAGATCTCCGCGATGTTGCTGCGGCGCTTAATTCCTGCCGGATCCTGCGAGGCGTCAAGCATGGTGCTCATCTGCGGATCTTTTAGCGCCAGCGCCTGGTTATATTTCGCCGGGTCTTTATCCATCAGCTCACCGGTTTTCAAATCCACCAGCCGCGCGGTAATGCGTTCGGCAAACACGGCCGCGACGTCATCCTTCGTCATACCGTCCTGCATCAGCCCGGCCACGGCCAGGATGTTGCGCTGTTTATCCAGCGCACGTTGCTCCTGCTGTAGCGGTTTTAACCCTACGGCAGAACCGGCCACGATGACGGAACAGACCAGGCACAGTACCAGCACCACCAGCAGCGTTTTGCTGATGCTGTCGTTATTTTTGATCTCAGCCACGCGCCTTCCTCCGCTTAATGTTGGCGCGCACGACCAGATAGTCGAACAGCGGCGCAAACAGATTGGCAAACAGAATGGCCAACATCATCCCTTCCGGATAGGCCGGGTTGACCACGCGAATCAGTACACACATCACCCCAATGAGCGCCCCATACCACCATTTCCCCCTGTCGGTAAACGAGGCAGAGACGGGATCGGTGGCCATAAACATCATGCCGAACGCAAAGCCCCCCAGCACAAGGTGCCAGTACCACGGCATGGAGAACATCGGGTTAGTTTCTGAACCAATAAGATTGAACAGCGTGGCGGTGAGCACCATCCCAAGCATGACGCCAGCGACGATGCGCCAGGACGCCACGCGGCCAAAGAGGATGATGGCCCCGCCGATCAGGATCATCAGGGTAGACACTTCACCAATGGAGCCCGGGATGTTGCCAAGAAACGCGTCGAACCAGGTCACAGGCTGGCCGGTGGCATTGTTGATCAGCGTTTCGCCGCCGCCTGCCGCCCACTGTGAAAGTGGCGTTGCGCCCGAGAACCCGTCTGCCGCCGTCCATACCAGGTCGCCAGAGATTTGCGCCGGGTATGCAAAGAACAGGAACGCGCGCCCCGCCAGCGCGGGGTTAAGGAAGTTACGTCCGGTTCCGCCGAAGATCTCTTTGGCAATGACCACGCCAAAGCTAATCCCCATCGCCGCCTGCCAGAGCGGCAGCGTTGGCGGAACAATCAGCGCAAACAGAATAGAGGTGACGAAGAAGCCCTCGTTGATCTCGTGTTTGCGGATGATGGCGAACAGCACTTCCCAGAAACCGCCCACGATAAAGACGGTCATATAGATTGGCAGGAAGAAGACGGCGCCCAGCGTCATCATGCTGATCCAGCCGGCATCTGCCGCAAAGCTCACGCCCAGCGTCTGCGCCAGACGATAGTGCCAGTCAGACTGGATCACCTGCGCCAGCTGCTCTGCATCGTACATGTGATGCAGCGCCGGAATAGTCTGCAACCCGACGTTGTACATGCCCCAGAACATCGCCGGGAAGACCGCGAACCAGACCAGAATCATCATGCGCTTCAGGTCGATGGCATCGCGAACGTGCGCCGCGCCTTTCGTCACCAGACCCGGCGTGTAGAAAATGGTCGATGTCGCTTCATACAGCGGGTAGTACTTCTTCAGTTTACCCTCGGTAAAATGCGGCTCTATTTTTTCAAAGAGGTGTTTTAATCCCATGATTATCCTTCCTGCTCAATGCGGGTTAACACCTCGCGCAATACGGGTCCATATTCGTATTTACCCGGACACACATAGGTACACAGCGCCAGATCTTCTTCGTCCAGCTCAAGACAACCCAGCGCCTGCGCGCTGTCGGTATCGCCGGCAAGGAGATCGCGCAGCAGCACGGTTGGCAGAATATCCAGCGGCATCACGCGCTCGTAGTTGCCAATCGGAACCATGGCGCGCTCACCGCCGTTTGTGCTGGTGGAGAAATTAAACAGCTTATGACGCAGGAAGTGGCCGAGCGTGGTGCGGGTCACGGAGTATTTTTCTGCGCCCGGCAGCACCCAGCCAAACAGCTCTTTCTCGCGCCCTTCCAGCACCACGCTTACCTGAAGATGGAAACGTCCCAGCCAGGCCATCGTGCCTGTTGCGTGTCTGCCGCTCAGCACCGAGCCGGAGATAATGCGGTTTTCACCCTCTTTTGTTTCGCCAGCCAGCAGCGCAGTAATGTCCGCCCCAAGCAGAGTGCGAACCAGACGCGGTTGGGTTGCCTGAGGGCCGCCAATAGCGACAATGCGTTCTGCATGCAGTTCACCCGTGGTGAACAGCTTACCGAAAGCAATCACGTCCTGATAATTGAGGTGCCAGACCAGTTTCGTCAGGCTCACCGGCTCCAGGAAGTGGATATGCGTGCCCACCAGTCCCGCCGGATGCGGCCCGGCAAATTCATTAAAGGCGACCTGCCCTTGCGGGTGCCCGCCCAGCTTACCGCCGCTGGCCTGGCAGACATGCACTTTACCCGGCGTCAGGCGCGTTAAAACGGTGAGCCCGGCATCAAAAGCTTTTCGTTCGGCCAGAATGAGAGGCTGCGGGTCCGCGCTGAGCGGATTGGTGTCGATGGCCGTCACGAAAATAGCCGCCGGCACGGTGCCGGGCACGGGAGTTTTGCTGAAGGGACGCGTACGAAACGCCGTCCACAGCCCCGACTCCAGCAGTTGAGCCTGCACCGCTTCGCGGCTGAGGGTAGCGAGATCGGCCTCGTCGTAATGCGCAAATTCGCGTTTCTCGTCACCTTCAATTTGAATAACAACCGATTGCAGGACGCGGCGCTCACCGCGATGGATGGCAACGACGGTGCCGCTGGCAGGGGCTGTAAACATGACGCCGGGATTTTTTTTATCCTCGAATAGCGCCTGTCCTTTTATTACGCGATCGCCTTCCTGCACCAGCATCGCCGGGCGCATCCCCACGTAGTCATCACCCAAAATAGCGACGTGGTGAATGCTGGCGCCCGGCATTACGTGCTGTTCAGGCACGCCAGAGATGGGCAGATCGAGTCCTTTTCTGATTCTAAACATGTGGTTAGCAGGTATCCATGAACAACAATCCAGAGTGGCCGGAGTGTACCATTTTGGGCCCCTGCAAGGGCAGTAAATCCGCCGTCCGGCGCGCCGAATTGCGAACTAATGCGCAAAGTTCCTGGAGTCAGGTCAAGGTGAATGGGTTATAAGGTAAAACTAATTTGTAAACTCAAAGGTTGGCTCTTGCGAAAATCTCCATCGGTGCTAATGTGAGCGCTCCTGTCCAGATTAGTCTGATTTCGGGTGTCTTTTGCCGTTCTGGCAAGTTGGTCATTGTTTTATCAAGGAACCAGTAGTATGCGTAAAATCGCATTGTTCATTGCGATGCTTCTGATACCGTGCATGTCGTTTGCCGGGCTGCTTGGCAGCAATAGTTCAACGACGCCGGTCAGCAAAGAGTATAAACAGCAGTTGATGGGATCCCCGGTTTATATTCAAATCTTCAAGGAAGAGCGCACACTCGAGCTGTTTGTCAAAATGGGCGAGACGTATCAGCTGCTCGATAGCTACAAAATCTGTAACTACTCTGGCGGGCTGGGGCCAAAACAGCGTCAGGGCGACTTCAAAAGTCCGGAAGGGTTTTACAACGTTCAGCGTAACCAGCTAAAACCGGACAGCCGCTTCTATAAAGCGATTAACATTGGCTTCCCCAATGCCTTTGACCGTGCTCACGGTTACGAAGGTAAATACCTGATGATCCACGGTGCCTGCGTGTCTGTCGGCTGTTATGCGATGACGGATTCCGGCATTGATGAGATTTTCCAGTTTGTCACGGGCGCGCTGGTCTTCGGCCAGCCGAATGTTCAGGTCAGCATCTACCCGTTCCGTATGACGGATGCGAACATGGCGCGCCATAAATACTCGGTTTACAAGGATTTCTGGCAACAGCTAAAACCGGGCTATGACTACTTCGAGCAGACCCACAAGCCGCCGGTGGTATCCATCGTCAATGGCCGTTACGTGGTGAGTAAGCCGCTTAGCCATGAAGTGGTCCAGCCGCAGCTGGCGTCAAATTACGCGGTCCCCGAGGCAAAATAGCACCCACTCGCCTGGCATGATCTTTTGCCAGGTTTCGTTGCCCGTCAGCGGCTGCGTTGCAATGACGGTGACCACATCGTTCGGCGTGGTCTCCTTCTGAAAATCAATTTCCACATCCTGATCGAGCAACGTGGCGACGCCAAACGGTGCGCGACGGGTGATCCAGAACAGGTTGGTGGAACAAAACGCCATTACATAGCGCCCGTCAGACAGCAGCATATTGAAGACGCCCTTCTCGCGTAGCTCAGACGCCAGTGACGCAATGTATTTAAAAACGGCGGTCATGTTGCCGGGCGTGCGGGGATAACGCTCGGTCAGCTTGTGCAGCAGCCAGCAAAACGCTTTTTCACTGTCGGTTTCGCCAACAGGTCGAAAATTGCCGGTTTCCAGCGATTTATAGCCCGTAAGCTGTCCGTTATGCGCATAGGTCCAGTTACGGCCCCATAGCTCGCGGGTAAACGGATGGGTATTTTCCAGCGCGACTTCCCCACGGTTTGCCTGCCGAATGTGGGCAATTACCGAACAGGATTTTATGGGGTAGTCCTGCACCAGTTTAGCAATGGGTGAGTTAAAGCTGGGTTGTGGATCTTTGAACGTGCGACAGCCTTTGCCCTCGTAGAAGGTGATGCCCCAGCCGTCTTTATGCGGCCCGGTTCCCCCACCGCGCTGAACCAGCCCGGTGAAGCTAAAGCAAATATCGGTTGGCACATTGGCGCTCATCCCGAGCAGTTCGCACATATCTCTCCTCCACAACAGCGGGGGGCACCGGTGCCCCCCAGCGAAGTCTTACTTAACCATCTCTTTTTCGATCAGCTGGATCAGGATGTGGATCACTTTGATGTGAATTTCCTGAACGCGGTCAGCATAACCAAAATGCGGAACACGGATTTCAATGTCCGCCGTACCGTCCATCTTACCGCCATCTTTACCGGTCAGGGTGATCACTTTCATCCCTTTTTCACGCGCTGCCGCAATGGCTTTGATCACGTTCGCAGAGTTACCGGACGTCGAAATACCCAGCAGCACGTCACCTTCACGGCCTACCGCCTCAACGTAGCGGGAAAAGATGTGGTCGTAACCGAAGTCGTTGCCAACGCAGGAGATGTGGCTTACGTCAGAAATCGCAATCGCCGGGTAGCCTGGGCGGTTTTCACGATAGCGTCCGGTCAGCTCTTCTGCGAAGTGCATGGCGTCGCAGTGGGAACCGCCGTTACCGCAGGAGAGCACTTTACCACCGGCTTTAAAGCTGTCGGCCAGCAGGACCGCCGCGCGCTGAATAGCGTGAATGTTGGCATCATCTTTCAGAAAGTTCGCCAGCGTTTCCGCCGCTTCGTTCAGTTCGTTACGAATAAGATCCTGGTACATGAGGATAATCCTTCAGTATTGATGAAATAACACAGTGGAGTGTACCGGATAGCGGTAAAAGCGAGAAGCTAAAGCCATGCGAATCGTCCGGCGTTTTGCTTTTTTGTGCCGGCTAAAACGCGAACAATGTGAACCAGGTTGTAATTATTTTGTAAACACATTGCTAAAGGAAATGACATCAACTACAACCATATCATCACAAGTGGTCAGACCTCCTACAAGCAAGGGAGCTTTTCTTTATGATGATTTTGAGCATTCTCGCAACCGTTATTCTGCTCGGCGTGTTGTTCTATCACCGCGTCAGCTTATTACTGAGTAGCCTTATTCTTCTGGCCTGGACGGCCGCGCTTGGCGTCGCTGGCCTGTGGAACATCTGGGTCCTCGTCCCGCTGGCCATTATTTTGCTGCCGTTCAACCTGACGCCGATGCGTAAGTCGATGATCTCCGCGCCGGTCTTTAAGGGCTTCCGTAAAGTGATGCCGCCGATGTCCCGTACGGAGAAAGAGGCGATTGATGCCGGTACCACCTGGTGGGAAGGCGATCTGTTCCAGGGCAACCCGGACTGGAAAAAGCTGCACAACTATCCGCAGCCGCGCCTGACTGCCGAAGAGCAGGCATTTATTGACGGTCCGGTAGAAGAAGCGTGCCGCATGGCGAACGACTTTGCTATTACCCATGAAATGGCCGACCTGCCGCCGGAGCTGTGGGCATACCTGAAAGAGCATCGCTTCTTCGCGATGATCATTAAGAAAGAGTACGGCGGTCTTGAATTCTCCGCTTACGCTCAGGCCCGCGTGCTGCAAAAACTGGCGGGTGTTTCCGGGATCCTGGCGATTACCGTCGGCGTGCCGAACTCCTTAGGCCCGGGCGAACTGCTGCAGCACTACGGAACGGAAGAGCAGAAAGATCACTACCTGCCGCGTCTGGCGCGCGGTCAGGAAATTCCATGCTTCGCGCTGACCAGCCCGGAAGCGGGCTCCGATGCGGGCGCGATCCCGGATACCGGCGTGGTCTGCATGGGCGAGTGGCAGGGCCAGCAGGTGCTGGGCATGCGCCTGACCTGGAACAAGCGTTATATCACTCTGGCGCCTATAGCCACCGTGCTGGGTCTGGCATTTAAGCTCTCCGACCCGGAAAAACTGCTGGGCGGTGAAGAAGATCTGGGCATCACCTGTGCGCTGATCCCAACCTCTACCCCGGGCGTGGAAATTGGTCGTCGCCACTTCCCGCTGAACGTGCCGTTCCAGAACGGTCCAACCCGCGGTCAGGATATCTTTGTGCCGATTGACTACATCATCGGTGGTCCGAAGATGGCCGGTCAGGGCTGGCGCATGCTGGTGGAATGTCTGTCGGTGGGCCGTGGCATTACCCTGCCGTCGAACTCAACCGGCGGGCTGAAATCGGTGGCGATGGGGATTGGTGCTTACGCCCATATCCGCCGTCAGTTCAAAATCTCCATCGGCAAGATGGAAGGTATTGAAGAGCCGCTGGCGCGTATCGCGGGTAACGCTTACGTGATGGATGCCGCAGCCTCGCTCATCACATACGGCATTATGCTGGGTGAAAAACCGGCCGTGCTGTCCGCTATCGTGAAGTATCACTGTACCCACCGCGCGCAGCAGTCGATCATTGACGCAATGGATATCGCAGGCGGTAAAGGCATTATGCTCGGCGAAGGCAACTTCCTGGCGCGCGGCTATCAGGGCGCTCCGATTGCCATCACCGTTGAAGGGGCAAACATCCTGACCCGCAGCATGATGATCTTCGGTCAGGGCGCAATTCGCTGCCATCCGTACGTGCTGGAAGAGATGGCCGCCGCGCAGAATAACGACGTGGATGCCTTTGACAAGCTGCTGTTCAAACATATCGGTCACGTGGGCAGCAATGAAGTGCGCAGCTTCTGGCTCGGCCTGACGCGCGGCCTCACCAGCGCGACGCCGACCAGCGATGCGACTAAACGTTATTACCAGCACCTGAACCGCCTGAGCGCAAACCTGGCCCTGCTGTCTGACGTCTCGATGGCCGTTCTTGGCGGAAGCCTGAAGCGTCGTGAGCGCATCTCTGCCCGTCTGGGCGACGTGCTGAGCCAGATCTTCCTGGCCTCTGCGGTTCTGAAACGCTACGACGACGAAGGCCGTCTGGAAGCGGATCTGCCGCTGGTGCACTGGGGTGTACAGGATGCGCTGTATCAGGCAGAACAGGCTATTGACGATCTGCTGGCGAACTTCCCGAACCGCTTTGTGGCAGGAGCCCTGCGCGTGGCGATCTTCCCGACCGGTCGTCATTACCTGGCGCCGTCTGACAAGCTGGATCATAAAGTGGCGAAGATCCTCCAGGTTCCGAGCGCAACCCGCTCCCGTATTGGCCGCGGCCAGTATCTGGCCCCTACCCCGCATAACCCTGTCGGCCTGCTGGAAGAGGCGCTGCTGGACGTGATGGCCGCCGACCCGATTCACCAGAAGATCTGCAAACAGCTGGGTAAAAACCTGCCGTTCACCCGCCTGGACGAGCTGGCAAAACAGGCCCTGGCGGGCGGCATCATCGACAACAGCGAAGCCGCACTCCTGGTGAAAGCCGAAGAGAGCCGTCTGCGCAGTATTAACGTGGATGATTTCGAACCGGAAGAGCTGGCGACACAGCCGGTAAAGCTGCCGGAGAAGCACCGCAAACCTGAAGCCGCATAAGACGTTCAGCGTCCATCAACCCCGCTCCGTGCGGGGTTTTTTATTGCCACATTTTCTCGTAATGACGTGCTACAGTGTCAAAAAGCGATCTTTTAAGGAGTCGGTATCGTGCCTGGTTTGAAGATTTCTGTTTTGCAGCAGCCTTTAGTTTGGATGGACGGTCCAGCCAACCTTCGCCATTTCGATCGCCAGTTCGAAGAGATTACCGGTCGCGATGTGATTGTCCTGCCGGAGATGTTCACCACGGGTTTTGCGATGGAGGCTGCAAAACAGTCGATGCCGCAGGACGAGGTTGTAGCCTGGATGCACGCCAAAGCGCAGGAGACAAACGCGCTGATTGCCGGTAGCGTCGCCCTCCAGTCCGAACGCGGGCCGGTTAACCGCTTCCTGCTGGTCGAGCCAGAGGGAAAGGTGCATTTCTACGATAAGCGCCACCTGTTCCGCATGGCGGATGAGCATCAACATTATGTAGCCGGCAACGAACGCGTGGTGTTTGAATGGCGCGGCTGGCGTATTTTGCCGCTGGTCTGTTATGACCTGCGCTTTCCCGTCTGGTCCCGCAACCGCAACGATTACGACCTGGCGCTGTATGTCGCCAACTGGCCTGCGCCACGTTCACTTCACTGGCAGGCGTTATTAACGGCGCGGGCAATTGAAAACCAGGCTTATATTGTGGGATGTAACCGCGTAGGCACGGATGGTAACGGACACCATTATCGCGGCGACAGCCGGGTAATAAGCCCGCAGGGAGAAATTATTGCTACAGCCGAGCCGCATCAGGCCACGCGAATTGACGCCGAGCTTTCGTTAACTGCGCTAACGGAATATCGCGAGAAGTTTCCGGCCTGGCAGGATGCCGATCCATTCACGATCGGATAAGTACAATTCCCGACGTTACGCTGGCATGTTGTCTCGCGTAACGTCCGGGAAAAGCAGAAAAGAAAAAGGCCCACGTTACAAGTAACGTGGGCCTGAATAGTGGCGGAACGGACGGGACTCGAACCCGCGACCCCCTGCGTGACAGGCAGGTATTCTAACCGACTGAACTACCGCTCCACTGTTCCCGTGTGGGGAACGAGGCGAATATTACGGTTTGCCTCTGAACTCGTCAACGCTTTTTCTTAACTTTTGAATCGTTTGCTGCAAAAATCACCCAAACGATGAATTAACAAACGTTTCGGCACCTTTTCAGGCGCGCCACAGACAGCTCCCGCCCTTCTTCTGCACCAAATCAAGACGAGACTCGTGATTCATCAACTCTTCATCACTGGCTAAAACGACCCGTAAGCGGTTAGCCTGACGCACAATGCGCTGAATGCCGCCTTCGTCACGCGCCTGCTGAGATTCGTTTTCCATGCTGAATTTCATCGACGTCTGACCGCCGGTCATGGTCAGGTAAACATCGGCCAGGATCTGGGCATCGAGCAATGCGCCGTGCAGCGTTCGCTTGGTGTTGTCTATCTCATAGCGCGAACACAGGGCATCAAGGCTGTTACGCTTGCCGGGGAACATCTTCCTTGCCAGCGCCAGGCTATCGGTGACTTTACAGAACGTATTGGTCTTTGGAATATCACGGTTCAGCTTGCTGAACTCATAGTCCATAAAGCCGATATCGAACGACGCGTTATGAATGACAAGCTCCGCGCCTCTGATGTAGTCGAGAAATTCATCCGCGACGTCGGCAAAGGTTGGCTTATCGAGCAAAAACTCATCGGCAATACCGTGCACGCCGAACGCTTCGGGGTCCACCAGCCGATCGGGTTTCAGGTAAACGTGGAAGTTATTGCCCGTCAGACGGCGGTTCACCACTTCAACGGCACCAATCTCAATGATCTTGTGCCCTTCATAGTGTGCGCCAATCTGGTTCATACCGGTGGTTTCGGTATCGAGAACGATCTGGCGAGTAATTGCAGTGCTCATAGCGGTCATTTATGTCAGACTTATCGTTTTACTGAACGTTTCAAATACAGGAAGTCTACCAGAGATGCGTAAACAGGTAGAAATTTTCACCGATGGATCTTGTCTCGGTAACCCAGGGCCGGGCGGCTATGGCGCCATTATGCGCTACCGTCAGCATGAAAAAACTTTTAGTGAAGGCTATTTTCTCACCACCAACAACCGCATGGAGCTGATGGCGGCCATCGTGGCGCTGGAAGCCTTAAAAGAACATTGCGACGTGGTGCTGAGTACCGACAGCCAGTATGTCCGCCAGGGCATTACCCAGTGGATCCACAACTGGAAAAAACGCGGCTGGAAAACGGCAGATAAAAAGCCGGTTAAGAATGTCGATCTCTGGAAGCGCCTTGATGCCGCCCTGGGCCAGCACGAGATCAAATGGGAGTGGGTAAAGGGGCACGCCGGGCATCCCGAGAACGAACGCTGTGACGAGCTGGCTCGCGCGGCGGCATCAAACCCGACCCATGAGGACGCAGGTTATCAACCTGAATCCTGATCACGGTTTTTTGTACTGCCGCGTGGCCCCCACGGCCTGGCGGATCCGGGTTTTCGATTTGCTTTGCTTCATTGGGTTAAGCGTAAGGGGGATTGTCCTCTTACGTGCCACAATAAATTGCATGCAGCCCAGCGCGGGTAAATGGGTGCTGAGTAAAACGCCGCCTTTTCGCGTCCAGGGTATGACCTGAAAACCACCGTAGCTCAGCACCTCAAAGTTCAGCAGTGAAAGCCAGTCCAGCTGGCGCATCATGGTAAACATCCGGCTGTTATACGGCGGCCTGCGGCGCAGCACGGGCGTCAGTTTGCGTAGCCCCATCAGACTCAGCGGATTAAAACCGCTCAGGATCAGCCAGCCGTCGTCAATCAAAACGCGGTCAGCCTCCCTCAGCAGTCGATGAGGATCGCTGCACCAGGGCAGAGTGTGGGCGAGCAGACAGGCATCAATGGATTTTTCAGCAAACGGTAAATGCAGTGGATTCGCTTTAACCTGCACCGGGGAGCCACTCAGCGACACGTTAACCTGATGCGAGATAGCGCAGCTTTCGGTATTGATTTCCGCGCTGAGATTGCCAATCTTAAGCAGGTGAAAACCATACATTTTCGCGAGCCAGGGTTTAAGCTGTTGTTCTAGCGCCTCGCGATAGTATTCACCCCAGGGCAACTCTGCCCAACGTTCCGGTGGTGCGACAGTCTGAGGTATCCTTGCCGGTTTCATCAAAACACCCGCCACGCAATAAGAGGTAATGCATGAATCTTATCAGTATTTCCGCCTTTCAGGACAATTACATCTGGGTTTTAGTCGACGACGATCGCAGATGCATCATTGTTGATCCAGGCGAATCCGCACCGATCCTGCACGCTATAAAAGAAAACGGCTGGCAACCGGAAGCGATTCTTCTCACCCATCACCATAACGATCACGTGGGCGGTGTTCCCGATCTGCTTGCTCGCTTTCCACATCTTGCCGTATACGGGCCGGCAGAGACACAGGATAAGGGTACAACGCAAGTAGTCGAAGAAGGCGAAAGTGTCCTCATTCTCGGGTGGGAGTTTTCCGTATTTGCCACACCAGGTCACACTTCTGGACATCTCTGTTTCTACAGTAAACCTTATCTGTTTTGCGGTGACACGCTGTTTTCCGGCGGCTGCGGAAGGCTTTTTGAAGGCACTCCAGAACAAATGTATCAATCTTTACAAAAAATTAATGCACTGCCTGCTGATACCGTCATTTGTTGCGCACATGAGTATACATTAGGAAATATGAAGTTTGCCGTGAGCATCTTACCTGAGGATCGCATGATTCAGGATTATTACCTGAAAGTGAAGGAGTTACGTGCAAAAAACCAAAGCACACTACCCGTAATTCTGAAAAATGAGCGGCAAATAAATTTATTTTTAAGAACTGATGATGTTGATTTAATTAATAAAATTAACCAAGAAACAAATTTGTTACAACCAGAAGCGCGTTTTGCATGGTTAAGGTCAAAGAAAGATAACTTCAGATAATTGCGGGTTGCCTTTTCAAAATTTCGCCGTTATCATCGCTCGTCTTTTAAGCAACTATTGACACACACATGAAGGCAAAAGCGATATTACTCGCCTCTGTCCTGCTTGTAGGTTGCCAGTCACAAAACGGCAGCAACGTACAACAGCACGCACAGAGCCTTTCTGCAGCTGGTCAAGGGGAAGCAGGGAAGTTTACGAGTCAGGCGCGATGGTTGGACGATGGGACAACTTTCGCGCAGGAACAAGACTTGTGGGCCTCCATTGGCGACGAGCTAAAGATGGGAATTCCGGAAAACAGCCGGATTCGCGAACAGAAACAGAAGTATTTAAGAAATAAGAGCTATCTCCACGATGTAACATTACGGGCAGAGCCGTATATGTACTGGATAGCCGGGCAAGTTAAGAAACGTAACATGCCTATGGAACTGGTACTACTACCCATAGTGGAGAGCGCTTTTGACCCGCACGCGACGTCTGGCGCCAATGCAGCTGGCATTTGGCAGATCATTCCGAGCACAGGGCGCAATTATGGTTTAAAGCAGACCCGCAACTACGATGCGCGTCGTGATGTTGTCGCTTCAACGACAGCCGCTCTCGACATGATGCAACGTCTGAACAAGATGTTTGATGGCGACTGGTTATTAACTGTCGCAGCGTATAATAGTGGTGAAGGTCGCGTACTGAAGGCAATGAAAGCGAATAAAGCGCGTGGTAAATCCACAGACTTCTGGTCGCTCTCACTGCCACGGGAAACAAAGATTTACGTACCGAAAATGCTGGCATTGAGCGACATTCTCAAGAACAGCAAACGTTACGGTGTACAACTGCCAACACCAGACGAAAGTCGTGCACTGGCGCGTGTCCGCCTCAGCAGCCCGGTTGATATTCAACAGGTTGCCGATATGACGGGTATGTCGGTAAGTAAGCTTAAAACCTTTAATGCAGGCGTTAAAGGCTCTACGCTGGGCGCAAGTGGCCCACGCTATGTGATGGTTCCGCAGAAACATGCAGAGCAGTTACGTGAGTCTTTAGCTTCGGGTGAAATTGCAGCCGTTCAGTCCACGCTGATCGCTGACACGTCGCCGGTAAGCAGCCGCAGCTATAAGGTTCGGTCAGGCGATACGCTTTCAGGGATTGCTTCACGTCTTGGCGTGAATACGAAAGATCTGCAGCAGTGGAATAATTTGCGCGGGTCCGGTCTGAAAGTGGGTCAAACGCTGACCGTAGGTGCAGGTACCAGCGCACAGCGTCTCGCTAAAAACAGCGATAGCATTACCTATCGCGTGCGTAAAGGCGACTCGCTGTCCAGTATCGCTAAACGTCACGGCGTAAACATCAAAGATGTGATGCGCTGGAACAACGGTACTGACAACCTGCAGCCTGGCGACCAGCTGACGCTGTTTGTGAAAAACAGCGCCACGCCAGATTCCTGACAGTACGATAATCAGATAAAAGGCACCGATTCCCCTCGGTGCCTTTTTTGTTTATCCCGCCTTTTGCGCCTCGGCCATAATGGTGTCGCTGGTGAACGAACCATCATCCTTCAGCTCAAAATATGCTTTCACGTCAGCAGAAGCGCTCTCCTGATACAAACGGATCGCCTGACTCAGCGCTTCCGGTGTCCGCATGCGCGCGATCCACGAGCCATACTCCAGCGGCAAACGGTCTGTTACCAACGATCGTGAAAGTAAACCGGCTTCGGTAATGAACGTCAGCCACTCGCCGCTGGAGTAATTTTGCACGTGCGACGTATCGCGCAGCGCTTCAACCGTCTGGAGCCAGATGTTCCTTACCGGATGACCCGGCGACATTACGTCCATGATAATGAAAATCCCGCCCGGCTTGAGCACCCGCTTCACTTCCCGCAACGCCTGGCCGACATCATGCCAGTGGTGTGCAGAGTAACGGCTGATCGCAACCTCAAACGATGCATCCCCGAAGGGCAAAGATTCAGCATAGCCCTGCCGCGTCGTAACGTTATTCAGCCCTTTCGCTTTCGCCGCCTCAGCAACAACGTCCAGCATCTGGCTCGATAAGTCATAGGCCGTTACCCGCGCAACGTGCTGTGCGGCGGTAAAACTGGCGTGCCCCGCTCCGCAGCCTAAGTCCAGCACGTGCGCGTCAGGGAAAGCGGCGAGACGTTCGCCGAGGCGCAGCAGATCGCGGCCAGAAGCATGCACAGTGCTGCTCAGATACGCCTTTGCCTGAGAGCCGAACTGTTTTTCGACGTTGTCATGATGGGAGTGTGTTGTTGTCATTGTGCTGTCCTTTTGGGTTAAAAAAATTAAGGGCAGCACCCGCGCAGGTCTGCCCCACGGCAGACCTGACGCACCATTATTTATCAGGTTTGCCGGGACTGAATTCTACTAGTAGCGGATTATGATCGGAGGCACGCGTCACCAGAACGGACGCATCGTGTACGCTCAAACCACGATAGAAGACGAAATCAAGAGGACGGCCAAACGCTTTCTTGCGCTGGTCATCGCTAAAGCGCACTTCACGCAGCGACATTTCACGCGCAAAGCGGTACAGCGCGTTCATACGCGGCCTGCTCCAGGCATTGAAGTCACCGGCCATAATGATCGGCCCACTGTGATGCGCTATCTGATCGCCAATAGGAAGTAACTGCTTACTATACACATCAACACCCAGGCTGAAGTTCACCGCATGGATGTTAACCACCATCAGCAGACGGGTATCCGGCAGCGGATAGACCGTGACCAGCGCCGATTTTGCCAGGCGAAGGATGGGCTCACGCTCACGCAACGGGCAGCAGTAGACCGGATGCGCGGCTGAAAGGGTCATCACGCCAGAGGGATGCTGTGGAAGGACAAAAGCAGGCACCTGATCGGCTGCAAGATAGTTTGTTGTTGCAAACCTTACCAGTTCAGGCGTGGTTTGCGCCTCCTGCAACAAAACAAGATGCGCATCTTTGCCAAAATTCTTGAGTACGGATAACCACTCCGCGCGCTGTTGTTTGAAAATATTCCACACCAGCACGCGAATTTTATCGTCACTGCTTAAGGGTGTCCCCGCCGGCAATGCCTGGCCAAGGCTCGCAAACGACCCCGGAGGTAAGATCCTCTCCGCTGGCATTCCGGCAACATAACGCATGGCATAGGTATTTTTTCGCACTTTTGGAAACGACCTCTATAACTTGAACCAGCCCGGAAAACGGACTGGTTCTAATGTTATAGGGATTTTAGTTCATACTTTCAACGCAATTACTGAGAAACCGCTTTCCAGTTTTGTAAGCAAGCACTTACTGCCGCTTATCCAAGTGCAACCCGCGCGGGCTTATCAAGCCGTCCGCTCAAACCAATCAGCAGAAACGCCACAAGCACAATCACTGCGCCAATCCACGGCGTTTGGGTTAACCCGAAGTGCTGGACGGTCTGCCCACCAATTACCGATCCGAGCGCGATACCGATATTGAATGCGGCGATATTCAGGCCGGATGCGACATCCACCGCACCTGGCGTATAACGTTCGGCTTTCTGTACAACATACACCTGAAGCCCAGGCACGTTACCGAAAGCAAATATTCCCATCACCAGAACCGTGACCAGCGAGGCGTATTGCATCGATGCGGTGAACTGGAAAACCATCAGCAGGACAACCAGAGCCGCGAAAATAAACTTCAGCGCCGGTACCGCACCATGTTTATCCGCAAGCTTACCGCCCCATATATTGCCGATTGCAACGGAGATCCCGTAGCCCAATAAAATCCAGCTCACGGCGCCCGGCGAGAAACCGGCCAGTTCCTGCATCATCGGTGCAAGGAAGGTAAAAGCAGTGAACACGCCGCCATACCCCAGAGCCGTAATGGCGTAGATAAGCAGCAGACGCGGATGGGTAAGTACCTTAATCTGCCCGCTAAGGCTCGCGCTGGCGCGGCCCGGAATATTCGACGGTATCAGCAGCAGGCTGGCCACCAGAGCGATAACGCCCAGCAGCGATACGGCAAGGAAGGTTTCACGCCAGCCAAAATGTTGTCCGATAAACGTGCCTAACGGTACACCGGTGACCAGCGCGACGGTTAATCCACCAAACATAATGGCAATAGCGGACGCCGCCTTTTCTTTTGGTACCAGGCTGGTTGCAATAGTGGAACCGATTGAGAAGAAAACACCGTGCGCGAGGCCCGTCAGCAGGCGAGCAATGACCAGAGTGGTGTAGTCCGGCGCCTGCCACGCCAGAATATTTCCGGCGGTGAAAAGCACCATCAGGGCAACCAGCAGCTGCTTACGCGGAAAACGCCCCGTCAGCGCGGTCAGTACAGGCGCGCCGACAGCAACGCCTAACGCATAGATTGAAACCAGCAGCCCGGCAGAGGGCAATGAAATGGCAAGCTGATCGGCAATGGTAGGAACCAGTCCTACAATAACAAATTCGGTCGTGCCAATTGCAAAGGCACTGATCGTCAGGGCAAGTAGCGCCAGTGGCATAAAATACTCCGTCTCTTCAGGATTAAGATGACAGGCAGTATGCGCCAGTGTTTAAATAACAAAAATGGTTAGAATCTCAATAGAATTTTGCAGGTGATGCAATAATGAAAGCCACATCGGAAGAACTGACTATCTTCGTTGCCGTTGTTGAAAGCGGCAGCTTCAGCCGTGCGGCCGAACAGCTCGGGCAGGCAAACTCAGCCATTAGCCGCTCGGTGAAAAAGCTGGAGATGAAGCTCGGAGTGAGTCTGCTTAACAGAACAACGCGGCAGCTCAGCCTGACGGAAGAAGGTGAACGTTATTTTCGACGCGTGCAGTCCGTTTTGCAGGAGATGGCGGCGGCAGAAACGGAAATAATGGAATCGCGCAGCACCCCGCGCGGATTGCTGCGCATCGATGCGGCTACGCCGGTCGTGCTTCATTTTTTGATGCCGCTGATTAAGCCCTTCCGTGAGCGCTACCCGGAGATGACCCTGTCTCTGGTCTCCTCGGAAACGTTTATCAATCTTATTGAGCGTAAAGTGGATGTGGCGATCCGCGCCGGAACCCTGACGGATTCAAGCTTACGCGCTCGCCCTCTGTTCACCAGCTACCGCAAAATTATCGCGTCACCGCAATATATTGCAGAGCATGGTAACCCGGAGACGGTTGAGGAGTTAAGGCAGCATCTGTGTCTGGGCTTTACGGAACCCGTCTCGCTGAACACCTGGCCCGTGGCCTGCCATGATGGACAGCTTCATGAAATTACCTGCGGGATTTCGTCCAATAGCGGTGAAACGCTAAAGCAGCTGTGCCTTGAAGGAAACGGAATCGCGTGTTTATCAGACTATATGATTGAAAAGGAAATTGCCGATGGTCGGCTTGTTGAGCTGATGGCTGACAAACGCTTGCCCGTAGAGATGCCTTTCAGTGCCGTGTATTACAGCGACAGAGCGGTGAGCACGCGCATACGCGCCTTTATCGACTTTCTTAGTGAACATATAAAAACAGCTCCCGAAGGAGCTGTGTAAGGGTTGAGGGTACAGAGGGAGGGTTTTTATTAATCCCAGTCTGGCGCTAAACCTTCCGGGCTTACCAGACGATCGTTGCATTCCAGCGCGGCGATCGCTTTTTTATCTTCATCATCAAGCTGGAGATCCAGCGCCAGCAGGTTGCTTGCCAGGTTTTCACGTTTGGTTGACGACGGGATCACGGCATAGCCTTCGCCCATCGCCCATGCCAGGATAACCTGCGCTGCGGTCGCATTGTGTTTCTCAGCGATACGTGCAATTACTTCATCCTTCAGCGCTTTACCATAAGCCAGCGTCATATAAGAGGTGATGTGAATACCGTGCTGTTTTGCCCACTCCACTACGTTGCGGTTTTGCAGGTATGGTGAGAGTTCAATCTGGTTGGTGGCAATATTCTCTTTCCCCACTGCGGCAATCGCTTTTTCCATCAATGGGATAGTGAAGTTAGAAATACCTATTTCACGCGTTAAGCCCTGCTTCTTTGCTTCCAGCAGCGCCTGCATGAACTCTTCCACTGCGACTTCATCGTTAGGTGATGGCCAGTGGATCAGCGTCAGATCGACATAATCAGTACGCAGCTTTTTCAGGCTTTCTTTCAGGCTTGGGATCAGCTTGTCTTTGCTGAGATTCTCAATCCAGATTTTCGTTGTGATGAAAAGCTCGCTGCGCGGAACGCCGCTCTCTTCAATAGCCTGACCGACAGCAGCTTCGTTGTCATAAATTTGTGCCGTATCAACAGCGCGATAGCCCAGTTCAAGTGCGGTTTTAACAGAGCCGATAACAACGTCGTCTTTCAGACGGAAAGTGCCCAGACCCAGTGCAGGGATAGTCATATGATTCCTCAATCGTTATGTTCGTAAACTGAGGAGAATTATCGTTGACGTTGTTATGTGAAAAAAGATCGTAAAACGCAGAGGATTTTTGCTAATTTCGCAATAATTAGACGTCAGATAAGAAAAAAGCCCTGAGCGTTAGCTCAGGGCTTTTAATAAGTGGCGGAACGGACGGGACTCGAACCCGCGACCCCCTGCGTGACAGGCAGGTATTCTAACCGACTGAACTACCGCTCCACCGAATACTTCTGTAACCACCGGATTAATGCACCGGCTCAC
>NZ_JAPNMC010000023.1:0-58437 GCF_026627565.1 Enterobacter cloacae complex sp. 2022EL-00788 | reverse complement strand
AAGACGCGGAGAAAAATTTCTGGCAGACTGTCTGTAAAGGCACGATGAGGTCTCTTCTGATTTGTTAGCGCAACCAGTAGATCACACTTCATCGTGCTTTTCATTTTTCTGGGGAACCCTCAGCCCACGGGGAGAGGGAATAGAACGTAGGCCGGGTAAGGCGAAGCCGCCACCCGGTTTTTTTTAACTCTCGATACCTTTGCTGCGCAGATAATCTTCGTAGTTACCGGTGAAGTCCACCACGCGCTCTGGCGTAATTTCAATCACGCGGGTCGCCAGCGAGCTGACGAACTCACGGTCGTGGGAAACGAAGATCAGGGTGCCCTGATACATCTCAAGCGCCATGTTCAGCGATTCGATAGATTCCATATCCAGGTGGTTGGTCGGTTCGTCCATCACCAGAATATTCGGTTTTTCCATCATCAGCTTGCCGAACAGCATACGGCCCTTCTCTCCACCGGAGAGCACTTTAGCAGGCTTCTTGATGTCGTCCTGGCTAAACAGCAGGCGCCCCAGAATACTGCGCACCGCCTGCTCGTCGTCGCCTTCCTGCTTCCACTGGCTCATCCAGTCGAAGACGGTGAGGTCGTTTTCGAATTCGTATTCATGGTCCTGCGCGTAGTAACCAATCTGCGCGTTTTCAGACCACTTCACGGTACCGTTGTCCGGCTGCAGTTCGCCGACCAGGGTTTTCAGCATGGTGGATTTACCCACGCCGTTGGCGCCCAGAATGGCAATCTTCTCGCCCACTTCCAGCAACAGGTTGAAGTTTTTAAACAGCGGACCCTCATCGAAGCCTTTGGTAAGGGCTTCCACTTCCAGCGCGTTACGGAACAGTTTCTTGTCCTGCTCGAAGCGGATGAACGGGTTTTGACGGCTGGAGGCTTTAACTTCTTCCAGCTTGATTTTGTCGATCTGACGGGCGCGCGAGGTGGCCTGACGCGATTTAGAGGCGTTGGCGCTAAAGCGGCTGACGAAGGATTGCAGGTCGGCAATCTGCGCTTTCTTCTTGGCGTTGTCGGCCAGCAGACGTTCACGCGCCTGGGTTGCCGCCGTCATGTATTCGTCGTAGTTGCCCGGGTAAACGCGCAGCTCGCCGTAGTCCAGATCCGCCATGTGGGTACAAACCATGTTCAGGAAGTGACGGTCGTGCGAGATTATGATCATGGTGCTGTCGCGATCGTTCAGCGTCTGCTCCAGCCAGCGGATGGTGTCGATGTCCAGGTTGTTCGTTGGTTCGTCGAGCAGCAGGATTTCCGGGTTAGAGAACAGCGCCTGGGCCAGCAGCACGCGCAGCTTCCAGCCTGGCGCGACTTCGCTCATCGGACCGTAATGCTGTTCGACCGGAATGCCCACGCCCAGCAGCAGTTCACCCGCACGCGCTTCCGCGGAGTAGCCGTCCATCTCGCCGTACTGGGTCTCCAGATCGGCCACTTTATAGCCGTCTTCTTCGCTCATTTCGGCGAGACCGTAGATACGATCGCGCTCCTGCTTCACTTCCCACAGCTCCGCGTGCCCCATGATCACGGTGTCGAGCACGGTGAACTCTTCGAAGGCGAACTGATCCTGACGCAGCTTACCGATGCGCTCGTTCGGATCGAGCGACACGTTGCCCAGCGTCGGCTCTAAATCGCCGCCGAGGATCTTCATAAAGGTGGATTTTCCGCTACCGTTGGCACCAATCAGGCCGTAACGGTTGCCGCCGCCAAATTTGACGGAAATATTTTCGAACAGCGGCTTACTGCCAAACTGCATAGTGACGTTGCTGGTAACTAACACGGAGAGATTCCTGCGAAAAGTGTGATAAACGCGGCATTATGCCACAATTCCGAATTGAGATCCCGTGTTGCGGCAATCCACTAAACTTTAACAAATTCGAAAAAAATGTGATTTCGTACACATCTGAATTCACTGTTAGCGGGAATGCACATATAATGCGCTCCCATTACAGATTCAGTCTTATCAACTCATCGCCGGAATGGCTTAGATACCTCGCATAACATGAACATGAAATTAACAACGCTTTTTGCGGCGGCGTTAGCCGTAGTAGGTTTTTGTAAGACCGCTTCTGCGGTGACGTATCCCCTGCCTACAGACGGTAGCCGTCTGGTGGGTGAAAACCAGGTGGTGACGGTACCGGAAGGCAATACCCAGCCGCTGGAGTACTTTGCGGCGCAGTACCAGCTCGGCCTGTCTAACATGATGGAAGCTAACCCGGGCGTTGACCCGTATCTGCCGAAAGCGGGAACCGTGCTCAACATTCCACAGCAGCTGATCCTGCCGGACACCGTGCACGAAGGTATCGTGATTAACAGCGCCGAAATGCGTCTGTATTACTACCCGAAAGGCACCAACACCGTGATCGTGCTGCCCATCGGTATCGGCCAGCTGGGTAAAGATACCCCGCTGAACTGGACCACCAAAGTTGAGCGTAAGAAAGCGGGCCCAACCTGGACGCCAACGGCTAAAATGCACGCCGAGTACATCGCTGCGGGCGAGCCGCTCCCGGCAGTTGTGCCTGCCGGCCCGGATAACCCGATGGGCCTGTACGCGCTGTACATTGGCCGTCTGTATGCGATTCACGGGACCAACGCCAACTTCGGTATCGGCCTGCGCGTAAGCCACGGCTGCGTGCGTCTGCGTAACGAAGACATCAAATTCCTGTTCGAAAACGTGCCGGTCGGCACGCGCGTGCAGTTCATCAATGAACCGGTGAAGGCGACGTCAGAGCCTGACGGCAGCCGTTACATTGAAGTGCACAACCCGCTGTCCACCAGCGAAGAGCAGATCAACAACAACGAAATCGTACCGATTAAGCTGACCAGCGCGGTGCAGTCCGTTACCTCTCAGGCGGACGTGGAAACAACCATCGTTGACCAGGCGATTCAGAACCGTTCCGGGATGCCTGTGCGTTTGAACTGATAACGACACAACGAAAAAGCGGGCTTCGATGCCCGCTTTTTTTTATCCGTTATTGACGATAACGATGCCGCCGTGGTCGTAACGATAGTGACAGTGCGCGTACTCCAGCGGCGTGCCATCTTCCAGATAGATCACCTGCTCCACCTCCAGCACCGGATCGGTTTGCTCGCAGACAAGATGCTGCATATCCAGCGCGCTGGGCTTCAGCGCCCGCACCACGCGATACGACCCCATGATCTTCAGCCCCAGCGTCTCCTGAACATACCGGAACACCGAACCCTCAAGATGGGTTTTATTCAGGCCGGGCACCAGGCTGAGCGGCATCACGGTGGAATCAAGCGACATCGGCTCGCCGTTCAGCAAGCGCAGACGGATAAAGTCGTATACCGGCGTATCCGGGTTAATCATCAGCGACGCCTGCTCTTTCTCGTTCGGGAAGCGCAGCTCAAAGTGCACCACCTGACTGCTCACCGTGCCCAGATGTTCCCAGGTTTTGGTTGCGCCGAAGTAGTCGCTGCCGGAGAGATCCCACTGCGACAGCTGAAGGAAGTTTTTGCGGATAAACGTGCCCTGCCCCTGGCGGGTATACACCAGCCCTTCAACGATCAGCTGGCGCATCGCCTGCTGAATGGTCATCCGGCTGGTGCTGAACTCCGCCGCCAGCGCAAACTGGTCCGGCAGCGGTTCATTGGCGGCGTACTGCTGGCTGATAATCCGTTTCTTAATTTCCCGCGCTATGGTGATGTACTTCGCCGCCATCGTCCTTCCTTATGATTAGTTTTCTGTCCCGCTGTTTTTCAGGGCCACTCGCTCGGCAACGTTGAGGAAAGGCAGGTAGAAGAATACACCAAATACAATGATTGCCAACTGCACCACCACGGCGCGCCAGTCCCCCGCCGTCGCCAGCCAGGCGCTGAGGAGCGGCGGGGTTGTCCACGGGATCATCACCACGCAGCGCGACATCAGCCCAAGCGTGGTACAGAGCCAGGCGAAGTAAATGCCGATGGCGGGCAGCAGCACAAACGGGATCATCAGCGGCAGGTTAAAGACAATCGGCAGGCCGAAAATCACCGGCTCGTTGATGTTAAACAGGCCCGGCGCCAGCGACAGCCGCGCCACCTGCTTCGCCGACCGCTGTCGCGAGAAGATGAAGATAGCAATCAGCAGCGAGATGGTACTGCCCGTTCCGCCCACCATGCCAAAGGTTGGAACGAAGATACTGTTGATGATGTGCGGGATCGGCTGACCACCGGCAAAGGCCAGCATGTTTTCGTTGGTGTTAATCAGCAGAAACGGCTCCAGCACCACGCTGTTCACCACCGACTGGTGAATGCCGAGCGTGAACAGGAAGTTGCCGAAGCTGTAGATAAAAATCGTTCCCGGCAGGCTGGTGTTAATCAGCCGCAGCGGCTGCTGAATAAACGTGGTAATGAGGTGGATCAGATCCGTGTGCAGCACGTTTGCCAGCAGCGCCGCCAGCACCGCAAACAGCGACAGCGTGAGGATTGTCGGGATCAGCGCGGTGAAGGACTGGCTGACCGCCGGCGGCACGTTCTCTCCCAGCGAGATATGTAGCACCCTGAGCCGCGAAATGGCGATAAACAGCTCGGTTGAAAGCAGCCCAATCAGCACGCCGGCGAAAATGCCGGTGGAGCCGATATTGGCGAAGGTCAGCACCTGCGTAACGTTTACCGCGGCGTCGCTGCCGACGGGCGTAAGCGGGACGCGCATCGGCATCATAATGATAAAGCTGCTGACGGCGATAACCACTGCCGAGACCGGATTGTCGAAATCTTTGTTGCGCGCCAGCGACCAGGCAATCATCGGTGCCAGCAGCAGCGCGGCGATATTCAGCGTGCCGTTGACGATCGCCTCGCCCCACATCTTAAATCTCACCAGCGTGTCGCCTTCAAAAAGCCACGGGAAGACCACGTTGTTCACCAGCACCGCCAGGCCGGCGAGGATGAAAATCGGCATTACCGTGGCGAAGGCGTCGCGCAGGGAGCGAAGGTGCACCTGGTTTGCCAGGCGCGCCGAGAACGCTACAAATTTATCGACAAAAGACTGCATGTGCGGTGTGATTTTTGTTTCAGACATAGCGGAGAGTTCCCATCAATCAGTCACAAAAACGGCCCGGCAGCGTACGGCTTACATCTCGCGTCCGTTGGTATGGATGACCTGTTTTAACCACGCGTAGCTTTTCTTCGGCACGCGCTTCAGGTCTTTCAGGTCATGGTTTTCGCGGTTGACGTAGACCACGCCGTAGCGCTTACGCATGTCCCCCTGCGAACTGAGAATGTCGATCAACCCCCAGCCGAGATAGCCCATAACTTCAGCACCATCCTCGAACATGGCGGCCTTCATGGCCTCGATATGCGCCCGGTGATAGTCGATGCGGTAGGTGTCGTCGATCGGGTTTACGCCGTCCCAGGATTCAATCACCCCGATGCCGTTTTCAATCGGGAACACCGGCATCCGCCAGTCGTTGGCGTAGCGGGTGATGATGGTGCGAAAGCCCAGCGGATCGATCTGCCAGTTCCACTCGGTGGCTTTAAGGTACGGGTTATTTTTCTCGCCGTGCAGCAGGTAATAGTTCACCGGCGTGCCGTCCGGGATCGCATCGCTGTCGAGCGTTTTGCTGGCATAGTAGCTGAAGGCCATAAAGTCGTTTTTGGTTCTCGCGAACAGCGCAAGATCCTCAGCACGGAAGATATCGCCGAACCCTTCCTGCTCCACCACCGCCATGACCGCCGGGCTGTAGCCCTGACCGGCAAAGACGCGCAGCAGGTTCTGGTTGAGAAATTCGTCGAACTGCAGGGCGCAGAAGATATCGCGCGGTTTGCAGGTGGCCGGGTAAACCAGCTGGTGCGCCAGCATGCCGCCCATCAGCTGGCCCGGCTTTGTCTGGTGCAGGTAGTCGGTTAGCGACATGTGCGCCACCATCGCATGGTGCTGGAGCTCATACAGCTCGCGCAGGGTTTGCTCCCCTTTCATATAGCCGGAGATGCGGAAGGCTTCCGGCATATGGAAAATGTTCTGCTCGTTGAAGGTCAGCCAGTACTTCACGCGGTCGCCGAAGCAGTCGATCATCTTTTTGCCGTAGCGGATAAAGGCCTCCACCACGCGGCGATCGTTAAAGCCGTTGTACTCCTGCGCCAGCGCCAGCGGCATATCGAAATGGTAAAGGCAGATCATCGGCTCTATACCGCGGGCGATCAGATCGTCGATAAAGCGGTCGTAAAAGGCGATGCCTTCCTCGTTGAACTCGCCGTCGCCCTGCGGACAGACCCGGCTCCAGGAAATCTGGAAACGGTAGCAGTTCATGCCCAGATCCTGCATCAGGTCGAAGTCTTCCCGGTACCGGTGGTAGGAATCCGTGGCAACTTTCCAGTCGGAGATGTTTTCTCCCGCCTCGCGGATGTCGTAGACCGACATACCCTTTCCGCCCTCATTCCAGGCCCCTTCCGTCTGCATGCTGGATACCGAATTGCCCCATAAAAAGTTGGCCGGCAGCAATTTGTTCATGCTCTCTCCCTATATGACTAGTCATTTAAAATCTCATGACTAGTCATATAGGCGAAGATGAAATGTCGATCAAAGGGGAGGATCGTTTTTTGTGAGCGGCGCAATAAAAATGCGTTCGCCGCGATCGGGACCGGCTCACTGGTGCTGATGTACTAAAACGCCGCACGCGCGCCGGGCATTATCCCACGGGTACGGCTTAAGAGCTGGGTATCGGCTGGCGTTAACGCCAGCATGATGGGACTGGAGCCAGTTCCAGCAGCCCAGTGCATTGGCGGGGTCAAGCTATTGCGGTAATTGTCGAAGTTATTTAACGGTTCGCCACCGTTGACCCGGCAAAAGATTTTGTCGGCTCAAGTAGCATGAAAGCTACCGGTCGAAGATGTGTGGAGTTACCGGCACCCGGCACGTATCAGCCCTGCAATACAAAATCGTAAGGCAAGGTGTTACAATCCTTAGCGTTCTCTTCTGAACATTCAAATAAAATGATGAATAAAATTCTGGTCAGTGCCTGCCTGATGGGGCTTAAAGTCCGTTATAACGGAAAAGAGAAAGCGCAGATGAGTCAACAACTTGCTCTCTGGCAACAGGAGCAGCGCCTGGTGATTCACTGCCCTGAGCTAGCTGCCGGGCTACCCGTTCCGAGACCACCTGCAGAGATTGTGTCGGCCGATGGTAGAGACGTAATGTGCGGACAAGCCAGAATAATTGAAAATACTGGAGCGGATGTAACTGCTCATTATCAGCTTGCAGCCTGGCTGGCTCTGCGAGCAGCACGAGAATCAGGATGTGCAGCAGCATTGTTAACTGATGGTAGCCCAACGTGCGGAAGTCAGTTTATCTATAACGGTTCTTTCAGCAACCAGCTTACATCGGGTATGGGAGTGGCAGCATCACTGCTCTCCGATCATGGTATTGCGGTATTTTCCGAAACCCAGTTTGCGGAGCTTGTTATATGGATTCAAGAACGGGAACGAGCGGTTAACCACGTAGAGCGCAATTCTGTTCAGAATAGGTGTGATCTGTAAGCCCGCAGGATCGAGCAGGTAAGAACAAGTGAAAAATTCACTTGTTCTTTCGAGTTAATAAAAAGGGATTTGTTTATTAACGCATGCTTTTATATCAAAAATTTTAATTACTCGTTTGAGCTTCCCACAGCATTGCCTTTTGCTCATATGAGACTTTGGCTTTAGGGGAATCATCTGCAATCTGTGAACGTCGTATAAAAGCCAACTGCTCGCGTACATCTGAAACCTCTTTACGAGCTTCAGCACGTGAAAGCTCCAGCTTGTTTGCTTTTTCCTGAGAGCGAGCCAATTCTTGATTTAGCTTATGAATTTGTTCTTTAGCTATGCTTTCATGCGATTCAAGCTTTGCAGCTAAAGTAACCTGTTCATTTCTTGCTCGTTTCAATTCTGAAGTAAGTTGTCTCTCTTTCTCTGCAGCCTGGTCCAGGCGAAGTCGCATCCCAGTCAAATTATTTTCATATGATTGTCTTTCCTGTTGCAGCGTTTGTTCAACAGAACGCAGTGACTCCTGAATGCCGTTTACTAATTTTTCTGTGGTTTCTTCGCGCTGTCGTATTGTTTGATCCTGAGCCTGAACTCTTTCTTTTAGTTGATTAATTTCCATACCGCGTTGGCGGGACAAAAGTCTCTCAGATTCAAGAGATTGCGCTAGCCAGGTATTTTCAGAAAAAGCTTCCCGAAGTTTTTCTTCAAGCTCTTCTACTGTCTGCGCAGCATCAGCGAGCTCACGTTCTGCTTGTGCCGTTTGTTCTCCGGCAGCTCGGGTGACTTCTGATACTCGCCGCTCTGCTGCTCGTACAGCTTTGTTGTTTAATTCAGTTGCCAAATGAACGATACGTTCAGTAAGGGATGCTGCTACGGTTTTAACTTCCTCAGCTACTTCTACGGGGAGACCGTCACCACTATTTACATTTATACTCGAATGTGATGTCTGGTATTCATCCCAAACTTGCTTCAATGTTCCCGGGTTTCCACCTCCAATTCGATTACGGAGTGCAAAGCCTGTAACGTTTCGTCCTTCACTTTGCAATGCAATGCCCGCATCGATAACTTGTTTTGGTTCATATTCTGCATCAATCATAGCGCTCTCTCAATAATTTAATCATTAGTCTAAAAAATGCTAACTACCAGACCAAAAATCACAACAATGATAAAAAATACAACCAGTACTTTTGTACCTTTCTTTTTGTGGCATTTAAGTGACTCATGTAAATCCTTTTTAGTCACTACCTCAGAAATTAGTTGTTGCAAGTAAAACAGTTCTTCAGTGACCAGAGAGAAAGCCTCCAGACATTTATCTGAAGATTCTTCGTCACGTTTGATATTATCTGTACCCTTAGGGTTATTTAAGCAATCTTCGCCCTCATTATCTGGGAATAACATTTGCCACTGGATTATTATGTCGTTAGCCATCCCCACTCTCCTTTTTCTGCAGTTTTGCCATCCAGTCAAAAACAATCATACTGTGATATCGGCTGATGTAACCACAATGCGTGCAAACAGTGAGATATTCTGCATTGTCTGGAGTAATATCAAATGCATGATTAATTGACTGATACCATACATAATGCCCCTTACCACCATCCATTTCTCTGGTAGGTATATATAACTTGTTTATCCCACATGATAAACATACCTTACTGGCCTCCCTTTCCAATAAAAATTCACGGAAGATCTCTGGACTAACCTGAGAGAAAATATGGTATAAAGACTCATCTTTGCTTGCGCATGCAACTTTTTCTATTTCACACACAAAATAAACCCTTTGAGATTTTTTATTATAAAAGCCCCTTACTTAAAGGCTATAACTCTAAATAAGAAAGCTTTCTGTTTGCTGGCATCTCTTAAAGTTAAGAGATGCCACATTTTTTATTATTTAATATTCACACTTACAAAATATTCTTTACCTAAAATCTTACCATTACCTAACCAGTCAACACCTCTAACTCTTAACAACGGCACACTCCCTGCCTGGGATAGTTCATAACCGTTAGAATCGAGTACAGCGAAAGAATTATCTTTTACTACAAAACTAACGAAATGGTTATTATTCGAAGCAGACGTAAGTAATTTTATCTTATTCAGATAAGACGGTGCGTGCTCGGTAACAATTTGGGCGACTTTTTGCTGCCAGCCAGAAAAAGTGCTAATATCCTTCGATACTTCCATATTTGCAGCAATCACTCCGAACAATTCAGCATCAGCTTGTGCAATATTGAGACGAGACTGTGCACTACGGAAAAATCGTTGCTGATCCAGTTGAAGTTGTTCCTGCTTTGTTTCTTCTGCTGCTTCTTTTTTCTTCCAGAACTTCCAGCTTTCAGAATCTGACGGTTTCTTAACACTCTCAGATTTTACTGGCATCATCCAGGCTGAGGTATTAACTGTATCGAACAGCGTTGAAGCCATCCAGGCAGTACAGATCGATTGCTGGCTTCTCAAATCACTGTTTAAAAGCACGGCAGTACTGCGATCTACTTTCTCACCTTTTAAAGAATTAACAACGTCATCTTTATTTTTTGCTCCCTGAGCAATAGCGCATATCTCCTGCATTAACACATCATTTCGCTTCCCATTTACACTCGGAGTCATACGAATAAGCGTTTCTGCAATAATATTATATGAAGGAATCGATAGCGTTTTTGCTGCCTCCTGCGGAGCAGCTAACACTACATTTGATGAGCAGAGGATTCCCAATCCCGCTGCAATCATGATCTTATTGAATTCACTCATTTATAATCCCTTATTAGTTTAGTTCAACAGTAACTCGGCGATTTGGAGCCAGACACTCCACAACGGCTAGTGTTTTTGGACCCGCGCAATATTTAATGGCATTGCTCTCCCCCATTCCATATGCTTTTACAGCATTAGAAGGAATACCATTTTTAACCAGTAGTAATTTTACAGCTATTGCTCTTTTATAAGATAATGTTTCGTTTTCAGCCGCCCCCCCAAAACGATCTGTATAACCAGTAACAATAACATTTTGCCTTTTAAAATCAGGATTGAGTTCTAATATTTCCTTAGCAAGTGCTTCTATTTTACCCGAGCCAGCTATATTTAGACTAGCACTTCCAAATGCGAATAATGACTCTGCACTTAAATCCTTATGTAGCGCTACTTTGTTTGTCTTGGCTGATGGCGTTAATTTTGCAAGACAGTCTTCCGGCTTAAAATAAAAACCACGAGCTTTCATTTTATCATCAAAAGTGATTTTGTATTGGCATGTCATTACTCTCCCACCAGGAGCATTAAAATGGAGTATATAATCCCACTCTTTTACAAATAAAACTCCCTCATGAAAATGAGGCGCCCCCATTAGTTCGTAAATCTGCGCCTTTGTCATATTATCTCTTACAAGCGACAGATTTTCTAATGAAACATAAGAACCTTCCTCCCTAACAGCGGATATCATTTGAGGAAATTTTGGTGATCCCGTTTTTCCAGAATCACTAACTTCACTCAATGTTCTGGTACAGCCGGCCACCAGAATAACAGCCAAAAGCGGCCAATGAGAAAAAAGGTTTTTTTTCTTAGTCATAATATATTTATCTCAGTTTTACCAAGCCGGGTTAGACACCCGGCCTGGTCAGAACAATCAGATCACCACTGGTAACCGACGCCTACGTTGACACCATAATCACCCTGGGAGCTTGAGCTACCCGACAGTTTGGTAACCCATTTTCCGTTATCAGAAATAACAGAAACACCTAATGCCACAGCTGATTCTCCCTGGAATGTTCCTCCCCCCATCGCCACCATACTTGCACCCGGCGAATAAGGTTGCGGTAAACCAGCCATAGCCATTGCTCCAGCTACGCCAGCGCTCATTTTACGTCCCTGCTTCTCGACCATATTTTTCAGCTGTCCGAACTTATTGTTCGTATTCTGATTAATCGTGCCAACAGCATCATTCAGTTGGGATACATTTACTGCATCAGTAGGTGCCTCACCTGCCGCAACATTAGTAATTTGACGTTCCGCCCCAATGGAACCTACAGAAACAGAGTTATCACGGTCGGCGATAGAATTTGCCCCCAATGAAACTGAGTTTTGCGATTTTGAGGAAGAGCCATTACCTAATGCAACGCTATTTTCGCCTGATGCAGAAGAATTAGTCCCCACTGACATACTGTTATTACCTGACGCTTTTGCGCCTGCGCCGCCAGCGAGTGAATCCTTTCCTGATGGATTAGGTCTGGAATTATTACTGGTATTATTTACCTGGAACATTCCATCCTTACCCTCACTAATATTAGTGATCGTACCGCCAATATTAGTAATTTCATCACGGACGCCATTTAACTGGCCAACGTTTACAGCATCTGTCTCTTTTTCCCCAGCGGCTACGTTCGTAATCTGTCTTTCATTCCCCTCACTGCCAACGGAAACCGTATTTTCACGGTCAGCAACAGAGCCAGCCCCCAGCGCCACTGAGTTTTTACCATTCTCAGTCACAACAGCACCAGAACCCAGTGCAACGGAATTTTCAGCCTTAGAAGTTGAATTTTCACCTATAGATACTGAAGCATTTCCTGTGGCCTCGGCATTATGTCCGTTTGCTAACGCGCCTGAGCCTGATGAAATAGCACCATTGCCACTTGCAATTGAATTATCACCAGACGCAACGGCATTAGGTCCAATAGCCACAGAGTCTGTTCCAGTAGCTTGAGAATCCGCTAATGTCGAATTGGTATGGAAATACTTCATCCCTGTGTTATAGATGTTGTTGATAATGACATCACCATAATCCTTTAACTGGCTGACATTGACAGCATCTGTAGCATCAGTACCAGCTGCAACATGAGTAATTTTTTTACCTCCCGCATCAATACCGTTCACTGTTATACTTGGACCGCCATTAATGACGAGACCGGTATTTCCAAGCATTACATTGCGACCGACCGTCAATCCATCGTTAGTCAGAACACTTTGTCCCGTCGTTACTGAACTCAGGATAAGATCTTCATTGAGATCGTATGTAACCGTACCGTTCTCATGTTGCACTGTTAAATTGCCGGAAAGATCTGTTGGATTTTCATCTGCTGAAGCAAATGTAACAGTATCACCTGAATTAACCTCATAAGATGCCGCATAACCAAGGTCATTTGCATCACGGATATTCCAGCTACCACCTGCGCTTGCAGCGACTTCATTTAGCTGACCCAAGTTAACGGCATCATCTAAATTCTGCCCATCAGCCAGTCCGGTTATTCTGTTGCCATCGTTAATTGTGATATTTCCAAATTTCGGCGAGTCTGCAATTTCTATATTGAGATGACCGAAGCTATCAACGTTTGTCCGAATATTTCCACCACTGTAACTGCCTGCTGTGCTGCCCTCACCCAGCACATTCATAGTGTCGCCCAGGTTCAGGTGGCCGCTGCCGGCGTTCCCTGCCAGGTTCAGCCCCTTCGTCGTCAGGTCGCTTCTCAGACTGGTCATCTGGTCCACATTTACCGCGTCGGTGCCCGCGACGCCCGGCGCCACGTTGCCGATCACCTTCCCGCCCGCGTCAATCCCGCCGGTGGTGATGGACGGGCCGTTCGCGATGGTCAGCCCGTCCGTGTTCAGCACGCTGTTGCCCGCGGTCACCGAGTCCAGGTCCAGATCGCGGTTCAGGGTGAGGTTGATCACGCCCGCGTCGTCCGCCCCGGTCTGGGCCACGTCCAGGTTGCCGTCCGCCGAGGTGAACTTCACCTCGCCCGCCGGGCCGATGTTCGCCGCGTTACCCGCCGCGTCCGTCACGTTCCAGCCCGCATTGGCCACCGTGGCCACGTCGTCGAGCTGGTTCATGTTGACCGCATCGGTGCCCGCCACGCCCGGCGCCACGTTGCCAATTATTTTCCCGCCCGCGTCGATGCCGCCGGTGGTGATGCTCGGGCCGTTCGCGATGGTCAGGCCGTCGGTGTTCAGCACGCTGTTGCCCGCGGTCACCGAGTCCAGATCCAGATCGCGGTTCAGAGTAAACTCAACGTCACCAGCATTTGTGGAACCATTCTGTTCAACCGTCAAATTGTTATCTGTGGAAGAGAATTTAACTTCTCCATTTCCACTAATATTTGCTTTATTTCCGTTTTCATCGGTAACGAACCAGCCTGCGCTTGCTGAGATCACCGCGTTGTTCAACTGACCAACGTTTACTGCATCTGTATCCGCAGTACCTGCTGTAAGTCCGGTAATTTTTCCAGAGCCATTATCGTTAACAGTGACGTTGCCGAACTTCGGCGCGTCCGCCAGAGTGATATTCAGGTTGCCCGCCGCATCAACATCGGTCTTCAGGTTGGCCCCGCTGTAGCTGCCCGGGGTGTTGCCCCCGCCCAGCACGCTCAGGGTGTCGCCCAGGTTCAGGTGTCCGGTCCCGGTATTACCCGCCAGGTTCAGCCCCTTCGCTATCAGGTCGCGGCCCTGGTCGGCCAGCTGGCTGACGTTCACCGCGTCGGTGCCCGCCACGCCCGCCGCCACGTTGCCGATCACCTTCCCGCCCGCGTCGATGCCGCCGGTGGTGATGGACGGGCCATTTGCGATGGTCAGGCCGTCGGTGTTCAGCACGCTGTTGCCCGCGGTCACCGAGTCCAGATCCAGATCGCGGTTCAGAGTGAGGCTGATCACGCCCGCGTCGTCCGCCCCGGTCTGGGCCACCGTCAGGTTGCCGTCCGCCGAGGTGAACTTCACCTCGCCCGCCGGGCCGATGTTGGCCGCGTTACCCGCCGCGTCCGTCACATTCCAGCCCGCGTTCGCCGCCGTGGCCACGTCGTCGAGCTGGTTCATGTTGACCGCGTCCTTGCCGTCCACGCCGTCCTCAACCCCGCTGATACGACCAGTGTCCCCGTCGTTGATGGTGACGTTGCCGAACTTCGGCGCGTCCGCCAGGGTGATGTTCAGGTTCCCCGCCGCATCCACCCCGGTCTTCAGGTTGGCCCCGCTGTAGCTCCCCGCGGTGCTGCCCACGCCGAGCACGCTCAGGGTGTCGCCCAGGTTCAGGTGGCCTCTGCCAGCGTTCCCCGCCAGGTTCAGCCCCTTCGCCGTCAGGTCGCGGCCCTGGTCGGTCAGCTGGCTGACGTTCACCGCGTCGGTGGCGGCGCTGCCTGCGGCCACACTGGTGATTGCCTTCCCGCCCGCGTCAATCCCGCCGGTGGTGATGCTCGGGCCGTTCGCGATGGTCAGGCCGTCATTGTTAACGATTGAATCGCCAGTTTTAATGCTGCCACTATCGGTTAAATCGAGATTATTGTTTAACGCAACCTCAAGTACCCCAGCATCCGTAACACCTTTCTCATCGATTTGAATGTTGTTATTAGGTGTTTTGAACTGTAAAGAACCACCATTTTTAATAGAAACTCCATCACCATCGTTATCGAGGAAATTGAAGCTATTATCTAATACAAGCTGATCCATGGCATTCTGGAAAGCATATAGCTGAGAACCATTTATTGCATCCGTACTGGATGCATTAACGCGACCAGCAGCAAGACTGGTAATAGTGCGCGTCACGCCGGTATCGGTATTACCAATACTCATAGTCGAAGTTGGGTTACCCCCTGCCATAGCATAAGATTGCCCACGTATCACTATTTCTGGGGTTTTGACAATCGCATCGGTTTTAGAACCAACACCTATAGCAATAGAATCAATATCAGAAGCTTTTGCATTGTAACCAAGTGCAATTGCACCTGCCGCCGTTACATTTACATTCCCACCGATAGCAATTGCCTTTGGTGCACCAGAAATAAGAGACTGGGCCCCTAAGTTCACAGCGAATTCTGAGTTTTGAATGGTATTAACAGATCCAACAGATGCAGCAAATCGGCTGTTGAAGATACCATTTTTACCCATTACCCCAATATTGCCAGCATCATTCCAACCAGCTCCAATAGTTACAGAGTCATTACTGTCAACCACCTGTAAATCATTACCAATTACAGTAGAGTTATTACTATTGGAATTTATTCTCCATCCTACAACAGTGGTATCACCATTGGTTGCTTTGGAATTTATACCTATTACGGTAGATTGAGAGGCAGATAATGATCCTGAACCTATTGCAATTGTCCCTGAACCGCTTGGTAATGTGCAAATGCCAGCAGTAACATCAGCTGTAGTACACAGTAAACCACCGTCTGCAGTATAAGCTGCAAAAGCGGGAGATATACCACCTAACTCTGATAACATTAGAAATGCAGATGAAATAGCAGATAATCGAAAAAGCTTAAAAACCCCACAGGAAACCACAGCCCCACAAACGCTGTGACTTTTACCTTTTGAAACGGTGAGTTCACTGACAGGTATCAACATTCCCCTATCTGCATCCCATATCAATCTATATATTTTATTCATTTTCTTCCCTTAATTTTTCATAAAATAATATTTTTAAAGCTATAGTTGATGAAATGCCTCCCAATAGTTAGAGCAAATTAGAATGAAAAATTGTCCAGGTTATAAATCAACGCGCTGACGAACCATTGGCCTTATATGACATAAAGCTTTGACTATAGAGTATGCAGCTCCATCTCCAGACACTCTAAATTTCTGATAAGCAGAGCGCTTATAATAACTTACTCTCTTTCGCTCAATATCCTTCTGTAAATAGCTAAATCGTTTAAAAGTGAGTCCAAAATAGTTAAAAATAACCATCTCCTCTTTTTTCGACAAAGATGCTTCAGTCCTGGATAAAATAGCAGGAGTTTTGATAAAAAGTCTGTTCAGCCGATCCAGAGAAATATATCGATCGATAACCAAAGAATCTTTGTAAAAAAGAACCATGTCGTTTTTACTGAGGGTTCGAATAGAGTAGATTACATTGGTGTTATCTAAGCAAGATATTTCCTTAATGATATTTAAATCATCCACAGCTAAAAGAACAACATCATCCATAGTCCTGGCTGACGTAAGGAAAATATCTATTAACCCACCACGAGTCAGATCGTACAGGTAATAACATGTAACATTCAAATATCGTTTACCATTAAATAGAGACTGTAAACCTCTAATATAATAGTAATCGTCAGATATGATTTTAACATTCTTTCGCATAGACGCACCCTTATCCCTGGCCTCCAAATTTATTTAAAAAAATGCAAAACTCTTTAACTGGAACTGGCTTTGAGTAATAAAAACCTTGCATTAAAGAAATGCCACACTCTTCAAGTGCATGTTGCTGGTTAGAATTTTCGACTCCTTCAGCAATAACTTTTACATCACAAAAACTCGATAGGCTTACTATACTGTTAACTAGTTTCTTGTGTATTAATTCGTTTTTTTCAGTGATACGAGTTACAGAACGATCTAGTTTCAGCATCGCAACGTTAGTGATTCCAAAGTATCGCATTGCTGCGGAGTTTATCCCTGCATCATCAATAGCAATTTTTACACCAATTGAATCATAAAAAGCGATTGATTCGATTAACCCTTCCGTTAAATCCATAACATTTCTTTCGACGATCTCAAGCAACACTTCAACATTTGAAGGGAAGCAATGTTTAAATCTGACGATCTCTTTCTTCATCGCTTCTGACATAATCTGTGATGCAGTTATGTTCAATGTGAAAATAAACCCTTGCGGTATATTTCCTATAGTATTATATCGACTCAGTTGTTCAACTGTTTTAAGTAACAATTGCCTGGCGTAGAAATCAGCTCGACCCGGAGCTTCAAGTTCTTCTATTTGAAATTGATTTAGGATGTAACCTTTATTTGTCTCAACCCGACAAAGAATTTCTACGCCTGCAAGCGTGCCATCTAAAACATTAACAATCGGTTGCAAGAAGGGAGTTACATCCATTATAGATGCTGAGTTATAAACAGCATTGAACTCCATTCGAGACTTCCCACTATTGTTCGTTATCAGCATCGTACGTTCCCTTCTGGCCACCAGGTTGTGTTGCCCTGAACATGTATGTGTATATTTTCAACGCCTGCGTTGATTGATCTAAACCAATGGTTACTTGCTGTAACACATTTTACACCCTCCCTCCCATTTCAGAACATTATATTAAACAACAGAGAAAATACGGGATTAATATCTACATATATAAGAAAATAAAGACAATTAAACTATGAATATATAAAATACATTAATGTATAAGATTATAATTTTACGAAACATCTCTATATTAATAAAAAAAGACTCACAAACTCCCAAAAAATATAAAAAATAATCAACAATTATCACCTTTGTTTATTTAATTTAGTGACATAGATTATTCTTATGATAAAGTAGCACTACTAAACAGGCGGGCAATAAATACACAAACTGTAGGTACAATAACTATATATAGGTCAGAAAGTTATGTTATATATTTTTAATGATAAGGTTGTTTATGATGATACTCAGTGTTCTTTAACCAACATTGATACTAATGATACAATACTGCTCCCGGCTACAGCCTCGCGGTTGTTATCACTATTCATTAAATATCAAGGAACTACGTTAACTCGCACCGAAATTTTAAACAGTGTATGGGATGAATACGGATATAAGGCCTCGAACAATACTCTTTCACAATACATATCCCTTATCCGTAAAAACTTTCAACTTCTTGGAGACAATACTGAATTTCTGATAACTATACCGCGGACTGGATTTGTGCTGACAACGAAAGTCGAAGTCAGGCTAGTTGAAAGCTTAACTGATGCGTCTTCTTTTGTGTCTACATTGGATAACCCTTTGACACCTCTTGAACATTCGGAGGCGTTAACTTCTTTCCATACCGAACATACCGATAATTCATTAATTATGACAAGAGATAATCTCAGTTCTTTATTGAAAGAAAATGATATTAAATACTTTCATTATATTAATGTGCTTTCATTCATCATACTTTGCTCTGTCCTGCTTTTATTTTACTTATACCGAGGAGAGATTAAAACAACGAAACTTTATCTGGCAGGTAAGATTGACTCCTGCTCAGTTTACACACTTTATAAAAGCTCTAAAGATTTAATCGGATCTAAATTAGTTACCATTGAACATATTGCTAAAGATAAATTACCATGCGTCGCTAATAACTTCTATATCTCACAACTTGAAGACAGTCTGCTTTATGATAAAACAGGTCGGTTATTTATTAGCCGATGTGGTTATCAGGATAATATATCTAAAGTTATCTCTACCTGTAAGAGCCTTTTTACTCATGAATAAAAAATATAAAATCTTGACGTGTTTTATTTTTATCACTCTTATAATAACCCTTACCGTTATTACCTTATGCTTTATCTCGAATAGTAATAATGTAAATTGTACTGCCGCCGTTGAAATGAACTCACCAGGGGATCATGAATATACTTTTAATGGTACAATCAGCGTTAAGATCCGCCCAGGAACAGGCATGATCAGCATCTTTGGAACATCGGTATCAGCCAGGCAACCCGTTCCAATTAATAAACATCTTGTCAATCGCGACATAACCTTTAAGGTGCTTGGCAGAAACAAGAGTGATTTTTATTTATCTGATATATTAGTTTCTAAACACCCTGATGATAATATGACCCAAAATGAATCAGCAGGGTTATTGTTCGATCTGTTTGATTTTGAAAACAAAAGAATTACAATTCGAAAACATTCAAACTCATTTATTATTGGGGATTTACCACTACCCTCCTTCATTTGCATTAAAAAGAAATAAAACACATTAAGCAATAATTATTGAATAATTTTGATTTGCGTGGATTAAAAAAGTATATGATGGGCTTTATCTTCGCCGCTACTTTCAGATTCTGGGAAAACGGGTTATGCCTGTTAGACTCTTTTCAGTCTATTCCTTCATGCTCAGCTGGATTATTGCCAGCCCGTGGTTGCACTTACGGACTACCTGGAGACGTATGAAGGGAACATCAGCGGGCTGCAGCCCTGGTGAATTACAAAACCAGTATCAGCGCGCTGTCGTAGCGGCTATGAAAATTGCAGGTATTTCGTTTACTGGAGTTTTCTGTTTGAACAAAAGTGATGAGTACCATAACTTCTTTAAGGCCTTCCCCCCCGGCAAGCGACGCGCCGCCGGGGGGAAGGAAGGTTACTGCTGCGCGAGCTGGCTGCGGCGATGCTCGCCCTGCCGCTCCAGCATCCAGCCCGGATATTCGCGCGGCAGCGCGCTGACGGCATCAAGCTCTTTTAGCTCGTCTTCGCTCAGGCGGATCCCGGTGGCGGCAATGTTGTCCTCCAGCTGCTCGACCCGTTTCGCGCCGATAATCACGCTGGTCACCGCTTTTTGATGCAGCAGCCACGCCAGCGCGATTTGCGCCACAGAAACGCCCTTACGCTCGGCAATGACGCGCATCACGTCCACGCAGTCGAAGGCGCGATCTTTATTCACCGGCGGGAAGTCAAACTCCAGACGACGGCCTCCGGTTTCGCTCTGCCCGTCACGGCCGTATTTCCCGCTCAGCAGGCCGCCCGCCAGCGGGCTCCAGACCATCAGCCCGACGCCTTCGCTCTGCATCATCGGCACCAGCTCGCGCTCCAGGTCGCGTCCGGCGATGGTGTAATACGCCTGGAGTGAGGCGAAACGGGACAGGCCCAGGCGTTCGGAAATGCCCAGCGCTTTGGCAATCTGCCAGGCCGCCCAGTTAGAGACGCCGATATAGCGCACGTGGCCGTGCTGCACCAGGTTATCCAGCGCATAGAGGGTCTCTTCGATGGGGGTCGCCGGATCGAAGCCGTGTAGCTGATAGAGATCGATATGATCGAGCTGCAGGCGGCGCAGGCTCTCCTTTACGCTGCCGATAATGTGATAGCGCGAGCCGCCGCGTGAGTTCACTCCCGCGGTCCCCGTTTCACCAAACACCTTGGTGGCGACCACCACGTTTTCGCGCGGGACGTTCAGGTTTTTCAGCGCCTGACCGAGGATCTCCTCCGAGCGTCCTTCCGAATAGACGTCGGCAGTGTCGATAAAGTTGATGCCGGCGTCCAGCGCGCGGCCCACCAGCTGCTCGGCGTCGTTTTGCCTGAGCTGGCCAATCTTGCCCCACATGCCGCCCTCGCCGCCGAAGGTCATGGTGCCGAGGCAGAGTTCTGAAACAAACAGTCCGGTATTGCCCAGTTTTTGATAACGCATAACGCTTTCCTCGCATGTCGATGGGTGTCCGTTAGTTATACCCGCCCCTCGGCCTTCGCGAATGTGGCGTTCCTGTCCGTTTCTTGCCCAATCCTCCAAATCTATCCGCGCGGGGCGTCGCCAAAGACGGCGTAATCCGGGAGCTGCACCTGCTGATACGGCTCCCAGCCGCCGCCGAGGGCTTTGTAGAGCGCCACCAGGTCAAGCGCGCTCTGCACCTGCGCCTGCGCGCGCTGCTGCTGCGCCTGCGCCAGCTGCCGCTGGGCGTCCAGCACGTCGATAAAGCTGGCGATCCCCTGCCGGTAGCTGTCGCTCGCCAGGTCAAAGGCGTTTTGCAGCGCATCGATGGTTTTCGCGAGGCCCGCCTCACGCTGCTGGTCGGTGCGATAGCTCACCAGGGCATTTTCGACGTCGCCGAGCGCCGTCAGCACCGTCTGACGGTAGTCCAGTACCGCCGCGCCCTGCTGCGCGCGCGCCACCTTCACGCTGGAGACCAGCCGACCGCCCTGGAAGATGGGAATGGAAACCTGCGGGCCAAAGCTGTAGAAGTGGCTGCTCCAGTCGGTCAGCCAGCCGGATTCGCTGTTGCGCATGCCAAACTGACCGGAGAGGGTAAAGCTCGGGAACAGCTCCGCCACCGAGACGCCGATTTGCGCCGTGGCGGCATGGAGGTTCGCCTCCGCTTCGCGCACGTCCGGGCGACGCCGCGCAAGCGTTGACGGAATGCCCGTTTGCACAATATCCGGCAATGCGGGCATGGGCTGTGAAGACTGGAGTTCAGCATCCAGCGCGCCCGGCGGCTTGCCGAGGAGGATCGCCAGGCCGTTCATCGCCTGACGCGCCTGCGCCTCATACTGCGGCAGCTGGGCTTCAAGAGTGCCAAGCTGCGCCCGGGCGTTTTCCACGTCCATCTGCGGTGACAGCCCGCCGCGCTGGCGGCTCTCCGTGAGCGCCAGCGTCTGCCGGGCGCTCTCAATCTGGGTATTGAGCGTAGCGATAATGCTTTGCGCGCCACGCAGCTGTAGCCAGGCGCGAGCCACTTCCGCCTCCAGCGACACCAGCGCATCGTTACGCTGCTCGATTGCCGCCCTCTGCTGCGCCTCCGCCGCCTCCACCTGACGGCGCACCTTGCCCCACAGGTCGATTTCCCACCGGGCGTCAAAGCTGCCCTGATAAAGGTTGATCGGCTGCGTCAGCGGTCCTAACGCCCCCCGCAGCTGCGGATCGACGTTATCCAGCTGGTCGTACACGCCGTGGGATTTCAGCTCCCCTTCCAGGCCGAGCTGCTGGCGCGTGGCCTGCACGCTGCCGTTCACCGACGGGAAAAATGCCCCGCCCGCCTGGTTAATCTGTTCACGCGCGCCGGCAATGCGCAGTACCGTCTGCTGTAGCGTCAGGTTCCCGGCGATGGCGCGCTCAACCAGGCTATCGAGCTGAGGCGAGCCGAAGGTTTTCCACCAGCGCGGATTGGTCGCGGCGGAGGTAGTTTGCGATTTCACCGCGCCGTCGCCCTTATCGTTCCAGCGCGCGGCCGCAGGCGGTGCGGGCTGCTGGTAGTCCGGCCCGACGGCGCAGCCCACCAGCAGCATCATTATCATCAGGGGGTGTAAACGTCTGTGTATCATCAGTGTGCTCCTGCACTCCCCTCGCTCTTAACCGGCGAGAGCAACAAACAAAACGGAATCAGTAAAAAGGCCACCGCGCTCAGCAGGGTGAAGACGTCGATGTAGGCCAGGAAGCGCGACTGCTCGATCATCGTCTGGTACATCCGCCCGGTGGCAATGCCGGTCGGATCGCCCACCTGGGTGGTGAAGTTCTGGATCGCCTGCGCGCTTTCGCGTATCGCCAGCTGGAACTGTTCGTTAAACGGCGAGGCGTGATACGCCAGGTGCGCGCTGTGCGCCTGCGAGCGCTCGGTAATGGCCGCCGTCGAGAGCGAAATGCCAATCGAGCCCGCCACGTTGCGGAACATGGTGAACAGCGCCGCCGCATCGGCATTCAGCCGCCTCGGAATCGAGATAAAGGCGATGGTGGTCAGCGGCACGAACAGGAACCCCAGCCCAATCGACTGGGCGCTGCGGAACAGCACCAGGGTTTCGAAGTCAATATCCGGCGTCAGCGTGCGCGACCAGAAGAACGACACCGCCAGGCAGGTAAAGCCAAAGGCGATGATCCAGCGGGTTTGCACCACCGGCATTAGCTTCAGCACCAGCGGAATAGTTAAGACGATCAGCACCGCCCCGGGGGACAGCACCAGCCCGGACCAGGTGGCGGTATAGCCTAAATCCTGCTGCGCCAGCTGCGGGATAACCACCGAGCTGCCGTACAGGATCATCGCCATCCCCGCCATCAGCAGGCTGGAGACGGCGAAGTTACGGTCCTTCATGCAGTGCAGATCCACCACAGGCTTTTTGGCATACACCAGCCAGTAGATCGCGCCGATAATGCCGACCAGCGTCAGCACCGCAAAGGTGCGGATAAAGTTCGAGTAGAACCAGTCGTCGTCCTCGCCCCGGTCGAGCATCACCTGCAAACAGCCCAGACCGAGGGCGATCAGGCCGATCCCCGTCCAGTCGACGGTGAGCTTCTCTTCCGATTTTTTCTCCCACGGCGGATCTTCCAGCAGCTGGTAGATCGCCAGCACCGTCACGATCCCCACCGGAATATTGATGAAGAACACCCAGCGCCAGGAGTAGTTATCGGTGATCCAGCCGCCCAGCGTCGGGCCAAGCACCGGCGCAACGATAATGGCAATCGACGAAAGACCGAAAGCTTTGCCCCTGTCCTCCGGCTTGAAGTAGTCGAGCAAAACCGACTGCTGCGTGGGCTGCAATCCGCCGCCGAAGAAGCCCTGCATCACGCGGAAAAGGATGATTTGCCACAGCTCGGTGGCGATGCCGCACAGGAACGAGCAGATGGTGAACATGACGATGCAGATCAGGAAGAACTGCTTGCGGCCAAACAGGCGGCTCAGGAACGCCGAGATGGGCAGCACGATGCCGTTCGCCACCAGGTAGCTGGTGAGTACCCAGGTGGATTCGTCATAGCTGGCCGAAAGCGACCCCGCCACGTGCGGCAGCGCCACGTTGACGATGGTGGTGTCCAGAATTTCCATAAACACCGCCAGGGTGACCACAATTGCCACCGCCCACGGGTTGCTGGCGGGCTTCCAGTTTTCGTGGCTGCTGTCCGTCATTCCACAGTGACCTTCGGTTCAACCGACAGCCCCAGCGGCAGCGGCCTGTTCGGATCCAGCCCTTTATCAATGACGATTTTCACCGGCACGCGCTGAACGATCTTCACAAAGTTACCGGTAGCGTTTTCCGACGGGAAGGCGGAGAAGCGCGAGCCGCTGCCCTGCTGGATGCTGTCGATGTGGCCTTCCAGCGCCATATCCGGCCAGGCATCCACGGAGACGGTGACCCTATCGCCGGGCTTCATGCGCTCAAGCTGCGACTCCTTGAAGTTCGCCACCACCCACACGTTCGGGGACACCAGCGAGAACAGCGCCGTGCCCGCCTGCACCAGCGTGCCGGGCTGCACGTTGCGTTTGGTCACAAAGCCGTCGAACGGGGCGCGGACTTCGGTATAAGAGAGGTTCAGGTTGGCGGTTTCCAGCTGCGCTCTGGACTGGTCGACCTGCCGCTCGCGGGCTTCGACGTTGGTCTCCTGCTGGCGAATTTGCAGCTGAACCTGCTCCGCCACCTCCAGCTGCGCCCGGGCGCTGGCAAGACCCGCCTGCGCGCTGCGCAGCTGGGCATTAGCGGAATCAATACTTTGCTGGGTGGTCGCGCGCGGGTCAACGCCGCGCTGGCGGCGATACTCCGCCTGCGCGTTCGCCATATCCGCCTGCGCTTTCAGCACCTGAGCCCTGGCTTCGTCGCGCTGGGCGGGATATTGCACCTTCGAGAGCGCCAGCTGCGCCTGAGCCTGATGCAGCTGAGCCTGCGCCAGCCCGAGCTCGGCCTTAGCCCGATCGCGCTGGGCGATGTTATCGCGAGGATCGATTACCACCAGCACGTCGCCTTTTTTCACGCGCTGGTTATCCCGCACGCGAAGCTCGGTAACGTAGCCCGCCGTTTTAGGGGCAATCGTCACCACGTCACCGTCGGTGAAGGCGTCGTCGGTGGTCTCTTCGTTACGGGTCAAAAACCACCAGACCAGCGCCACAATCACCATCACGATGACCACGATGCCAAGGATAATTAACGGTTTTTTGCCCGGGCGCTTGCGCTCGTTATTATTGTTTTCCTGCTCGTCAGCAGGTGGGTTTTGATCTTCTGCCATAGTTCAGCAACGGTCCTGTCAGTGAGCGGCATCACACTATGCCGTTCACTAAAGCTAGGACGTTGCTATACATTTGCCAGGAAAAACTGACAAATTGCGCACTATATGAGAAGGAATAGTCCGAAACCGACCGCCGCTGACCAGAGCAGCATCGGGATTGACCAGAGATGGAAGCGCCACCAGATGCGGCGGTCGTTTGCCATACGCAGGGCGATCAGGTTCGCCAGCGAGCCGGGCAGCAGCCCAAAGCCACCGACGTTAACCGCCCAGGCCAGCAGCGCCGTAGGGGGAACATAGTTAAGCAGTAAAATGGTGGACGGCACGTTGCTGATGACCTGCGAAAGACCAATCGCCGTCAGCCACAGCCCCGCCTGGGACAGGCCGCTGACGCCGTGAAGAACGCTCTGCAATATCGGGAGCTGGATCAGCAGATGCACATCGATAAACATCGCCATAAAGACCAGCAGCAGCGTCCAGTCGACGCTCACCAGCACCCGCCGGGCGAGGAACAGGAAACCGCACGCCACCAGCAGCGCGCCCGCCAGGGCCTGGTTTAGCTCCAGCGCGGTGAGGAAAACGATATACAGGCCGAGGCAGCTCCAGACCAGGCGCGGCTGCCACTGCGGGCCGGCCGTACCGCTATGGTACTGCAGCGATTTATTAGGGAAGGCAAACCAGCAGACCACCAGTAGCGTCAGCACGATCGCCAGCGCCAGCGGCGCCATCTGCCAGGTAAAGGCGGTAAACGACAGGCCGGAGCGTCCCCACAGCAAAATGTTCTGCGGGTTTCCGATCGGCGTAAGCAGCGAGCCGGCGTTAACGGCCAGCGCTTCAAAAATGATCAGACGGGTCACCGGAATTTCGCACAGCTTACGCAACGTGAGCGTAAGCGGCACCACGATAAACAGCGCCACGTCGTTGGTCAGAAACGTCGACAGCAGCGCCGCCGAGAAGACCATAAACAGCGCCAGCCTGCGCTCGGTGGCAAAGCGGCGCACCATTTTGCGCCCCAGGACGTCGAAATAGCCGCTCAGCTCAACGCCCTTGGTGAGCATCATCAGCCCGCTCAGGGTGATGATGGTGCGCCAGTCAATGGCCGCAGGCCAGGCCTGCGGCGCAAAGGGCACAAACAGACTGAGCCCGACGCCAATAATAAGCAGCAGATGGAAAAAGCGATCGCGTTTCAGGGCCTGCAGGCCGGGGATGTTCATTCAGCGGAGGGACCGTATTTGAGCGTAAATTCGCGGAACCGTACCAGCGTCTCTTCGCTGACGTGATGTTCCATCCCTTCGGCATCCCGACGGGCAATTTCCGGGCTCACGCCCAGCACCAGTAAAAAATTCTCGACGATCTGATGGCGCTCGCGGCTCTCCTGCGCCAGCTTTTCGCCTTCAGCGGTGAGGAACACCCCGCGCCACGGGATCATCTCGATCAGCCCTACCGACGCCAGACGTTTTAACATTTTGGCAACCGTTGGCTGTGAAACGCCCAGACGTGCGGCCATATCAACCTGACGCGCTTCCCCGACCTCACGAATCAGGTCGGAGATCAGCTCAACATAATCATCAATCAGCTCCCGGCGGTGCGCCTCACGCACCTGACGAAACCCTTCAACATGCTCTTCAACGTTCACCAGTTGCGTCGTTTTTTTAGTTGGCTTACCTGCGCGACGGTTCATTGTGCTTCCTCAATGGGGTTGACGCTTCCAGCGCCCTGTAACGGAGCGCACATTGTAAACCATAGCTCTACAAGCACAAAAAATTAACGAATTAGCCATAGCTATACAATATAGCCTGTGCTATATCTGTATGTAATGCAGTCACCCTTCACGGATCGAAGGGATCAAAAATCAGGAGGTCTTATGAACGAATTCAAGAGGTGTATGACCGTGTTTACCCACTCTCCCTTCAAAGTGCGCTTAATGCTGTTGAACATGCTGTGCGATATGTTTAACAACAAACCGCACCAGGACGACAAATCTTCCCACTAAGCGGCGTCGCGGCACGCCGCTTCATTTCCCCTTCACGCTTCCCTGTAAACGACCAATTCCCGATTATTTTTGCGGATTTGCAGCCCCCTTCGCAAAACATCTGTTTAGCAACTGTTGACCTTAATTCACGCTCGCACTATCTTCTTGCAGCCCTGCACAATTTGCGGCTCGCTGAAGCGGACCTCGCATTCCCTTTCCACGCACTGTCCGGCAGGCTTTGACCCTTGGCGCCAGGGTGAGCACATGGCGTTTTCGTGATAGTGATCTATGAACGTAACCCTGATTGATACGCTTGTTACCCGCAGCCGGGCCTTAAGCCCGTGGACGGGATTTTATTTTTTGCAGTCGCTGCTGATTAACTTTGCGCTTGGCTACCCCTTCAGCCTGCTTTATGCCGTCGCGTTCACCTGCATCCTGCACCTGCTGTGGCGAAGCGCACCGCGCGTGCAGAAAGCGCTTCTGGGTCTCTGCTCCCTGGTCGCCGCGGCCTATTTCCCGTTTGGCCAGGCGTATGGCGCGCCAAACTTTAATACCCTGCTGGCGCTGCACTCCACCAATATGGAAGAGTCCACGGAGATCCTGACGATCTTCCCGTGGTACAGCTACGTCGTTGGCCTCTTTATTTTTGCCCTTGGGGTGATTGCGGTTCGCCGTAAGCCGGATGCGAAAAAGGCGTGGGGTAAAATTGAAAGCCTGTGCCTGGCCTTCAGCGTGGTGACGTTTTTTGTCGCGCCGGTACAAAACCTGGCCTGGGGCGGCGTGTTTAAGCTTAAAGATACCGGGTATCCGGTGTTTCGCTTCGTCAAGGACGTGGTGGTCAATAACGAGGAAGTGCTCGACGAACAGGCGCGCATGGCCGAGCTTTCCACGATGAAAGATACCTGGAACGTGCTGGCGGTGAAGCCGAAGTACCACACCTACGTCGTGGTGATCGGCGAAAGCGCGCGTCGCGATGCGCTCGGCGCGTTTGGCGGCCACTGGGACAACACGCCGTTTGCCAGCACCGTCAACGGTACGCTGTTTACCGACTACGTTGCCGCCAGCGGCTCGACGCAGAAATCCCTCGGCCTGACGCTTAACCGCGTGGTGGATGGCAAACCGCAGTTTCAGGATAATTTTGTCACGCTGGCTAACCGCGCCGGTTTCCAGACCTGGTGGTTCTCAAATCAGGGACAGATTGGTGAATACGATACCGCTATTGCCAGCATCGCAAAGCGTGCCGACGAGGTGCAGTTCCTGAAGAGCGGTGACTTTGAAGCGGATAAAAATACCAAAGATGAAGCGCTGCTGAAGATGACGGCGCAGGTTTTTGCCACCCAGCGCACCCAGCCGCAGCTGATTGTCCTGCATCTGATGGGGTCCCATCCGCAGGCCTGCGACCGCACGCAGGGTAAGTACGCCGACTTTGTGCAGTCGAAAGAGACCTCCTGCTACCTCTACACCATGACGCAAACCGACGATCTGCTCAGCAAGCTGTACGCGCAGCTGCGCAACAGCGGCGACAGCTTCTCCATGGTCTATTTCTCAGACCACGGCCTGGCGTTTAAGGAGCGCGGCAAAGAGGTGCAGTATCTGGCGCACGATGATAAATTCCAGCAGAACTTCCAGGTGCCGTTCATGGTGCTGTCGAGCGATGACAAAACGCATCGCATCATCAAGGCACGCCGTTCCGCCAACGATTTTCTGAAATTCTTCTCACAGTGGACGGGCATTAAGGCGAAGGAGATAAAAAATGATTACCCGTTTATCTCCGGGAAGAAGGGCCCGCCAGTTTACATTACCAACTTCAGGTTACAGAAAGTTGACTATAACCATCTGGGGACGGATATTTTCGATATTAAGAGTAAGTGATCTCCGCTGATTCGTGCGGCCTGGTGCCCTCACCTGCGGGGAACGAACGTAAAAAACGGCAATCATGGATTGCCGTTTTGCTTTAAGCTTCTCAAAAAAAATCCGCCACAAGGGGCGGATTTTTTACTGGCTCACCGAAGTGATTAGAAGCGGTAACCTACGCCCGCGATCCAGGTGCCAACGTCAACGTTGCGGATACGGCTCTGCTCATAGGAGAAGTCCAGAGCAACGTTTTCGATTGGGTTGAACTGCATACCTGCGCCATAGGAGAAACCGTAGTCGCTGTTGCTAGCAGTACGGTTCAGACCCTGGTTTTCGGTCTGCTGGAATTTACCGTAGCCAACACCTACAACACCGTAGATGCTTGCCCAGTCATTCAGGCGGTAAGCAGGACCCGCGGTGATGCCGTAGTACTGACCTTTATTGTAAGAGCCATTTTCAGTACGATCTTTCTCGGTGTAGGTGAAAGAACCGATCACGCCCAGCGGGTTGTTGTCTTGCTCGTAACGGTACTTCAGGTTGAAACCGTTGGTTTTGTTCATCACGCCCTGCATATCGCTCTGAGCGTAACCACCAGTTACAGTTGAAGTTGCCGCTACAGCGGTACCTGCGGAAACAGCCAGAACAGCTGCCAGTGCTGAAAGACATGCAATTTTTTTCATAACCACCTCAAATGTGCTTCAAGTAAGTCCGTAAGTTTTAAATATATCAAAAAATTCTGTGAAACTCTTTGTTCTTCACGATGTCTAATGAGACCTTTCCTGTAACAGAACATTTCCAGAAGGCTCTATCTTGTTAAAATAACTCCAGATTTTCACCTTTTAACGCTAATAGTGCGCGTCATCGCCGTTACATTCATCCAGATTATTCCTAATCTTTCAGGCGATAAAATCATCAACCTTTCCTCATTTTACGGATTTTCCCTGGTTTTTTTTCAACAGTAGCTCAACCGTTGCAGCTTATTTCCATTACACTGCCACTTTTACCTCATTTGACATAAATTGACAGGAGAAAGGATGCCTGGTTTACCCCGCAAGTCTTCGGTCTGGATGCCGGTTGTAGTCATACTTATCGCGATGATGTCCATACAGAGTGGCGCGTCGCTGGCAAAATCCCTCTTTCCGCTGGTCGGTGCGCCGGGCGTCACGGCGCTGCGCATCGCGTTAGGTACCCTGATCCTCGTGGTTATCTTTAAGCCCTGGCGGTTACGCTTTAAAAAGGAGCAGCGGCTGCCCCTGCTCTTTTATGGGCTGGCGCTGGGAGGGATGAACTATATGTTCTATCTCTCAATTCAGACCATCCCCCTGGGGATCGCGGTTGCGCTTGAATTTACCGGCCCGCTGGCCGTCGCCCTCTTCTCTTCCCGTCGTCCGGTAGACTTTATCTGGGTGATCCTTGCCGTGCTGGGGCTATGGTTCTTGCTGCCGCTGGGTCAAAGCGTGTCGCAAGTCGATTTAACGGGTGCCGCTCTGGCGCTGGGCGCCGGGGCGTGCTGGGCGGTTTATATTTTAACCGGCCAGCGTGCAGGCGAAGAACACGGTCCGGCGACGGTCGCGTTAGGGTCGCTGATTGCCGCCATCATTTTTGTTCCGCTTGGCATGGCGCAGGCCACGGACTCAATATGGCAGTGGTCCATCCTGCCGGTGGGGCTGGCGGTCGCTATCCTCTCTACGGCGCTGCCCTACTCTCTGGAGATGATCGCCCTGACGCGCCTGCCCACGCGCATTTTCGGCACCCTGATGAGCATGGAACCCGCCCTGGCCGCCGTTTCGGGAATGATTTTCCTCGGCGAAACCCTGACGCTGGTGCAAACGCTGGCGCTCTGCTCCATTATTGCGGCATCAATGGGCTCCACGCTGACCATGCGTCCAGAACCTAAGGTTCAAAAAATCGACCTCAGCTAACCCCTTATATTCTGCATGGTCCATCCTCTATGCAGAATATACGCCTAATCCGTTCGCCCAAATACTTTCTTACAAAGTCGCCTTTATTGCTGAAATATGTCACCCGCCCGCCTTGCCAGAGGATAAATTAAGATTGATCTGCATCAATTTTTATAGATTCCTTGAATTTCAAACACTTACTAATACAACCATCCTTTCGCTATTAAACCGATAGGCAGCGCCAAACCGCAGAGAAAAAATCCGGTGCTATACTTAGTCCCGTAATTACCTGGGACACAAACATCAAGAGGATATGAGATTATGAGTACCGCTAAACTGGTGAAAACGAAAGCGTCTAATCTGCTTTATACCCGTAACGATGTATCGGATAGCGATAAAAAGGCAACCATTGAGCTGCTGAATCGCCAGGTGGTCCAGTTCATCGATCTTTCGCTGATCACCAAACAGGCCCACTGGAATATGCGCGGTGCAAACTTTATTGCCGTTCATGAAATGCTGGATGGCTTCCGCACAGCACTGGTTACACACCTTGATACTATGGCCGAACGCGCCGTACAGCTGGGCGGCGTGGCGCTGGGCACCACGCAGGTGATCAACAGCAAAACGCCACTGAAAAGCTACCCGCTGGATATTCATACCGTTCAGGATCACCTGAAAGAGCTGGCGGACCGCTACGCGATCGTGGCGAACGACGTTCGTAAAGCCATCGGCGAAGCAAAAGATGAAGATACTGCTGATATCTTCACCGCCGCCTCCCGCGACCTGGATCAGTTCCTGTGGTTCATTGAGTCCAACATCGAATAATCCCTGCGGATTATCTGAATAGCCCTCGCCCCTGGCGGGGGTTTTGCACATTTATGGTGCGCACTTTTGGGCGAAAAGGCCGCAAAAGTGAATAAAATGTAATAATCACCTCACACAACCGTTAACGGAAGATTGTTTTTCCGTCAGATTCTGCGCTAAATACCTCCCTGTCGGAAGCCCCTAACGAAGCGCACCAAAACGGTGCTCCATTCTGGTGCAACAAAACAGGATTGCCACGCTTATTGTGCAATGCGTGACATCATCTCCTTTGCAAAACAACAGGTTGTAAAACTGGCACGATTTTTTCATTGTGCCTGACGTTCTCGCAGGGGATCGCCCCGTGGATATAAAAGGAAATGCTATGAAGTCTGTATTAAAAGTTTCACTGGCTGCACTTACCCTGGCGTTTGCGGTGTCCTCTCAGGCCGCCGACAAACTGGTTGTGGCGACTGACACGGCGTTCGTACCGTTTGAATTTAAGCAGGGTGACAAATACGTCGGTTTTGACGTGGATCTGTGGGCCGCTGTCGCAAAAGAACTTAAGCTGGACTACACCCTGAAGCCAATGGACTTCAGCGGGATCATCCCGGCGCTGCAAACCAAAAACGTTGACCTGGCGCTGGCTGGCATCACCATTACTGAAGAACGTAAAAAAGCGATCGATTTCTCAGACGGCTACTACAAAAGCGGCCTGCTGGTGATGGTGAAAGCAGACAACAACGACGTAAAAAGCGTGAAAGACCTGGACGGTAAAGTGGTCGCTGTGAAGAGCGGCACCGGTTCCGTTGATTACGCGAAAGCCAACATCAAAACCAAAGACCTGCGTCAGTTCCCGAACATCGACAACGCCTATATGGAACTCGGCACGAACCGCGCTGACGCGGTGCTGCACGATACCCCGAACATCCTGTACTTCATCAAAACCGCAGGCAACGGCAAGTTCAAAGCGGTAGGCGATTCTCTGGAAGCACAGCAGTACGGTATCGCGTTCCCGAAAGGCAGCGACGACCTGCGTAACAAGGTGAACGGCGCGCTGAAAACGCTGAAAGAGAACGGCACCTATAACGAAATCTACAAAAAATGGTTCGGTACCGAGCCTAAATAATTTTACCTGATCTCAGGTTTGTAACGCCCGGTGGCGCTCACGCTTGCCGGGCCTACGTTTTTTGTTTTTCACCACGGTATACAGGAATACATCATGCAGTTTGACTGGAGCGCCATCTGGCCTGCCATTCCTCTCTTGCTTGAAGGCGCCAAAATGACCCTATGGATCTCGGTCCTTGGTCTGGTTGGCGGGTTGATTATCGGTCTGGTGGCCGGTTTCGCTCGCACCTACGGCGGCTGGATTGCAAACCACATCGCACTGGTTTTCATCGAAGTGATCCGCGGCACCCCGATTGTGGTGCAGGTGATGTTTATCTACTTCGCCCTGCCAATGGCATTCACCGACCTGCGCATTGACCCGTTCAGCGCCGCCGTTGTCACCATCATGATCAACTCAGGTGCCTACATTGCGGAAATCACCCGCGGTGCGGTACTGTCGATTCATAAAGGCTTCAGCGAAGCCGGCCTGGCGCTAGGCCTTTCACGTCGCGAAACGATCCGTCACGTGATCCTGCCGCTGGCGCTGCGCCGCATGCTGCCACCGCTGGGCAACCAGTGGATCATCAGTATCAAAGACACCTCGCTGTTCATTGTAATCGGCGTTGCCGAGCTGACCCGTCAGGGCCAGGAGATCATTGCGGGTAACTTCCGCGCCCTGGAAATCTGGAGTGCGGTCGCCGTTGTTTATCTGATTATCACGCTTGTCCTGAGCTTTGTTCTGCGTCGTCTTGAAAGAAGGATGAAAATCCTGTGATTGAATTTAAAAACGTTTCCAAGCACTTTGGCCCAACCCAGGTGCTGCACAATATTGATTTGAACATCAGGCAGGGTGAAGTGGTGGTCATTATCGGGCCGTCCGGCTCCGGTAAATCCACCCTGCTGCGCTGCATTAACAAGCTCGAAGAGATCACCAGCGGCGATTTAATCGTCGATGGTCTGAAGGTTAACGATCCGAAAGTAGACGAGCGCCTGATCCGCCAGGAAGCGGGCATGGTGTTCCAGCAGTTCTACCTGTTCCCGCACCTGACGGCGCTGGAAAACGTGATGTTCGGTCCGCTGCGCGTGCGCGGAGCCAGCAAAGCGGCGGCCGAAACGCTGGCCAAAGATCTGCTGGCAAAAGTGGGCCTGGCGGAGCGTGCCCATCACTATCCTTCCGAGCTGTCCGGCGGCCAGCAGCAGCGCGTGGCGATTGCCCGTGCGCTGGCGGTGAAGCCAAAAATGATGCTGTTTGATGAGCCAACCTCCGCACTCGACCCGGAGCTGCGTCACGAGGTGCTTAAGGTCATGCAGGATCTGGCGGAAGAAGGCATGACGATGGTTATCGTTACCCACGAAATCGGCTTTGCCGAAAAGGTGGCGTCCCGTCTGATCTTCATTGATAAAGGCCGTATCGCGGAAGACGGAAATCCGCAGGCGCTGATCGCGAACCCGCCAAGCCAGCGCCTCCAGGAATTCCTTCAGCACGTCTCCTGACAGCAGTACGCTAAGCCGGGCTTGCCCGGCTTTTTTACGCCGGATTGTTCCCAAAAGCTCCCCTCCGCTTCTCGCCCTCTATACTTATCATTTTGCACGATATTTTTGTCGGAGGACGCCGTGCCGTGGATCCTGTTGCTCTTGTTTAGCCTGCTTAGCGCGCCATCGCTGGCTGTAACCATTCCTGGCGTCACCACCGGAGCCACCGCCACCCAGCAGAATGCGCCGCCGGAGCCAGACGCCGAAAAGAAAAAAGCCGCGTACAGCGCCCTGGCCGACGTGCTTGAGAACGACACGTCCAGGCAGGAGTTAATCGATCAGCTAAGGAAGGTGGCCGCCACGCCGCCTCAGGATCCGGTTCCGACCATAGCGCCGCCGCAGGTCGAAGAAGAAAAAACGGTGCTGGAAAACGTCACCGACATCAGCCGTCACTACGGTGAAGCGCTGTCGTCGCGTTTTGCCCAGCTCTACCGAAACCTGATTGGCACATCACACAAGCCTTTTAACCCCCACACCTTCTCCGCTGCCGCCACGCAGTTTGCCATTCTGGCGGGTGCCGTATTCATTTTTTACTGGCTGCTGCGCCTGTGCGTCTGGCCACTGTACCGAAAAATGGGCCAGTGGGGACGTAAAAAGAATCAGCAAAAAAGCAGCTGGTTACATCTTCCGGCGATGATTACCGGAGCCTTTATCATCGATTTACTGCTGCTGGCGATGACGCTGTTTGTCGGCCAGCTGCTGGCAGACCGGCTTAACACCGGAAACAAAACCATCGCCTTTCAGCAGGCGCTGTTCCTCAACGCGTTTGCGCTGATTGAATTCTTTAAGGCCCTTCTGCGGCTGATCTTCTGCCCGCGCGTGCCGGATCTTCGCCCCTTCGCGATTCAGGATCGGAGCGCCAAATACTGGGCGGTGCGGCTCAGCGTACTGAGCGGGTTAATTGGTTACGGCCTGCTGGTTGCCGTGCCGATTATTTCCAACCAGGTTAACGTGCAGTTTGGGGCGCTGGCGAACGTGCTAATCATGCTCTGTATAACCGTCTGGGCGCTGTACCTCATCTTCCATAATAAAAAAGCGATTACCGAGAGCCTGCTGCACCTGGCCGATCGCTCCCTCTCCTTTTTCAGCCTGTTTATCCGCGCCTTTGCCCTGGTGTGGCACTGGCTGGCCAGCGCCTATTTTATTGTGCTGTGCTTCTTCTCGCTGTTCGACCCGGGCAACAGCCTGAAGTTTATGATGGGGGCGACGTTTAAAAGCCTGGCGATTATCGGCATAGCGGCGTTTGTCTCCGGCCTGCTCTCCCGCTGGCTTTCGAAAACCATTACCCTGTCGCCGCCGGTTCAGCGGAATTACCCGGAGCTGCAAAAACGGGTTAACGGCTGGATGTCGGTCTCCCTGAAAGCGGCGCGTATTCTGACGGTCTGCGTGGCAATCATGCTGCTGCTGAACGCGTGGAGCCTGTTTGATTTCTGGAACTGGCTGCACAACGGCGCGGGGGAAAAGACCGTCGATATACTTATTCGTATCGCGCTGATCCTGTTCTTCTCCGCCGTCGGCTGGACGCTGCTGGCAAGCCTTATTGAGAACCGTCTGGTCTCTGATGTCCATGGCAGGCCGCTGCCCAGCGCCCGCGCCCGCACGCTGCTCACACTGTTTCGCAACGCGCTGGCGGTGATCATCAGCACCATTACCATCATGATTGTGCTGTCGGAGATCGGCGTGAATATCGCCCCGCTGCTGGCAGGCGCCGGTGCCCTGGGGCTGGCGATCTCCTTCGGTTCGCAGACGCTGGTAAAAGATATTATCACCGGCATCTTTATCCAGTTTGAGAACGGGATGAACACCGGAGACCTCGTAACCATCGGGCCGCTCACCGGCACGGTGGAGCGGATGTCCATTCGCTCCGTCGGCGTGCGTCAGGACACCGGGGCGTACCACATCATTCCGTGGTCTTCGATCACCACCTTTGCCAACTTTGTGCGCGGCATTGGTTCGGTGGTGGCGAACTACGACGTGGATCGCCATGAAGACGCGGAGAAAGCGAAGCAGGCGCTGCGGGACGCGGTGAGCGAACTGATGGAGATGGAGGATATTCGCGGGCTGGTGATTGGCGAGCCGTCGTTCGCCGGCATCGTCGGGCTGACGAACACCGCCTTTACCCTGCGCGTGTCGTTCACCACCCAGCCGCTAAAGCAGTGGACGGTGCGCTTCGCGCTCGACAGCATGGTGAAAAAACACTTCGATCTGGCGGAGGTGCGCGCGCCGGTACAGACCTATCAGGTACTGCCATCGCCGGCTACGCCGCCACCGCCGCAGGCGCCGACGCTGTAATCGTTCTGCCCGGCGGCGCTACGCTTGCCGGGCCTGAAACCCTATTTGCGGCGTTTGTTATCGTCCATAAACGACCAGGCGATGAAGCGGCTCTGCTTCTGTCCCTGCGCCATCTCTTTTTTCACCACTTTTACGGCGCCGGCTTCGGTCAGCGCGCGGTAGAGAGGCGGCAGGTTATCGCCACGGGAGACCAGCGTCGTAAACCATTTCACCTGACGGCCAAAGCCTTTGCTTTCGGCAATCATGCGCAGAATGAACGCCACTTCCCCGCCCTCGCACCAGAGTTCCTGCTGCTGGCCGCCAAAGTTCAGCGCACCATCTTCAGCCTGGCCCAGATTACGACGCTTGCGCTCGCTTCCCGCGCGTGCGGAAGCGGCCGAGTCATGGAACGGCGGGTTACACATGGTGGCATCGTAGCTTTCGTTCTTATGAATAATGCCGTTGAAAATGGCCGCGGCGTCCTTCTGACGGCGCAGACGAACGGCACGGCTTAAGCCCGGGTTGGCGTTGATAATGGCCTGCGCGCTGGCGAACGCGTCGGCACCGATCTCGCTGCCGGTAAACCGCCACTGGTATTCATGCGCGCCTATCAGCGGATAGATCAGGTTCGCGCCTGTACCGATATCAAGAACGGTGGCCTGGTTCGGCACCGCGCCGCCGTTGTCATCCGCCAGCAGATCGGCAAGGTGGTGGACGTAATCCGCACGCCCCGGCACCGGTGGGCAGAGAAAGCCTTCAGGGATGTCCCAGTTCGCTACGCCATAAAAGTGGGCCAGCAGCGCCTTGTTCAGCGCTTTAACCGCCAGCGGATCGGCGAAGTTGATCGACGGTTCACCGGCAGGGGTCTGAACGATAAACGCCCGTAACTGAGGGCAGCTCAGGCACAGGGCATTCATGTCGTAGCGGCTACGGTGGCGGTTACGCGGGTGCAATCCCGGCTTTTGGGAAGTCATGGCATTCTCCTTTAAACAGCCGCGTAAGATACCCTGTGAAGGCGCAGGGGTAAATATCTGTCTGAGAGGCGCAAAAAAACGACCAAAATCAGTGGCCTGTATGTCTATGATCTGTCAAGAAAATGTCAGATTATATCGTTCAAAAAACAAGCAGATCATCATCAAATTTTTGCGCTAAATCACACTCGTCAGGCTTCTAAACTTAAGGGGAATCACCTGTTGTTTCCCTCCTGAGGATGTGATTATGAAAAAGTATCTGACCTTTATTATTGCGGGTGCGCTGGCAGGCGCCTCGTTCTCTGCCTGGTCCGTTCAACCCCTGACCAACGGCAACGACACCAGCCAGCTGCGTGCGGCCGGGACCGTCTCCGTCAGCCGGGCTAGCAACCTTGATGACCTTCAGGACAAGCTGGCTGAAAAAGCCCGTCAGGAAGGAGCTAAAGGGTTTGTGGTGAACGCCGCCGGCGGGGATAACCACATGTACGGTACGGCGACCATCTATAAATAACCCCTTCCAGTCCTGAACTGCATCTGCCCGACGGATGCAGTTCTCTTTCTTTGCGCCTTGTCTGCGCGTTTTTTAACCCCATAATGATAATATGGCTTAAACCACTCAGGGGAACAGCATGGCTTCCGGTTGGGCGAATGACGACGCCGTTAATGAACAGATCAACAGTACTATTGAAGATGCCGTAGCGCGCGCACGCGGTGAAATTCCGCGCGGCGAAAGCCTGGCTGAATGCGAGGAGTGCGGGGAACCCATTCCCGAGGCGCGCCGTAAGGCCATTCCCGGCGTACGGCTTTGCATTGCCTGTCAGCAGGAGAAAGATTCAAAAAACGCATCACATTCAGGATATAATCGCAGAGGATCGAAAGACAGCCAGTTACGTTGACTTTCCTTTACCTAAGTTAACCGCGCAAGCGCTTAGCTTTACGCTCACGACTTTCAGCGAACCGCGTAGCAAAACGTGCCCTTCTCATCGCTTCTGTAAAGCGCAGCCGCAAGAAGTGTAAATCGCACCTGCGAATTTATTAGTAATCAATAAGTTATTTGTCATTCAATTTTTTTGAGCAACCACGTCAATTCTCTTCGATTTTATCTTCCGCAAAAAAGCGTGATACTTATCACATCGACGGAACATCGTCCCCTTAACAGAATAACCTGCGAGAATTTAACAATGAAAACTATCAAATATGCTGTTGCCGCTGTTGCCCTGTCCGCTCTGTCCTTCGGCGCTTTCGCCGTAGAGCCGGTCTCTTCCACTCAGGCGCAGAGCCTGAACAAAATCGGCGTTGTGAGTGCTGAAGGCGCGACCACGCTGGACGGTCTGGAAGCAAAACTGGCTGAGAAAGCAGCGGCTGCCGGCGCAAGTGGATACACCATTACCTCCGCTAACGGTAATAACAAGCTGAGCGGTACCGCGGTTATCTACAAATAATCGAATGAATTATGCTCCACCCTCACCATCCCTCTGGTGAGATGCTCCAACCCTCATTGACCCTGTTGTTGTTACCCTTTGTTTGCCCGTCCGCCACTGGACGGGCTTTTTTTTGCTTAAAACGACTGCGCCACGCGCTGCATTCCCGCTTCCACCGTTTCCGCTTCCCCTGTCGCCACCAGGCAGCACGCCATTTGCAGCCTGATGGAGTGTGGAACAGGCACGTTTCCGGCGAGGCATTGCTCAATCCAGCGAGCGGTCGTATGCGGATCTTTCGCCTCGGGCAATATCACGCCGGTATTTTCCTCGCCGCGTTCCAGAATGGCGCGCGTTCCGGTGGAATCAATAAGCATAAGCTGAGGGCAACGCTGGGGATTGGCGTACACTTCCCCTTCCGTCCCGTGCATTAACAGCGCCCTTCCGCCAATGTCCTCAAAGAATTTACCCACGCGGGTGACGTATTCCGGGTGCGATACGCTGGAAAGGCGCAGCGCCGCATCTTCAGCAAACGGTGTTGCCAGCTTTGCCAGCGTGTGGGCGCTGTTACGGACCCCCATACGCCAGCGCATATCCAGTTGCTTTTCCAGCGGAGGACACAGCGCCCCGACCGGAATGTAGACCGGCTGATGTCCGTCAAGCCTGGCCTGCGCCTGCCCGGCGTGCAGGGTTGGGGCTATGCCCAGCAGATCAAAAATGGTCTCAGTCAGGACGCGGGTTGGATCTTCCGTTACGCCATGCACAACAACCGGGAATCCGAGCCTGTGCAGCAATATTGCCAGCAGCGGCGTCAGGTTTGCCTGCTTGCGGGCACCGTTATAGCTTGGGATCACAATCGGCATCGGTTTTGCCGCCGGCGGCGTTAAGCGCAGCGTTTGCGCCTGCATGGCTTCATAAAAGCCGCGCATCTCCGCTTCACCTTCGCCTTTAATGCGTAGCGCAATCAGGATACCGCCCATCTCCAGATCGGGGACATCACCGTTTAGCATATGGGTGTACAGGGCCCGGGCCGTTTCCCGATCCAGGTCGCGGGCATGGTTCTTTCCACGCCCTACCTCTTTGATAATTTTACGATAATCCACGACATCTCTCCTTGCGGCTCTATGCAGATACTATAGCCCTGATAAATGTCGAGCGGGTAATCATTTTCCGCCCTTAGGTGCTGGAGCAGACGCTTCGAGGATAAAAATGGTCTGAAGAGAAATTGAACGAAAAATAAATCTCAGCGATAGTTCGCCCCGAATTAATCAGCCAGGTGATGATTAATGCGAGAAGTACCACACTTTCATTCAGAGGATTAAAATGAAAAAATTGATTATTGCGGGCATCGCTGCCGGGATGGCGTGTGCTTCCGTTTCTGCATTTGCATCAAGTGGTGAAGGACAAATTAATTTCACGGGTGAAATTATTGATTCCGCATGTACTGTTGTAAATGGTTTAAGCAACCCGCTTAATGTTTCATTAGGTAAGGTGGCTAAATCTGCATTTACGGGAAGTGGTTCGACGACGTCGACAACCCGCTTTAGCATTCAACTCAAAGATTGTCCTGAAACGGTCACCAGCGCCTCAGTGACTTTCGGTGGGACGCCTGACGGTAACAATAAGGATATCCTTGCGGTTACGTCAGGAACAGGCGCGGCGTCGGGAGTGGGAGTCCAGCTGCTGGATAAAACCCAAAACCCGCTGAGCTTATATACTGCTTCCACAGAATATGCGCTCACGCCAGGTGCCACAACGAACGATTTACAGTTTGGCGCACGCTATATCCAGACCGGAGACATCATTTCTGCCGGGCTGGCGAACGCCGCATCAACCTTCACCATCGTTTACAACTAATAAAACAGATATTAGCTACCCCAGTGGCTAATATCTGTTACTTCTTTATTACGGTGTCGCTATGCGCAAATATCTTCTGCTCTCCTCCTTTTTATTGATCACCACTGCCGCGCACGCCGGAATTACCATCGGCGGCACGCGCGTGGTATACCCGGAAAATAAAAAAGAATCTTCCATTGGTATCAGCAACCCGGACAATCTTGATTATCTGGTGCAGTCATGGGTAGAGACGGAAGATAACGCGCGGGAGAAAGCACCGTTTTTGATCACACCGCCGCTGTTCCGCCTGGACGGTAAACAGGACAACGTTCTGCGCATCATCCGGACCGGGGGAAATTTGCCTGCCGATCGTGAATCGCTTTTCTGGCTAAATATTAAATCCATTCCGTCTTCTAAGCGCAATGAAATCAGCAACACGCTGCAAATTGCCATTAAAACCCGAATTAAGCTTATCTATCGCCCGGCAGATATTACCGGTAAACCGGAGGATGTTGCCGCGCATTTATCCTGGCACATGCAGGGCAACCAGCTTATTGTCAACAACCCTACGCCATTTTATATGAACTTCCAGGAAATAAAGCTGGACGGTAAAAAGGTTGACAAAGTCACCTATGCAGCTCCAGACGGCGAAACGCGTTTTGCTACCCCGGGGAATATCACCGCGCGCTCGGTGAGCTGGAAAATCATTAATGACTACGGCGGCATTAGCCCGTCTTATACCGCAAAGATTAACTAACTCGCCGGGAATATCTGAACATCATTATGCGCTGGGAATATAGCACCGAACCACCCAAACAGCACGGACGCTCAATGCTAATTGCGCTGGGCTGTACGCTGCTGGGCGTTTGCGTGCAAAAAGTTCTGGCCGATGATTATTTCAACCCGGCACTGCTGGATATTGACAACCCCGGACAGGGAAAAACCGACCTCAGTATTTACGAGATCGGCCCCGGCCAGGCTCCCGGTAAATATCACGTCGACGTCTACGTCAATAATAATAAAGTCGCCAGTAAAGAGATTGAGTTCACGCTAAAGAAAGACGCCAGCGGAAAATCGACGCTGCAGCCGTGCCTGAGCGCGGCTCAGTTAAAAAGCTTCGGCATTAAAATTGATAAATTCGTGCAGGATGATAAGGCGCAGTGCATTGACCTGAGCGTTATCCCATCCGCCAGCGCCACGTTTCACGTTAACCCGCAGCAGCTGCTGTTAAGCATCCCGCAGACCGCTATTACCCGGGTGCCGCGCAACTATGTCGACCCGCAGGAGTATGACGAGGGGATCAACGCCCTGCTGCTGAACTACAGCTTTACCGCCGGGGACAACCGCGGCAAGGGCGAGAACGGCACAGACCAGCGCAGCGAGTTTCTTAACCTGCGTCCCGGTCTTAACCTCGGGGCGTGGCGTTTGCGAAACTACTCCACCTGGAGCAAAACCAGCGGAGACGGTGACGCGGAGAGCCAGTTTTCTTCCGTGTACACCTACGTCCAGCGGGATATTATTTCCCTTGGCAGCAGCGTTAAATTCGGGCAAAGCTCGTCGCCTTCGGACGTGTTTGACAGCATTTCATTCACCGGGGCGCAGATCGCGTCGGACGACGATATGCTGCCGGACAGCATGAAAGGTTTTGCCCCCGTCATCCGCGGAACGGCACACAGCAACGCCCAGGTTATCGTCCGCCAGAACGGCTACGTCATCTATCAAAACTACGTTGCGCCGGGCCCGTTTGAAATAAACGACCTCTACCCCACCGGCGGCAGCGGGGACTTAAACGTCACCGTGAAAGAGACCGACGGCAGCGAACAGCATTTTGTGGTGCCCTACGCTTCGGTGCCGGTATTGCAGCGTGAGGGCCGCTTTAAGTACAGCCTCACCGCAGGACGCTACCGCAGCTACGACAGCGACGTCGAAAAAACGCCTTTCATGCAGGGTACGGCAATCTACGGATTGCCTTACGGCTTTACCGCCTACGGCGGCGTGCAGGCCAGCCAGTATTACGATGCCCTGGCGCTGGGAGTCGGTAAGAATATCGGCGATCTCGGCGCGTTTTCGGTGGATGTCACCGATGCCAAATCAGAGATGCAGGACAAGGCGCCGACCCACGGGCGCTCCTGGCGCATCCGCTACAGCAAAGATTTCGCCACCACCGGCACCCATTTTTCCATTGCCGGCTATCGCTACAACAGCAAAGGGTTTTATACGCTGCAGGACACCCTGGATTCGCATACCCGCAATGACGACCGGGAAATGCCGGACACCCGACGCAGCCGGGAAGAGGCCACCGTCGATCAATCCCTGGGCGGAAGGTTTGGATCCCTGACCCTGAGCCTGGTGAAGGAGAATTACTGGAATTCCAGCGAAAGCATGACGTCAGTGAACGTCGGCTATAACAACTCCTGGCACGGGGTCAGCTACGGCCTGAACTACGGACTCAATAAAAACACCCGTGACGGCAGCGACGACAATAACGAGAAAACCAGCGAGCAGACCATCGCCTTTAACGTCTCCGTGCCGCTCGATCGCTGGCTTCGCAACACCTGGGTCAACTACAACCTGAACAGCACGAAACACGACTCCACCCAAAGCGTGGGCCTGAACGGCACCGCGCTCGCCGGCGATAACCTCAGCTGGGGCGTCCAGCAGAGCCACGGTCAGAGCAGCGGCGACAGCACCAGCCTGAACGCCGATTACAAAGGCACCTACGGGGAGGTGAGCGCCGGATATTCACAGGATAGCCAGCAGCAGCAGCTTAACGTCGGCCTTCAGGGCAGCATGATCGCCCATGCGCATGGCGTCACGCTGGGCCAGCCGATGGGCGAGACGGCCGCGCTGGTCGAAGCGCCGGGCGCAGACGACACGAACATTACCAATCAGACCGGCGTGAGCACCGATTTCCGCGGCTATGCTATCGTGCCGTACGTGTCGCCATACCGCCATAACACCCTTGCGCTCAACACCGAAACGCTGCCGGAAAAGGCGGACGTTGCTCAGGCCGCAAAAACCGTAACGCCGACGCGCGGGGCGATTGTTCGCGCGCATTACGAAACGCACGTGGGCAGCCGGGTATTAATTACGCTGAAACGCGCGGACGGACGCGCGATCCCGTTCGGCGCAACGGCATCGCAGCCTCATCAGGAGGGCGAATTTATCGTGGGCGATGGCGGGCAGGTTTATATGACCGGCATGCAGAAAAAAGGCAGGGTTGAGGTCAGCTGGGGGAAAACCGCCGACAGCCGCTGCTCCGCAACCTATCACCTTCCCGCAAAAGACGACGGGGCTGTTATTAACGTTACGGCGCGGTGCGTGTGAGACTTTTCGAGGTAAAAATGAACATATTGAGATTTGCCTTTGCGATGGTTGTCTTGCTCTCAGGCGCGTGCCTGATGCCGCATGCGCAGGCGGCAACCACCTGCGACAGCACCGACCTGCCTTATACCCTGGACGCCGGCACGCTTTCCGTCCCCACGACCCTCGACATTGGCGGCATCATCCCGGGGTCGGCAAAGACGCATACCGTTAACGGCAGCTGTGTCGGGCCAATGACTAATCACACTATTATTTCCTGCTATTACGGAACGGGAACGGAAGTGCCGGGCATGCCGGGCGTGTACTCGACCAACGTAGACGGCATTGGCATTGAGCTTCTGAACAGTAACGGGCAGATCGTTCGTGGAAAGGGCTACTCATGTGATACCACCGCGACGCCCGTCGGGACGGTCAGCAGCGACAGCGGACAAACGTTCTCGTTCAGCTATACCCAGCGCTTAATCAAAACGGCGTCACACATCGGGAGCGGCACCCTGTCGGTGGCGATGGATCCCTTTGGATTCGGCGTTTTTCGTTCTGTCGGTATCTCTGGCGCGCGAAATACGAGCCACTATTCCGCCACGGTTAGCGAAAGAACGGCGACCTGCTCCATCGATCCCCTCAATCTGACGGTCTCACTCGGCGATTTCCCGGTATCACAGTTTACCCACGTGGGCAGCTATACGGCCTGGAAGTATTTCAGCATCACCGCCACCTGCACGGAAGAGGTCAACCTTACGGCCTCGGTGACCAGCGCGAACGGCGTTAACGGCCAGTTTGGTGATGTCCTGAACCTTACGCCCGGCAGCGACAGCGCCACGGGCGTCGGGGTGCGAATGCTGCTTGACGGTGTCGATCTTAAATACGACTTCCCTATCCCGGTTGGTGGAAGAACTGCACCTGACGTGCCGGATGCCATTCCCTTCGCCGTGCAGTATTACCAGACGGATGCCACCGTCACCGCGGGGAAAGCTAATACGATCGCCACAATCGATCTTGAATACCAGTGACGGAGCGAAGATGAAAACGTTACCCCTTTTACTCGCACTGACGAGCCTCCCGGCGGTCGCGACCGACGTTACGCTCAATATCGAAGGAAATATTTACGACACCACCTGTCAGGTGGACGGTGGCAGCCAGAATATGGTGGTGGATCTGGGGCAGGGCGTTGCCAGCGACTTCCGTGACATCGGCGATACCGGTCCGTGGAAAAAATTCGATTTAACGCTGACGAACTGCCCGCCCACGCTGACGGTCGCCACCGTTTCCGTTGACGGCCCGCGCGACAGGGACCATCCCTTCAAATTCGCCAATAGCGGCACCGCAACGGGGGTGGCGCTAGAGCTGGCCGATCGCCTGGACTACATCGTGCTTGCCCCCGAGGCCCGGTTCAGCGTGGTGATCGATGCCGGCACCCACACCGCCACGTTCCCCATGGCCGCACGCTATTACGCAACCGCCATGCCCGTCACTGCCGGCACGTTCAACAGCGTTGTTCAGGCCACCTTTACTTACCAGTAGGACCGCGCCCCCTGGCATGGATGCCTTTTTTACGCCCGGCGGCCAGTTTTGCCGGGCGTTTTTTCACTTCCGGTACCTCCGGCTGCTCAATCGGGAACACCGGCAGCGCGTTCAGCAGCCGCTGCCCGTAGTTTTTGGTGAGCAGACGCTTGTCGTATATCACCACTTCGCCCCAGCAGCCGTGGCTGCGAATAAGACGCCCAACCTGCTGAATCAAGTTGAACGACGCCGCCGGTAAGCTTTGCACCTCAAACGGGTAGCGGTTGAGGCTTTTCAGCCACTCGCCTTCGGTGATGACTACCGGGCTGTCGATGGGCGGGAAGGCGATTTTATGAATATGCACCTGCGTCAGATAATCCCCCTTCAGATCCAGACCTTCCGCAAAAGACTGAAGCCCCACCAGCACGCTGCGCTCGCCGTTATCAATCCGCTTGCGGTGGGTTTCCACCAGCCTGTAGCGCGGCTGGTCGCCCTGCACCAGCAGGAGTAAACGCAGATCGGTAACGTGCTCCAGAAAGCGCTGCATCGCGCGCCCGCTGGCAAACAGCACCAGCATGCCGGGGTATTTTTTGCTCTCGACCTGTTCGCGGAAGTAGGCCGCCATCTCGGCAATGTGCTGCTCTTCGTTGTCGATAAGCGGCTCATAGTTCATGCGCGGGATGACCAGCTTGCCCTGCTCGCAGTGGTTAAACGGCGAGTCCAGCGCCACAAAGCGGTCGCCCGCTTTCTCTTTCAGGCCGCTCATCTCCTGCAGCCTTGAGAAGCTGTTCAGGGAACGCAGCGTCGCGGACGTCACCACCACGTGCGGCACGCTGCGCCAGATCAGCTTTTCCAGCTGATCCGCCACGCGGATACCCACGCAGTGGAAGAACAGATGCACCTGCCCTTCCCGCACCTCGCGGGTCGCCCATTTCGTCACCGGCGCGCCGGACGCCTGCGCCATCGAGGCCAGCCGCCAGAGCTTGCTCTGCGCTTCAAACATCCCCAGCGCGCGGTTCATTTGCAGCAGAATGCGGTGCAAACGCACCACGTCATGGGTACCGGTTTTCTCGCTGAGATCGTTTAAGAACATCTCCGCCAGCCCGCGCAGCTTTTCGAGGTGCTTCGCCAGCTGCTGGCAAATCTCCATTACCTCTTCCGGCAGCTCCCCCATCGCAAAGCGGTGTTCCGCCTCCTGGGCGGCGGGAAGATAGAGGTTGAGGATGTTATTCAGCGAGGAGATAAGGCCGTAAACCTCGTCGCAGTGCTCGCTCAGCCGCTCCGGGACCGCCAGCGGCGGCGTGGTTTTCGGGCGGAACTGCTCCATGCAGGTGGCCACCAGCTTGCAGAACAGATCCAGCTGTAGACGGAACCACGGCGCGGTGATTTCCGCGCTCATCTCCAGCGCGTCCCGCGCCACGTCGGGCAGATGGTGGCCTTCGTCGAGCACCAGCAGCAGGTTTTTCGGCTCCGGCAACACCGCTTCGCTCTCCAGCGCGGCCATCACCAGCGCGTGGTTTGCCACAACCACCTCCGCCTCCTGAATCTCGCGCCGGGCGACAAAGAACGGGCACTCGCGGTAGTAGTGACAGTTGCGGTTCAGGCAGCTCGCTTTATCGGTGCTGAGCCTGCGCCACAGGTCGTCGCTAATCGCCTGGCTGGTGTGATCCCGCAGGCCGTCCCACCTGTAGCCGTCGAGCTCGGTTTTCAGCTTTGCGCACAGCTCCTGCTCCGCCTTATTGTTTGGCGTCAGCTCGTCGTCGAGAAAGGCGAGCAGATCCTGCTGGGAAGGTTCACTGCTGGCCAGCGCCGCGAGGTTACGCGGACAAACGTAGCGCCCGCGCCCAAAGGCGGCGGTGAACCGCAGGTCGGGGATGATTTTGCGCAGCAGCGGTAAATCTTTGCTGAAGATCTGATCCTGCAGCGCTACGTTGGCGGTGCTGACCACCAGCGTTTTGTCTTCTTCCCGGGCAATCGCGATGCCGGGAATGAGATACGACAGGGTTTTCCCGACTCCGGTCGGGGCTTCTATCGCCAGATGTCGCCCGTCGTCCCCGGCGAGCGTTTTAGCCACGTCGGCAATCATCTGCCGCTGCGGCGCTCGGGGGATAAAATCGGGGATCTGCTGCTGTAGCGCCTTATACCATGCGCCAATTTGCGCTTTTAGCGCCGCGGTTAAAGCCATCGGGAAACCTGAAATACTGTATAAACAGCCACTATTGTGGCACTTTCTTCCCGCTGCCGCAAAAAGAAAAGCCCGGCATTACGACCGGGCTTCCAGATTACTGCGGGTTAGCAGGCTTGCGCGGGCGGCGTCGGCGCTGCCCTTCCCCTGCCGGCTTCCCTTCGCCGCTGCGCCACGGGTTTTCACCGGCCGGTTTGCTGTCGTTATTACGACGCGGCGGTTTGCCCGGGGATTTCGCGGTGCCGCCTTCTGAACGACGCGGCTGCTGGCCGCGGCCGCCGCCGCCCTGACCGCGACCGCCGCCCTGGCGGCCGTTCTGAATCGGCTCGGCTTTGATTGACGGATCAACCTCATAGCCCGGGGTTTCGATGCGCGGGATCTCTTTCTTCAGCAGGCGTTCAATATCGCGCAGCAGCTTGTGTTCATCTACGCAAACCAGAGAGAGCGCTTCACCGGTTGCCGCCGCACGGCCGGTACGGCCAATGCGGTGAACGTAGTCTTCCGGCACGTTTGGCAGCTCGTAGTTCACCACGTGCGGCAGCTCTTCAATGTCCAGACCGCGGGCGGCGATGTCGGTCGCCACCAGCACGCGGATATCACCAGACTTAAAGTCCGCCAGCGCCCGGGTACGCGCGCCCTGGCTCTTGTTGCCGTGGATCGCCGCGCTGCGGATGCCGTCTTTGTTCAGCTGTTCCGCCAGGTGGTTCGCGCCGTGCTTGGTGCGGGTAAAGACCAGCACCTGCTGCCAGTTGCCCTGACCGATCATCTGGGAGAGCAGCTCCCGCTTGCGTTTTTTATCAACGAAGTGAACGTGCTGCGTCACCTGCTCGGAGGCGGTATTGCGGCGCGCCACTTCCACTTCCAGCGGGTTATGCAGCAGCTTTTCCGCCAGCGCCTTGATCTCGTCGGAGAAGGTCGCGGAGAACAGCAGGTTCTGACGACGCGCAGGCAGCTTCGCCAGCACGCGGCGAATATCATGAATAAAGCCCATGTCGAGCATGCGGTCCGCTTCGTCCAGCACCAGAATTTCGATGCTGTCCAGCTTCACCGCGTTCTGGTGTTCCAGATCCAGCAGACGGCCCGGCGTTGCCACCAGCACGTCCACGCCGCCGCGCAGCTTCATCATCTGTGGGTTAATGCTCACCCCACCGAACACCACCAGCGAACGGATGTTGAGGTAGCGGCTGTACTCACGCACGTTCTCGCCGATCTGTGCCGCCAGCTCGCGGGTTGGGGTAAGGATCAGCGCGCGTACCGGACGACGGCCTTTGGCGTGCGGCTGATTTTTTACCAGCAGCTCTAACAGCGGCAGGGTAAAGCCCGCGGTTTTACCGGTGCCGGTCTGGGCGCTGGCCATCAGGTCACGGCCCTGCAACACGGCCGGAATGGCCTGCTGCTGAATAGGGGTTGGCTCAACGTAGCCCTGCTCTGCGATGGCGCGCAGAATTTCCGGGTTCAGGCCAAGGGAATCAAAAGACATAAAAACTCCGAACCGCCCCGACCATCACAGGTGTAGTTTTCAGGGAGATATAACAAACGGGAAGGACAAAAACCACAATGTCACGAAGGTGCGGAGTGTAGCAGCTTTTGTGACGTGGCGCATAAAATATCCCCGGTGATGCCTCGACGTTTGCGCGATTCCGGCATAATCTTAATCAATCGATTGATTAATTTTTAATACCGCCATGAATACGACCCCAACGACAACCAAAGGCGAACAGGCAAAAAGCCAGCTTATCGCCGCCGCGCTGGCGCAGTTTGGTGAGTATGGCCTGCATGCCACCACGCGGGATATCGCCGCCCAGGCCGGACAGAACATTGCGGCCATTACCTACTATTTTGGCTCAAAAGAGGATTTGTACCTCGCCTGCGCCCAGTGGATCGCCGATTTTATTGGCACCCACTTTCGTTCACACGTTGAAGAGGCCACCGCGCTGTTCAGCCAGCCAGAGCCAGACCGTGCCGCCATCCGCCAGCTGATTCTTAACGCCTGTCACAACATGATCCGCCTGCTGACGCACGACGATACGCTGAACCTGAGCAGGTTTATCTCCCGCGAGCAGCTCTCCCCCACTGCCGCCTACCAGCTGGTTCACGAACAGGTGATCGCCCCGATGCACACCCATCTGACCCGGCTTGTCGCAGCCTATACCGGACGGGACGCCAGCGATACCGCCACCATTTTGCATACCCACGCCCTGTTGGGCGAAGTACTCGCCTTCCGTCTGGGGCGCGAAACCATCCTGTTACGTACGGGCTGGACACAATTCGATGAGGATAAAGCCGCGCAAATTAGCCAGGTCATTACCCGTCACGTTGATCTGATCCTGCAAGGCTTAACGCAAAGGAGCGAGAAGTCATGAAAAAACCTGTCGCCATCATTCTGGTGGTTGTTATTTTGCTTGCTGCGGGCATTGGCGGCTGGCTGTGGTATCAGAGCCAGCAGGATCGTGGCCTGACGCTCTACGGCAACGTTGATATCCGCACCGTGAATATGAGCTTCCGCGTCGGCGGCCGGCTGGCCTCGCTGAACGTTGACGAAGGCGATGCCATTAAAGCCGGGCAGACGCTGGGGATGCTGGACAAGGCCCCGTTTGAGAACGCCCTGATGCAGGCAAAAGCAGGCGTTTCGGTCGCGCAGGCGCAGTATGACCTGATGCTGGCGGGCTATCGCGATGAAGAAATTTCTCAGGCCGCCGCTGCCGTTAAGCAGGCGAAAGCCGCCTATGACTACGCGCAAAACTTCTACAACCGCCAGCAGGGGCTGTGGAAAAGCCGCACCATTTCCGCCAACGATCTGGAAAATGCGCGCTCATCTCGCGATCAGGCGCAGGCGACGCTGAAATCTGCGCAGGATAAGCTCAGCCAGTACCGCTCCGGTAACCGCGCGCAGGACATTGCTCAGGCAAAAGCCAGCCTCGAACAGGCCCAGGCGCAGCTGGCCCAGGCGGAGCTGGATCTGCGCGATACCACCCTCATCGCCCCGTCTGACGGCACCCTGATGACCCGCGCCGTGGAGCCGGGCAGCATGCTCAGCGCGGGCAGCACCGTATTAACGCTCTCCTTAACGCGTCCGGTGTGGGTGCGCGCCTACATTGATGAGCCTAATCTCGGCCAGATGCAGCCGGGCCGCGAGCTGCTGCTCTACACCGACGGTCGCCCGGACAGGCCGTATCACGGCAAGGTGGGCTTTGTCTCCCCAACGGCTGAATTTACGCCGAAAACGGTTGAAACCCCGGATCTGCGTACCGACCTGGTGTATCGCCTGCGCATTATCGTTACCGACGCGGACGACGCGCTGCGCCAGGGTATGCCCGTTACCGTGACCTTAAACGACGGGGAACGACATGAATGATGCGGTTATCCAGCTCAATAATCTGGTCAAACGCTTCGCGGGAATGGACAAACCGGCGGTCGCGCCGCTGAACTGCACCATTCACAAAGGCTATGTGACCGGGCTGGTCGGCCCGGACGGCGCGGGTAAAACCACGCTGATGCGGATGCTGGCCGGGCTGCTGAAGCCGGATGAAGGCGCGGCAAGCGTGCTTGGCCTCGATCCGATTAAAGACGACGCGGCGCTCCACGGCATGCTCGGCTATATGCCGCAGAAGTTTGGCCTGTACGAAGATTTGACGGTGATGGAAAACCTCAATCTGTACGCCGACCTGCGCAGCGTCACCGGCGAAACCCGGCAGAACACCTTTGCGCGCCTACTGGAGTTTACCTCCCTCGGCCCGTTCACCGACCGGCTGGCGGGCAAGCTCTCCGGCGGGATGAAGCAGAAGCTGGGGCTGGCCTGTACGCTGGTGGGCGAGCCGAAAGTGCTGCTGCTGGATGAACCCGGCGTGGGCGTGGACCCGATTTCCCGCCGCGAGCTGTGGCAGATGGTGCACGAGCTGGCGGGCGACGGCATGCTTATCCTCTGGAGCACCTCCTACCTTGATGAAGCAGAACAGTGCCGCGACGTGCTGCTGATGAACGAAGGGGAACTGCTCTATCAGGGCGAACCCACTAAGCTGACGCAAACCATGGCCGGACGCAGCTTCCTGCTGCACAGCCCGCAGGAGTCGAACCGCAGGCTGCTCCAGCGGGTGCTGAAGCTCCCGCAGATCAGCGACGGGATGATTCAGGGACGTTCGGTGCGGGCGATCCTCAAAAAAGAGGCCACCGCCGACGATATCCGCCGGGCGCAGGGTATGCCTGAAATCGAGATGCAGGAAACCGCCCCGCGCTTTGAAGATGCGTTTATCGATCTGCTGGGGGGCGCGGGAACCTCGGAGTCGCCGCTTGGCGCCATTCTGCACACGGTTGAAGGCACGGCGGGCGAAACGGTGATTGAAGCGAAATCGCTCACCAAGAAATTTGGCGACTTTGCCGCCACCGACAACGTCAACTTTGCCGTGAAGCGCGGCGAAATTTTTGGCCTGCTGGGGCCAAACGGCGCGGGAAAATCGACCACCTTTAAAATGATGTGCGGCCTGCTGGTGCCGACCTCCGGCAAGGCGCTGGTGCTGGACATGGATCTCAAGGTCAGTTCCGGCAAGGCGCGCCAGCACCTGGGCTATATGGCGCAGAAGTTTTCCCTGTACGGCAACCTGACGGTTGAGCAGAACCTGCGCTTTTTCTCCGGCGTCTACGGCCTGCGGGGTCGGGCGCAGAACGAGAAGATTGGCCGCATGTGCGACGCCTTCGGCCTGACCGACATCGCCTCGCAGGCGACCGACGCGCTGCCGCTCGGCTTCAAGCAGCGGCTGGCGCTGGCCTGCTCGTTGATGCATGAGCCGGATATCCTGTTTCTTGATGAACCCACCTCGGGCGTGGATCCCCTCACCCGCCGCGAGTTCTGGCTGCATATCAACAGCATGGTGGAGAAAGGGGTCACGGTGATGGTCACCACCCACTTTATGGACGAGGCGGAGTACTGTGACCGCATCGGGCTGGTTTACCGCGGCAAGCTGATTGCCCACGGCACGCCGGACGATCTGAAAGCGCAGGCCGCCGACGACGAACAGCCGGACCCGACCATGGAGCAGGCGTTTATCACCCTCATCCACGACTGGGATAAGGAGAATGCCCATGCGCAGTAACGCCCTCTCCTGGCGCCGGGTACGCGCCCTGTGCGTCAAAGAGACCCGCCAGATCGTGCGCGATCCCAGCAGCTGGCTGATTGCGGTAGTGATCCCCCTGCTGCTGCTGTTTATTTTCGGCTACGGCATTAACCTCGACTCCAGCAAGCTGCGGATCGGGATTTTGCTGGAGCAGCAGAGCGAAGAGGCGCTGGACTTCACCCACGCCATGACCGGCTCGCCCTACATTGATGCCACCATCAGCGACAGCCGGCAGGAATTGATCCAGAAAATGCAGGCCGGGAAAATTCGCGGCCTGATCGTCATCCCGGTAGATTTCGCGGCCAACATGGCGCGCCCGGGCGCCGACGCGCCGATCCAGGTGATTACCGACGGCAGCGAGCCGAACACCGCGAACTTTGTGCAGGGCTACGCGGAGGGGATCTGGCAGCTCTGGCAGATGCAGCGCGCCGAGGACCGGGGGGAAAAGTTTGAACCGCTGATTGACGTGCAGACGCGCTACTGGTTTAACCCCGCCGCCATCAGCCAGCACTTTATTATTCCGGGCGCGGTGACCATCATCATGACGGTGATAGGGGCGATCCTCACCTCGCTGGTCATCGCCCGCGAATGGGAGCGCGGCACCATGGAGGCGCTGCTCTCCACCGAAGTGACGCGCGTCGAGCTGCTGCTCTGCAAGCTCATCCCCTACTACTTCCTCGGCATGCTGGCGATGCTGCTCTGCATGCTTGTCGCGGTCTTTATCCTCGGCGTGCCGTACCGCGGTTCACTCATCGTGCTGTTCTTTATTACCAGCCTGTTTTTACTGAGCACGCTGGGAATGGGGCTGCTGATCTCCACCATCACCCGCAACCAGTTTAACGCCGCGCAGGTGGCACTTAACGCCGCCTTCCTGCCGTCGATTATGTTATCCGGGTTTATCTTTCAGATAGACAGCATGCCCGCGGTGATCCGCGCCGTGACCTACGTCATCCCGGCGCGCTACTTTGTCAGCACGCTGCAAAGCCTGTTCCTGGCGGGGAATATTCCGGTGGTGCTGATTATTAACACCCTGTTCTTGATGGCGTCGGCGGTGATGTTTATCGGCCTGACGTGGCTGAAAACCAGACGGCGACTGGACTGAGGAGCAAGCATGTTTCACCGTTTATGGACACTGATCCGCAAAGAGCTGCAATCGCTGCTGCGCGAGCCGCAGACCCGCGCCATTCTGGTGCTGCCGGTGCTGCTTCAGGTTTTACTGTTTCCGTTTGCCGCCACGCTGGAGGTGACTAACGCCACCATCGCCGTCTACAACGAGGACAACGGCAGGCATTCCGTCGAGCTGACCCAGCGCTTCGCCCGCGCCAAAGCCTTTACCCACGTGCTGTTGCTGAAAAGCCCGCAGGAGATCCAGCCCACCATCGACACGCAGAAAGCGTTGCTGCTGGTGCGCTTCCCGGCGGATTTCTCCCGTAACCTGGACACCTTCCAGACCGCGCCGATGCAGCTGATCCTCGACGGGCGTAACTCCAACAGCGCCCAGATTGCGGCGAACTACCTGCAACAGGTGGTGAAGGATTACCAGCAGGAGCTGATGACGGGCAAGCCTACACCCAACAACAGCGAGCTGGTGGTGCGCAACTGGTACAACCCGAATCTGGACTACAAGTGGTTCGTGGTGCCGTCGCTGATCGCCATGATCACCACCATCGGTGTGATGATCGTCACCTCGCTGTCCGTGGCCCGCGAGCGGGAACAAGGTACGCTCGATCAGCTGCTGGTCTCCCCGCTCGCCACCTGGCAGATCTTCGTCGGCAAGGCGGTGCCGGCGCTGATTGTCGCCACCTTCCAGGCCACCATCGTGCTGGGTATTGGGATTTGGGCCTACCAGATCCCGTTCGCCGGTTCGCTGGCGCTGTTTTACTTCACGATGGTGATTTACGGCCTGTCGCTGGTAGGATTTGGACTGCTGATTTCCGCGCTCTGCTCCACGCAGCAGCAGGCGTTTATCGGGGTGTTTGTCTTTATGATGCCGGCGATTTTGCTTTCAGGGTACGTTTCGCCTGTTGAGAACATGCCGGTGTGGCTACAGGATTTGACGTGGATAAACCCGATTCGTCACTTTACGGATATCACCAAGCAAATCTATCTGAAGGATGCGAGTCTGGATATTGTGTGGGGAAGCTTGTGGCCGCTACTGGTCATCGCGGCCACAACGGGCTCAGTGGCCTATGCGATGTTTAGACGAAACATCGCGTAGCTTTTTCTCTTTGGTGAGCAACGACACCACCGCAGGCCCTGCGAGGATAGCCAGACCCGCCAGGGCCAGCAGCAGGTTGTTTTGCAGCACGCGTGACAGCAGCCACAGGACGATCATTGCCGCACCGAAATACCAGGTGGTGGTGAGCTCTTCGAGCACATCACCCACTTCACGCCAGCGCGCGTCGTGATGACGCTGTAAAAACAGCATCGACAGCACGGTCACGCCGTAAAGCACGCATAAGCCTAAGCCAACACGCACCAGCGTGCCGCTCATCCAGCCCATCACCAGTACGGCCACGACCAGTAAATGCAACATTATCTGCCAGCAACTCAAACCGGTTGCGACACGAACGCGTTGTTGCCACTTCATGGCTTCTCTCCTGAAGGATTTTTCTCTGCTAATTCAGACTACCGCACTTTACGGAAAATTCCGTAACGCCGCATCTTTTTGTGACGCCTACTACACTTTATTTTCATCGGGATAGTCACCCAGGAAGGTGTTTATGAGCAAAAAAACGCAGCATTTCTCGCTTAAGGTGCTGACGATAAACATTCATAAGGGCTTCACAGCATTTAACCGCCGCTTCATTTTACCGGAGCTGCGCGACGCGGTACGCACCGTCAGCGCCGATATTGTCTGCCTGCAGGAGGTCATGGGCGCCCACGAGGTGCATCCGATGCATTTCGAAAACTGGCCCGACACGCCCCACTACGAATTTCTGGCGGATACCATGTGGAGCGATTACGCCTACGGGCGCAACGCGGTTTATCCGGAGGGGCATCACGGTAATGCCGTGCTGTCGCGTTATCCAATTGAACATTATGAGAATCGCGACGTCTCCGTTGGTGAGAGCGAAAAGCGCGGGCTGCTATACTGCCGCATCACGCCGCCGGATCTTGATTTCCCCATACACGTGGGCTGCGTGCACCTGGGCCTGCGTGAAGCCCACCGTCAGGCCCAGCTGCAGATGCTGGCAGAGTGGACGAATGCGCTGCCCGAGGGCGAGCCCGTGGTGGTTGCCGGTGATTTCAACGACTGGCGGCAGCGCGCCAACCATCCGCTGAAGGTGAACGCGGGGCTGGAGGAGATTTTCACCCGCGCGCGCGGGCGTCCCGCACGGACGTTTCCGGTGCGCTTCCCCCTGCTGCGCCTGGACCGCATCTACGTTAAAAATGCCCATGCCAGCAGCCCGACGGCGCTGGCCTTACTCAACTGGCGACATCTCTCCGACCATGCCCCACTCAGCGCGGAGATACACTTATGAAATGCACATGGCAGGAAGGTAACCGCATTACGCTGCTGGAAAACGGCGATAACTTTTATCCGGCGGTCTTTGAGGCGATTAGCCACGCACAGCAGAAAGTATTCCTGGAAACGTTTATCTGGTTTGAAGACGACGTTGGCCGACAGCTCCACGCTGCGCTGCTGCAGGCCGCCCGGCGCGGTATAAAAATCGAGGTTCTGCTCGACGGGTATGGCTCGCCGGATCTCAGCGATGAATTTGTTAATGAGCTCACCGCCGCGGGCGTGGTGTTCCGCTATTACGATCCCGGCCCGCGCCTGTTCGGCATGCGCACCAACCTGTTCCGCCGTATGCACCGCAAAATCGTGGTGGTGGACGAAACGGTAGCGTTCGTGGGCGGCATTAACTACTCCGCTGAGCATATGTCGGATTACGGTCCGGAGGCCAAGCAGGACTACGCCATCCGTATTGAAGGACCGGTGGTGCAGGACATTCAGCTGTTCGTGCTGGAAAACCTGCCCGGCAAAGAGGCCGCTCGCCGCTGGTGGCGACGCCGCCACCGCCCGGAAGAGAACCGCAAGCCGGGCGAAGCCCAGGCGCTGTTTGTCTGGCGGGACAACGAGGAGCATCGGGACGACATCGAGCGCCACTACCTGAAGATGCTGGCCAACGCCAAACGCGAGGTGATTATCGCCAACGCCTACTTCTTCCCCGGCTATCGTATTTTGCACGCCATGCGCAACGCGGCCCGACGCGGCGTGAGCGTGAAGCTCATCGTGCAGGGCGAGCCGGATATGCCGATTGTGAAGGTCGGCGCCCGTCTGCTCTACCGCTACCTGGTGAAAAGCGGCGTGCAGATCTATGAATATCGCCGCCGCCCGCTGCACGGCAAAGTGGCCGTTATGGATGACCACTGGGCAACCGTCGGCTCCAGCAACCTCGATCCGCTGAGCCTGTCGCTCAATCTGGAAGCGAACCTGATCATTCACGATCGCCAGTTTAACCAGACCCTGCGCGATAATCTTCAGGGGCTTATCAAGAATGACTGCGTGCGGGTGGATGAATCCATGGTGCCGAAACGCAGCTGGTGGAACGTTGGCATCGGCGTGGTGGTGTTCCACTTCCTGCGCCACTTCCCGGCGATGGTGGGCTGGCTGCCCGCGCACACGCCGAAGCTGGCGCTGGTTGATCCTCCGGTTCAACCCGAAATGGAAACCCAGGACCGCGTTGAAGCGGAAGATGGAGGGAAAACCTGATGTCAAAATCGCATCCTCGCTGGCGGCTGGCGAAAAAAATACTCACCTGGCTGTTCTTTATTGCCGTCGCGGTACTGCTGGTGGTGTACGCTCAGAAAGTGGACTGGGAAGAGGTGTGGAAAGTTATCCGCAACTACAACCGGATGGTGCTGCTGGGGGCCGTTGGGCTGGTCATCGTGAGCTACCTGATGTACGGCTGCTACGACCTGCTCGGGCGTGCCTACTGCGGCCATAAGCTGGCAAAGCGGCAGGTGATGCTGGTGTCGTTCATCTGCTACGCCTTCAACCTGACGCTGAGCACCTGGGTGGGCGGCATCGGCATGCGCTATCGCCTGTACTCGCGCCTCGGATTACCCGGCGGAACCATCACCCGCATTTTCTCGCTGAGTATTACCACCAACTGGCTGGGGTACATCCTGCTGGGCGGGGTGATTTTCACCATCGGCGTCGTGCAGCTGCCTGCGCACTGGTATATCGATGAAGCAACGTTGCGCATTCTGGGCATTGTGCTGCTGTTGGTTATCGCGGTCTATCTGTGGGCGTGCGCCTTTGCTAAACGTCGCCATATGACCATTAAAGGGCAGAAGCTGGTGCTGCCGTCGTGGAAGTTCGCCGTCCTGCAAATGGTGGTTTCCAGCGCCAACTGGATGGCGATGGGGGCCATTATCTGGCTGTTGATCGGAGAAGATGTGAACTACTTCTTCGTGCTGGGCGTGCTGCTGGTGAGCAGTATTGCCGGCGTGATAGTCCATATCCCGGCGGGCATTGGCGTGCTGGAGGCGGTATTTATTGCCCTGCTGGCCGGCGAGCATGTCTCTCAGGGAACGATCATCGCTGCCCTCCTTGCGTACCGCATGATCTACTACTTCCTGCCGCTGGCGCTGGCAACGGTCTGTTATCTGGTGCTGGAAAGTCGGGCGAAGAAGCTGCGGGCGAAGAACGAGAAGGCGATGGCAAAATAAAAGCAAAACGGCAACTTCGTTGCCGTTTTTAGGGTTTGTTCCCTCTCCCTTCGGGCTGAGGGATCCCCAGTAATTTTTTTACCGAAAGCGACGAATGTTGTTTCAGGAAAATAAATGAATTACAGCGACGCCCTGGTCCGGCTGTAAATCGCTGAGGCGTTTCCTG
>NZ_JAPNMC010000022.1:0-64065 GCF_026627565.1 Enterobacter cloacae complex sp. 2022EL-00788 | reverse complement strand
GTCCGGCGCAGAGCACCGCGTGGCCGCGCACCTACGGCCCGCAGACGGCGAAGGTTGTCGGGCCGCAGGGGGAGAGCATCTGGACGGACAAATACGGTCGCGTGAAGGTGAAGTTCCACTGGGACCGCCTGGCGAAGGGTGATGACACCAGCTCCTGCTGGGTGCGCGTGTCGAGCGCGTGGGCGGGCCAGGGCTACGGCGGGGTGCAGATCCCGCGCGTGGGCGATGAGGTGGTGGTGGACTTTATCAACGGCGATCCGGACCGGCCGATTATCACCGGGCGCGTGTACAACGACGCGAGCATGCCGCCGTGGGCGCTGCCGGCAGCGGCGACGCAGATGGGCTTTATGAGCCGCTCGAAGGATGGATCGGTCGATAACGCCAACGCCCTGCGCTTTGAGGACAAGGCGGGTGCGGAGCAGGTGTGGATCCAGGCCGAGCGCAACATGGACACCAGCGTTAAAAATGATGAAACGCACAGCGTCGGCGGCGAGCGCAGCCACTACGTGAAGAAAAACGAGCTGCACCGCGTGGAAGCGAACCAGACTCAGGCCGTGAAAGGCGGCACCGAGATCCTGACGGGCAAAGGCAAGCTGGATGCGGCGGTGGAGCAGTACGTTATCGCTTCCGGGACTAAGCTGAGGCTGGTATCCGGCGAGAGCGCGATTGAACTCAACGCGAACGGCAAAATTAGCCTGATCGGCAAAGAGTTTAACTTCTTCGTTGAAGGGGATGGTCATATCACCACGGGCGGTAAGCTGCACCTGAATACCTCTGGTACCAAGCCGGGCACAACGGCACCGGGCGCAGGGCACAAAGGAGATATTGATGCTGCAGTGCAGGAGAAATTTGCGCCGCCAGAGAGCGCTAAGCGTCCTGCTCCCGTTGCAGCTGCAGTAGCTGGTCAGTCGAAATCCGCTCCAGCTTCAGCATCAACAACAGCCCCACCTTTGAAAGGGAATTATGTTTACAAAAATAATCCGAATGGCTCAGATGTTATGCCTTTCAATGACGACGTGGTGAAGGAGATTAATAAGTCGCCGACTCTTCAAACCCAGCTAAAAGATTTGAAAGACAAGGGATGGGCCATTCAACCTGGCGCTACCGGAGGGGGGAGTTATGCTGATTCGGATAATAAATTGATCGTTATGGATCCCGAACATATGGAAGACACAGCCACGACGGTACAAACGCTGGCCCATGAAGCAGGACATGCCACGTATCCTGTAACTGCTGATTATTCGAGTAAAGAAAACTTCATTAACAGCCAGCTTATGGATGAAGGTGGTGCAACATTAAATAATATAAAAATACAGCGAGAAATTCTGGGAAATGGCGGCATCGATATTGACATTGCGGGAAGCCCTGAAAATTTAAAGGCTTATAATGCAGCCTATGATAAAATGATAAGTGGCGAGTTGTCGCGCGTTGATGCTGCTAAAGCTATAGGTAAAGTCTACGGTAAGGGCGAAATAGCTTCAGGAACCGATCTCAATTACAACGATTATTATGGGGGTTTCTATGGTAAGTAGAATGACAAAAAATACTATCCTCTTTTTGCTCCCACTATTTTCAACATTTTCTTATGCAGGACAAACGGATATGAATCAAGATTCCTTATGGCAAGTAGTCAAAGAGCTTAAAACAGTTTGGGGTAAACAAGCCGAGGATGTGAGTAAACTGCTCAATCAACCGCTAATCAAAAAAAATCCAGAAATAAACGATCGTTATACATCGGCTCCATTTACATTATCGGATGGGACACGAATCAGCGATGTAGATGTTCGTTTGTGGGGGAATGAAGATAATAGTGTTTCACTTGTTTCGTTTGTCATTGAGCATCCTTGCATCACCCTCGACCAGGTCAAAACCCATTTCCCCGATGTTAAACTGTCTAATATTCCTCGCGGGAAAACTTCCGGGCAATCGGTTGGATACCGAACCGCTACAGATGAGCGAGGGCTAGCGTGGTCATTTAGTTTTCCGGTAATGGATCAAGAGTGCCTTAAGCGCGTCGTTTTGTCACGTTACGATAGTTAATAAGCATTACACTTTCCAGCCGGTACGGTTATTTCGGTACCGGTTTTTTCGCATCTGCAAGAAGTGCAGATAAAAGATCTACGTTTACCGCTCTTCATCTTTCTCAATATTAATCATCCCGAGTTCACTTATGAAATATACCCTCCAGGAAGGTTCGTTTTCCCTTTTTCCTGCGGCCTGGCAGGATAACAGCATGAACATTATTCGCGATGACGAAAGCGGGCTGTCCGTCGTGGTCAGCCGCGGCGTTATCCCGGATGGCTGCGATTATGAGAAAGAGTTCCACCGCCAGTGGGACGTGATGCGCCCTCAGATGGGCGAGATCGTCCAGAGCGAATTCCAGCGCGTGAAAGCCGGGCCTGACGGCAAAATCAACGGGCTGGAAGTTGAAACCAACTTTGACCATAACGGCCAGCGCCTCTGGCAAAAACAGCTGGCCGTGCAGACGCCGGGCAAACCGGTGTTGATGATTTTTACCCTTTCAGCGCTCAGAGCATTCACTGAAGAGGACGAGGGGCGCTGGAGCGCGCTTAAGCAGAGCCTGACGCTGAACGACAACCGGAATGCGTAAGGCATGAGCGATAACAACGCGGCCCGTAAGGGTGACGAGATTATTCATTCCAGCATCTTCGCGGATATCACCAGCATTGTGGCGGAAGGTGCCGCTTATGCGGTAATCGGCGCGGCGGTGGGGGCAGCCGCTACCGTGGCGGCACCATTGCTGGGGGCAGGGGCGGCAGCCGCAGGCGTGGCGGCGATTGGCTCCAGCTGTCTGTTAAGCGGCATCATTGGCGGCGTGCTGGCAAACGTGGCGGGGATCACAGACGATATCAGCAGCGCTGCCGAGGGGTTAGGCAATGCAATTTTCCCTCCGTCGCCTGCGGGTAAAATCACTACCGGCTCCGACAACGTTCTGACGAATGCCATCCCCGCCGCGCGCGCGGCCGGAACGCTCACGCCAGCAGATACGCCTTCACCTGAACCGCAGTCGCCGGGCAGCTTTGCCGATTACGCGGGCATGCTGCTCTCCGCTGCCGGACAGTTTGGCAGCGAAATGTGGCAGCCGAGCGTGGCGTCTGCCGCCGCGGGAACCTCACCGCTGGAAGAAGACAAGGTGGCGTGTGAAAAGCACTCCGGACCGCAGTATCTGGCGGAAGGCTCGAAAAGCGTCTTCATTAACGGCCAGCCCGCGGTGCGTGCGAAAGATCGCACCACCTGCGAGGGTACCGTTTCCGATGACGTCTCCCCGAACGTGATCATCGGCGGCGAGACGCTGACGGTCCGCGATATCAAAAGCGGCAAAACGCCGGGGCTGGCGCTGGGGATGATTGCGCTCTCCCTGCTGCGCGGGCGTCCGGGCAAGATTTTAAAAAACATGCCCTGCGCGCTGGCATCTGCCGGGGGCGGTATGCTGGCCGATATGGCCGTTAACGCCGTGTTTGGCTCCTCGCACCCGGTTCACGCGGCCACAGGCGTAAAGGTGCTGAATGACGACGATGAGCTTGATTTCTCGCTTCCAGGCCGCTTCCCGCTTCGCTGGCAGCGCAGCTACAACAGCCTGACCACCCGCGAAGGGCTGTTTGGCCTGGGCTGGGCTACCGCTTTCGACAGCTATCTGACGCTTGAAGAGAACAGCGCGACCTGGTTCGACGAAACCGGACGTGAGCTGAGCTTTGAACTGCCGCCAGTGGACCGCGCGTTTTACAGCATCAGCGAAGGCATTATTATCCGTCGCAACGAGAGCGGCGACGTGGCGATTGCCGACGATGACGGCGCGGTGTGGCGTCTGTATAAACCGACACGCATGAATCCATCCGTTCTGCGTCTGGCCTCGCTAAGCGACGAATACGGCAACGCGCTGCTGACGGAGTGGGACGAGCACGGCAGGCTGGTTGGTCTTCACGATGAGCCGCGGGCGATAGACGTTACACTTCGCTATGAGGACGAACGGTTCCCGCAGCGCGTGACCGCTGCCAGCCATTTTGACGGCAGCCGTACCTGGCCGCTGATGCAGTGGGCCTATGATGCGCGCGGCCAGCTGGCGAGCGCGACGGATGCCTCTGGCGTTGTCACCCGCGAATACCGCTATAACGACCACGGCCTGATGGTCTGGCACCGCCTGCCGGGCGGTCTTGAGAGCGAATACCGCTGGAAAAAATTTGACCACTGGCGCGTGGTGGAGAACCGCACCAGCACGGGCGACGGCTGTCGCTTCACCTACGATCTGGACGCCGGATTGACCACCGTCGATCACTATGATGGTCAGAAACGTCAGCACTACTGGAACGCGCAAAATCTGATTGTCCGCTACGTCGACGAGCGCGGTGAAAACTGGCGCTACGAGTGGGATGACAACGAGCTCCTGACCCGCCGCATCGATCCGCTCGGGAACGCCGTTACCTTCGTTTATGACGAGATGGGCAACCGGGTGCAGGAGATCGACCCCGACGGCAATGCCCGCACCACCACCTGGCTTGAGCACCGCGCGCTGCCGTCTGCGATTATCGAAGCCGACGGCAGCGCTACCCGTTTCTGGTACGACGAACATCACGGCCTGAAGCGCGTGGTGGACCCGATGGGGCAGATCACACTGCTGCGCCGGGACGAGTTTGGTCAGGTTGTTGAAGAGGTGGATGCCGCCGGAAACAGCCGCTATCAGGAGTACAGCGAGGCGGGACAGGTGGTGCGCGCGACGGACTGCTCTGGCCGCACCACCCGCTATAGCTATCATCCGCTGGGCTGGCTGATGACCGAGACGGGCGCCGACGGTGAAGAGACGCGCTATCGCTACGACGCGGCAGGGCGCCCGGTGCAGCTCGATCGCCCGGAAGGCTGGACGGAGTCGCTCAAATGGAACGAACGCGGCCTGCCGGTGAAGCATGCCGGCGCTGACGGTAAAGAAAGTGAGTTCAGATACGATGAGGCCGGGCGCTTAACCGCCACGCGTAATACTCAGGGTGAAGAGGTCCATCGCCGCTGGGACAGCCGGGGGCGTCTGATTGCTCTTGAAAACGAAAACGGCGAGGCATATCAGTTCCGCTGGGGGCCTGACTCGCTGCTGCTCGAAGAGGTGGGGCTGGACGGTGTTACCTCGCAGTATCGCTACGACGCCTGTGGGCGCACCATAACGCGTACCTTTGCCGCCGGTCATCCGGAGGCCATTACCCACGCCTTTGCCTGGAGCGCGAGCGGCCAGCTGGTCGCCCGCACCACGCCGGAAGGACAGACCCGCTACCACTATACCCCGTCAGGGCTGCTGACCCGGATTGGGCTGCACCCGGCGCTTTCAGCCGACGCGTGGAGCGCCGAGGCAGAGCAGGAGCTTGCCTTTGAGTATGATGCGCTCGGTCGCGTCACGCGCGAAGCGGGCGAGCACGGCGAGCTGGTGTGGCAGTACGACGCCCTGGGCAACCGCACCTCCGTTACGCTGCCGGATGGCCGCGAGCTAAAACAGTTCTACTACGGCAGCGGACATCTGCTCGGCATTGCTCTCGATAAGCTGTCGGTCTCCGACTTTACCCGCGACGAACTCCACCGTGAAACAAGCCGCACGCAGGGGCTGCTGACCACCCGCAGCGAATACGACCGTCTCGGCCGCCTGCATCGCCGGGACGTCTTCACCGGTAACGCCCAGCGCCCGTCGCCGCGCCGCTGGTCCCGCCGCTGGGATTACGACTACCGCAATAACCTGGTGCGTGAAGAGCGGGACGATAACCCGTTCAGCTGGTACCGCTGGCAGTACGACAGCGCCGGGCGACTGCTCGTTCAGGACGGCACGCTGCCCGGGCAGGAGCAGTGGCGCTGGGATGCGGCCGGTAACCCGCTCGACGGATCTGCTGAGAAGGTCACGCACAACCGCCTGACGCAGCTGAACGGTATTCGCTGGCATTATGACATCCACGGGCGCACCGTGGAGAAGGATAACGGTCAGAATCGCTGGCACTACCGCTATGACGGCGAACATCGCCTGACGGAGGTGATTAGCCAGCCGCGGGATCGCAACAGGCCGCAGACGCGGGTCAGCTTCCGCTACGACCCGCTCGGACGCCGCATCAGCAAAACGCGCCAGCAGATGCTGGGCGGACAGCCAGTCGGCAAGCCGGTCACCACCCGGTTTGTCTGGGAAGGGTTCCGCCTGCTGCAGGAGCTGCACGGAGACGTGCCGCTGACCTATGTCTACAGCGACCAGGACAGCTACGACCCGCTGGCGCGCATTGACGGCGTTGATGCCCCGGAGATCTTCTGGTTCCACTGCCAGCCCAACGGCACGCCGGAGCGAATGACGGATATCGAAGGGCAGGTGCGCTGGGAAGGCGTTAACAGCGCCTGGGGCAAGCTTCTGCGGGAAAGTGAGACGCAGCTATCAGGATATCCCCAGAACCTGCGCATGCAGGGGCAATACCTGGACCGTGAGACAGGGCTGCACTACAATCTGTTCCGGTATTACGACCCGGACTGCGGACGGTTTACGCAGCAGGACCCGATAGGGCTGGCGGGAGGGATAAACCTTTACCAGTATGCGCCGAATGCGCTGGGTTGGGTGGATCCGTGGGGATTGAGTAGGTGTTCTGGAGGCACCCGGTTAACTGTCAATAAACCGAAGATTTTAAGCAGCACAAAGCTGTCGTCAACTGAGAGAAAATTCCTCGAAAGGCAGTTCATGAAAAAAATGAATGCATTAAACCGAGCGGCTCAAAGAGGAGAGTTAGTTTGGTCTCCAGGCACCCATGAAGTTAGGATTTCATCTTTGCAAAGTTCTTACAGGCAAGCTGTTTCTGCACGATTTGAAAGGATGTTTGGCTCAACTCCTGATCTAAGTAAGTTAAACGCTGATCATCCTGTTGATTTAATTGTGGGAGGTTCGCCTACACAAAGATTACAAATGCTGAATGAAACAATTAATAAAAGTGTCGGTAGTTCTTTAAAAAATGCAGGCAGAAAGGCGGGGCTTCAGCCTGGGGATGCCATCAGCGAAATAATATTTCAATAGGGGGTAAAGTGAATAAATTAATTAATATACAGACAGATACTGCCACATTAGTTATTTATGATTTGATGTCATTAAAACATAGGATTGATGATGATGCAGATTGGTGGAGTCTTCCAGAAGATGAAATTGAAGAAATAAATAAAGGTAATGTATTATTTCTCAATCTTGGAGATGATGGTGTTTATAAAGTCCTTATTAAAAATGATGTTGATGAATATGCCGGGGCGCTATTTTTAAAAGTACCTTCTGGAAAGGTTTTCATTGGAGCAGGAGAGGATGTTACGGGCGGAGATCTTGAGCCTGATGATTCAGATGTTGTATCAGGTGAGTTTATTACTTTAGAACCTGGTAGTTACGAAGTTAAATACAAAAAGCAAGGTTCAGATGTTCTAATTTCTTTTACAAAAGCAACGTTTACTGAAAATTCATTAGAAGAGGGAGTTTATCTCTGAATTAAATCCACGCCTTGGCGTGGATTTTTTCATTCAAAACTAATCAAACGTTAAATAAGAAGTTCATCACATCGCCATCATTAACGATGTAATATTTACCTTCAGTACGCATTCGGGCTTCCTCTTACGCTCCTTGCTGAATCTTACCCTCAATAAGCTGTCAGTATACCCGCGACGAACTTCACCGTGAAACAAGCCGCACGCAGGGGCTGCTGACCACCCGCAGCGACTACGACCGTCTTGGTCGCCTGCATCGCCGGGACGTCTTCACCGGTAACGCCCAGCGCCCGTCGCCGCGCCGCTGGTCCCGCCGCTGGCGTTATGACATCGTGGAGAAGGATAACGGTCAGACCCGCTGGCACTATCGCTACGACGGCGAGCACCGCCTGACGGAGGTGATTAGCCAGCCGCGGGATCGCAACAGGCCGCAAACGCGGGTCAGCTTCCGCTACGATCCGCTCGGACGCCGCATTAGCAAAACGCGCCAGCAGATGCTGGGCGGTCAGCCAGCCGGTAAGCCGGTCACCACCCGGTTTGTCTGGGAAGGGTTCCGCCTGCTCCAGGAGCTGCACGGAGACGTGCCGCTGACCTACGTCTACAGCGACCAGGACAGTTACGACCCGCTGGCGCGCATTGACGGCGTTGATGCCCCGAAGATCTTCTGGTTCCACTGCCAGCCGAACGGCACGCCGGAGCGAATGACGGATATCGAGGGCAGGTGCGATGGGAAGGCGTTAACAGCGCCTGGGGCAAGCTTCTGCGGGAAAGCGAGACGCAGCTATCAGGATATTCCCAGAACCTGCGCATGCAGGGGCAATACCTGGACCGTGAGACAGGGCTGCACTACAATCTGTTCCGGTATTACGACCCGGACTGCGGACGGTTTACGCAGCAGGACCCGATAGGGCTGGCGGGAGGGATAAACCTTTACCAGTATGCGCCGAATGCGCTGGGGTGGGTGGATCCGTGGGGGTTGAGTAGATGCAATACAGGGAAAAAACCAGGGCCGCAACTTCCTGGAGGAATTGCTGAAACATTTGATAAAAGCATTTATAAAAACAGGCAGCTAAAAAGAGACGAGACTTTTTATAAATATCATGGTGTAAATAATAGAACAGGAAGAAAAATCTCTTGGCTGACAAATGAAAAATACAATTCCGAGGATGTGTTGCGAGAAAAGCTAGCTATTCGCCATGATTGGGGTGTAAATATTACTAATGTATCAGAGTTTAGAGTTCCTAAGGGAACTTGGGTGAGTGAAGGTCCTGCTGCAGCTCAAGGGGCAGGATATCCTGGGATGGGATACCAGGCTGTGGTGTCAAATCTTCCAAGAGCATGGGTGGTTAAAACTTTAAGGGTTCCCTGGTAATGAATGTGAATAACTTAAAAAACGCACTTGAAAAAATAATTTTTGAACTTAATGCCAATGCTAAACATGAATCGGCAAATTTTTTTCAAACTCGTTATGATCAGATAATAATTTTTGGAGACGAAATTGCATTGGAAATAGTTGAAAGTCTGTCAACATGCAGAGCTATGGCTCAATACGCAAACTTTTCCCTCAGGGAAGAAAAACTTTTAGATGATGTTGTTAATTACGCACTTGATATTAAAAAAAAGATGCCCTGATATTAAGCAAAGGGAAGGAATGATTTTTTGCGAGGTTATAATTAAGTGGTTGTCTTTTTTTGAAATTCTCACTCCAACCACAGAAACAGACAATTTTTAATAAAAGAGCGCAAAAATAATCACTATTAACCGGCTGATGTATTAAAATTAAAGCTAGCATCAATCAATTCATCTGCGTGCGGACGAAATTAGCCTTCGAAGCAGTCTTGCCCCAGTCTGTTACAATTTTGTACACTAAACCATGATGATAGACACTGTTCTTTTGAGGATTTGTTGGACTTATTTTTCTTAAGTGCGATTAGGCTCTAAAACTGTCTGCTAAGAGCCATTGCTGCAAGCATGGTCTTTAGCTGGTTCTAAAACTTGATCTGCTCACTCATCTTGCTATCCTTAATATGATATGAAGCTTTAAAATATTCACAGCATTGTAAAACTGCATTTTGCAAGTGTATGAAGATGGTAATCGTAATCCTTTACTTTATTGAAATATCACCGGATAAATATGATGTATTTCTTAGAAAGAAAAGATGCTGAAAAACTTCTCCATAAATTTTTAAAGAATACTTTAAAAAATCAGGCTGATATTGATAAGCTAATGGGGCTGGCAATTAATCATGATTTCGGCATTCCTATGAAAGGAATAATTTATGAATATGATAAAATGGAGAAAAATAAACCAACCAAACAAGATTTAGAGGATCTTAACACATTGATGCATTTTTATGGTCCGTGATTAGAAATATGATGCCATTCTTCTATAAGGATATATTTATAGACCTAGACACATCATCTATGACGAAAAAAAGATGATTTTCATGAGTATTCAGATAAAACACTCATGCCCTAAATCAAATTGCGATGTTATTTTCAAAAATAAACACACTAAACCTCTTTGGAATCTTCAGAACGATTTGATAATTGATGCTTTATATAATATATATCGGGATTTAAACTATAACATATCGAGATCATCTGAAAATTTCTTATTAACGTAATAAAAATATGTATTAAGAGCGAAGATGATCGCTTACTTCAATTTTTTAAAGAAAAAGACGTGCTCGAGTGGATATGCTGCACAAGAAGCGGACGCTTAAGTATACCTTGCTTAGACCTCGCAATGGTCGACTCAACACGCCAGTTAGTCTTTGCGTTAAGCGAGCCAAAGCCATAACCAACCGTTTTGACCATCTTCAATGCTCAGGGCGAAAAACTATTTTGGTCTGCACCTCCTGAAGGCGCGACTTTTTATTACTTAAATAACGGCATTGAGAAAAACTGGGCGCTATTGTTTAGCCCAGCTCTAATGGTGTACAATTAACGACTTATTAGTTGCAGGAAAGTTACAGTAATTGTAATTATTAATAATTTTACTGATTAATTAACGAATGCGAACCAAATGGAGATAATATTTATTTGGGTATGTAATTTATTCATTTATAGATGAAGTTATATGAAAAAACAATATTTAATTGATCAGTTAAAGAAAATTGAAAAGCTCATGCGCTCCTCTTTACCCTCTGAGTATAAGCGCTTTATGATTGAGAACGTTAAGGATAGTGACTCTTATGAAATTCAACGAGCAAATGGTGACCAGCTATATGTTTTCAATTGTTTTGACTTACTAGAAAGAAATGATACATATACTATTCAAGCGGTTGAGCCTGACGTTTTATTGATTGGTCAAGATGCTGATCTGGGATACTTTTTGAATTTGCGCAAAGGTACTGATGAGATTTATTCTTTAGATCTTGGAGCGTTAGGAAGTCTGGACATGGATAAAGAAAGTAATAGTATATTGATGCTATAAATCTTTACTTATCAAAGATATAGTTCAGAATAATGGAAAATCTCGCCAAATCGTGGATTTTTTTCAAAACAAATCAAACATAATGAGCTACTGGAAGCGAATCTTTCAGTTCTGGTTTTATGAACATTAAATCAGCCGCACACTGATAGACATCAAGTCCTGATTCATCGCTAATTGTACTGACATATTCTACTGAAATCCGCACATCCTTATCCAGCATCATACCTTTCCCGACTGTCTTAATGGCAATATCCATGACCAGATTTTTTCGTCATCACTACTACACCTGGCATTTACTCGCCATAGCCAGCAAACTACCTGCCAAGCCTGTTCTTTTCATCTAATATTCCTTCGTTAATTAACGATACTTTTGCCATCCATTGCGCCTCCCGCATAAACTTCACAGTATCCAGTTCACCAATTACTGCAGTACACTGGCTGGAATTGTCGTTCCAGACCCAGTGACGCTTCTGGTTTTTATCCAGCAGCTATCTACTTTGCCGTTCCCTCCATGTTGCATACCCCCAAACCATCCCCAGCTGAGACATTAATGTTTAGCTCTGCGTACTGCCCCGGATTCAGGGTGAGTATCGCTCCGGGCTTTACGTACTGCTTTACCGCAGCTGAAAGCGTTGTGGCACCATCAGTGACCCCATCAGTTTTCTCCGGCGTTCCCTGGTACGGGTTCAGCACGGTATACGAGCAAAACCGTGAGGCGCACCGGTGGTGTAATCGCGGGTTCGTCGTCATCGGCTTCAGCGAATGGGCGCGCCTGATCTGGTGAAAACCTATCGAGGTCACCGTTTATCCCGTAGTGAAAAAGCGGGGTGTGAACAGGCCCTGGCTCCCTGAGAAGCGCACTTTCAGAACGCGGGGGCTAGTTAACAGAAAAAATCCACGCCGGGGCGTGGATTTTAAACGTCACTCTCGTGAAGAGGGCCAGGCGTGGTTACACGTGACTTTAGTAATCGCTTCCGATGTCGGATTCAACGTCGCTGACGTAGTTTTTACCGGTGTTTGACGCCTCAACAAGTCGCTGGTAACTGTTTTCCAGCTTCTCTTTCCTGGCGACGAGCCTGCTAATGCTATCTTCATGACGAGCCGCTGACTGTTTAACTTCAGGGTCAGCCATAAGCTCGGCTTTTTCTTCAATACCTTTCTTAAGCGCGGTTGTATGCTCAATTGTGCTATCGATGAAGTTAATTCTCTTCGCTAACGTATTCAGGGCGCGGTTTTCGGTTTCACCCATCTCTTTGACACCGTCCTGATATTGCGCAATTCTAGCGTCATATTTTGACTGCAGCGGCGAACGTTCTTCAGACTTAATGGCCGCGATCCGCGCGTCTCTGGCAGATTCCATACGGCTAATTTCATGTTTAATGGCTGCAACCTCATTTTTAGCGTTTTGATATTTCTTAATGCGAGTGAGGAACGCTGCTCCGTTGTCGCTCAGCACTTCTTTTGTTGTCGTAGCAGAATAGGAGCGTCGACCCTCAACCACAATGGTCTTGGTACCAAACATCTTTTCAGCATACTCAGGCGTAGCCATTGTTCTCTTGAGGAATTTATTATTTTGCGCTTTGGCCAAATCATTAATAACGTCGGTCTTCCCAAGATTATTAAGGAATTTAAAGAGCTCAGGCTCACGTTTATTAATTCTACGAATGTCAACCTTCAGTTTGTCAATCTCACTATTTGTTTTCTGGGTCAATCTATCAATGCGTTTTTCTTGATCTTCACTAATTTTCTGCGGAGTGATCTGTTCTAATTTATGCTTCTCGATAGAGACAAACTCTTTTGCTTCATTTCGTTTGTCAATCATTTCGTGAACCAGGTTTTTATCAGATCTGGCGCATTCCAGTTGACGATTTGCCGCACTCGTCTTGAGCGCGATCTCTTTGCTGAGATGATCAACCTCAATTTTTTGGCTTGCCTGAAAGATACGGTTGCCAATATTGTTCAGCTGCGTGAGTTTCTTATCGTGGATCTTTGATTCCTGCTTTTCAAGCTTGTCCTTGACATTTTCAATAAACGACTCCACTTTTTTGGAATCTTTAATGTCAAAGTTTTGACGCATTCGATCGCTGAGACTTGCGAGTAATTCTTTACTATTAGCGACGCTGCCCATTTTATCCAGCGTTTTATTAACGGTTTTAAGATCGCTTTTGTGCACCCGCTCGGAGGTTCTTAGGTTATCAAGGGCAGCAATAAATCGATTTTGTTCACGTACAGTTAACGACATAATTTCCTCGCTTGGCATTAAATTACAATATAAAACCGTTCACAGGACCGGTTTAGCTGTCGGGATGTATAGTGTCATGCGCCATCGTGTGCTTCTTGCAAAAAACGCTTTTTACTGAAAAGAGGATATTTTTGCGGTGTCGTTTTTTGAAAGTTGTGCCAGTAAAAATTAAGTAGATTAAAGCCACTAACTCTATGCGGATAATGTGTGTGTTGGTGTTATCTATTAACTTTTACAGGAAAGAATAACGATGCAATTAACCAAATGGGCCTGGGCGCTTGGCATGACGACTACCGTACTCGTCGGTCAGGTACAGGCGGCCGATCAGGGGCACGGCAAGGTCACATTTACCGGCGCAATTATCGACGCCCCTTGTTCAATTACCCCCGATACCATTGAACAAACCGTTGACCTGGGTGAAATTTCCAACAAAGCGCTGGCGAACGGCGGGAAATCGCGTCCGCGACCGTTTGATATCAAGCTGGAAAGCTGCGATCTCGCTGGCCTGACGGATAAAACGGTCACCATCACCTTCACGGGATCGGAATCAAGCGCCCAGCCAGGCTATCTGGCGCTGGTTGGCACGGCCAGCGGCGCGGCTATTGGCATTACCAATGACAATGGCACCAACATCCCGCTTGGTACGCCGAGCTCGGTCACCAAAACCCAGCAGGGTGATAACACCCTTACCTATGCCGCTTATCTGCAGGGGAACGGCGCCACGTCCTCCGTTGTGCCGGGTGAGTTTACCTCGGTTGCCAACTTCACCCTGGCTTACCAGTAAGACGACGTTGGCCTTGCGGCCGTCTGGTTCGGTTTTTTTGCGGGAAATCTATGAAACGTAGTGCTTCATTTGTCACGCCTGTGCGGCTGCTGTGGCTGACATTGCCCTTCGTCTGCGCGGGCGTACCGGCGGCTAACGTTACCGGCCAGGGGCATGGCAAGGTCAGCATGCAGGGGGCGATTATCGATACGCCCTGCGCGATCAAAGTCGATAGTCGCGATCAGGCGATCGACCTCATCACGCTGCCGTTAGATCAGATCATCAATGCCGGCGTCGGGCCATCAAAGCCGTTCAGCATTCACCTCGAGAACTGCGCGCTGGAACCGATGCTGCCAAACCATCCTGACTGGTCACATTTTCGCGTCACCTTCGATGGGGCCATCACCGATGGCTCGCTCTTCGCGCTTCGCGGCGAGGCCCGCGGGGTCGGTCTGGAAATTATGGATGCCGCAGGCAACCGCATGCGGCCGGGAATCGCCTCCTCTTCGGGGCAGCTTCAGCCTGGCGCCATGCGCCTTGATTACAGCCTGCGGCTGGTGGGTAACCACCAGAAGCTGCGCGCCGGGGCGTACCAGACTACGGTGCGTTTCAAACTGGATTATTTTTGATGAGGCACGTTTTTAATTTTTCGGGCATTGCCGTGCTGGTCACCCTGGCCTTACAGGGAGGGATGACCAGTGGGTATGCGGCACAAACCATTCAATTTAATACCGACGTGCTGGACGTCAGCGATCGGGCGCATATCGACCTGAGTCAGTTCTCTCGCGCCGGTTTTATTATGCCGGGGAATTACCAGATGGTGGTTCGCCTGAACAAGACCGAGTTGCCCGAACAGCCGCTCAGTTTTCTGGCGCCGGATGATGATCCAAAGGGCAGTGAGGTATGTCTGACGCACGACCTTGTGGCGCTGCTTGGACTTAAATCAGCGCTGCAAAGCACGCTGACGTGGTGGCATCACGGTACTTGCCTGCAGCTGGCGAGCCTGCCGGGCGCCAGCCAGCGTGCCGACCTTGGTTCTAATACGCTGTACCTGAGCATTCCTCAGGCCTATCTCGAATATACCGCTGAGAATTGGGATCCCCCCGGCAGCTGGGATGAGGGGATTGGCGGGGCCATTTTTGACTATAACCTTAACGGTCAGTCTTCGCGGTATGCAACGGGGAGCCGCCGCGAGATGAAATCACTGACGGGTAACGGCACTACCGGTTTTAACGTCGGCGGCTGGCGGGTGCGTGCGGACTGGCAGGCGCGCTACAGCCACAGCGCTGGGTCGTATCAGGACAATCAGCGCGAGTGGGCGTGGAGTCGTTACTACGCGTGGCGGGCGCTGCCGTCCTTGAAGTCGAAGCTGATGATGGGGGAAAACTATCTCAACTCGGGGCTGTTTGACAGTTTCCGCTACACGGGAAGCAGCCTCGAATCGGACGACAATATGCTGCCGCCCAACCTGCGCGGCTATGCGCCGGAGGTGGTCGGCGTCGCGAGGACCAACGCGAAGGTCACTATTAGCCAGCAGGGACGCGTGCTGCACGAAACCACCGTGGCGGCGGGCCCGTTTCGTATTCAGGATTTGAACACGGCGGTTTCTGGAACGCTGGACGTGGAGATACAGGAACAGGACGGCACCGTTCGCCATTTCCGGATGGATACTGCCAATATTCCCTATCTGACGCGGCCTGGCACGGTGCGTTACAAGCTGGCGCTGGGCAAGCCGTCGGATTACCGCCACAACAGCGTGGGGCCGGGATTTGCCACGGGGGAATTTTCGTGGGGGATCAATAACGGCTGGTCGCTTTACGGCGGCAGCCTGCTGGCGGGTGACTATAACGCGGTGGCGACGGGCGTCGGTCGTGACCTGCTGGCCTTGGGGGCGGTCTCGTTTGACTTCACCGAGTCGCGTGCCGTGTTGCCGCAGACGGGCAGCCGGTCCGGTGGCTCCTGGCGCCTTAGCTACTCCAAACGCTTTGACGAATACGACAGCCAGGTCACCTTCGCAGGCTATCGCTTCTCGCAGCGTAACTTTATGAATATGTCGGAGTTTTTAAGCGCGCGCTATCACGGTATAGCGGGAAATAACAATAAAGAGCTCTATACCATTGCTTTCAATAAACAGTTTCGGCAGCTGGGGCTTAGTGCGTATGTGAACTATAGCCACCAGACCTACTGGGACCGCCCGGATAACGATACCTACAACCTCTCGCTATCCCGCTTTTTCGATGCCGGACAGCTTAAAAATCTTGGTCTGACCCTGTCGGCCTATCGCTCTCTTTTTAACCATACACGCGACGATGGCGCTTACCTGAGCCTCTCGGTGCCGTGGGGTAATGGGGGCACGCTCAATGTCGATGGCCAGGCGGGAAGTTCAGGCAACGGGGCGATGATTGGCTATTTCGACAACATTGACGCAAACAATACCTACCGGATTAAAGCCGGGGTTGCCCGGCAGGGCCGGGCAGCCAGCAGCGGGTACTTTACGCACAAGGGCGACGTTGCCGAGCTGACCGCTAATACCACCTATGAAGAGGGGCGCTATCGCTCCTGGGGCGGAGCGATTCAGGGGGGCCTTACTGCGACGCCAGAGGGCGTGGCGATGCATCGGGTGAGCAGCATGGGTGGAACGCGAATGATGGTTGATACGGCGGGCATTGCCGGGGTACCCGTCCGCGGATACGGCACGGGAACCCAGACGAACCGCTTTGGCAAGGCCGTGGTTGCGGATATCAGCAATGGCTATCGCAGCAGCGTCAGCGTGGACGTGAACAACCTGGCCGACAACGTCGAGGCAACGCGGTCGGTGGTTCAGGGAACGCTGACGGAAGGGGCCATCGGCTACCGCCGTTTTGGAATGATTGCCGGGGAAAAGGCGATGGTGCAGCTGCGTCTTACCAACGGCAGCGTTCCACCGTTCGGAGCGACGGTGCTCAGCCATCGTGAGAGCCAGGCCGGGATCGTCGACGATGACGGCATGGTATGGCTAACGGGGATGGTCAGCGGGGAGTCGATGCGGGTGATGTGGGATGGGCAAACGCAGTGCGTAGTAACGCTGCCTAACCCCCTGCCGACCGGCGTCCGCGTTCTGCCGTTAACCTGCCGGCCGCAGCAGATATAGCGTTTCAGCCATCCGCGACCGCGGTGAAAACAACCGGGCAACCGTATTCTGCGGTGGCCCAACAACAGCGAGTATATCCGTATGAAACATCATTTATCGTTCACGGGGATCGGAGCAGTGCTGATCTCCGGGCTGCTTTGCCAGAGCGTGCAGGCTGCCGTTACGCTTGACCGCACGCGGGCAGTGTTTAACGGCGCGAACAGGTCGATGAGCTTGAACATATCCAACCAGAACAAGGCGTTGCCCTACCTGGCGCAGGCGTGGATTGAGGATGAAAAGGGGAACAAAATCAGCGGGCCGCTGGCGGCGCTGCCGCCGCTTCAGCGGGTAGAGCCCGTGGCTAAAGGGCAGGTAAAGCTGCAGCTTACCGATGATGCCCAGTCGCTGCCGCAGGACAGAGAATCAATTTTCTACTTTAACCTGCGTGAAATTCCGCCCAAAAGCAGCAAGGCGAACACCCTGCAGATTGCGTTGCAAACGCGCATCAAGCTTTTCTACCGTCCGGCCTCGCTGCAGCTTGACCGCAATCAGGCCCCGGATCTCTGGCAGAAAAAGCTGGTCTTAACCCGCCACGGCGAAGGCTACCGCGTCAATAACCCCAGCCCTTATTACGTGACGCTGGCTGCTGCGTACAATCAGCCGGGCGGCGCGCCCATTGCCGGGTTTGACCCGGTGATGATTGCCCCTTTCTCTGAATCGCCGCTCACCGTGAAGGCGGGGGCGCTCGGCAATAAGCCCATTATGACCTGGATTAATGACTATGGCGGCCGGCCAAAGCTGATGTTCAGCTGCGCGCACGATGTTTGCCGGGTTGTTGACAGCAGGGCTGGATAAGCACGATGAATGAAACGACAAAACGCGCCGCGGTGCTGCTTATCGCAAGCGCGCTCGGGCCGGCAATGACGGCCTTCGCCGACGCGGATAGCTGGGGTGTGGAAGGCGAGCACGGCGAACTGCACGTTTACGGAGAGTTTGTAGAGGGTGCTTGTCGCCTCGATATGGTCTCGCAAAATCAGGAGATCGATCTGGGGCGCATAACGACGTCGCTTCTGCAAAAGACGGGGTCACGCGGGGAAGCGCAGGCGTTTATCCTGCGGCTGCGCGACTGCGTCCATGTCGGCGGCAATATGCTTGATTTGCGCACGGGCAATCGCTACTGGGATAGCGCACAGCCAATGGTTAGCGTGACGTTCACCGCCCCCGCCGATCCGGACACGCCCGAGCTGGTTAAGGTCAACGGCGTAAGCGGGATGGGCCTGCGTATCACCGACAGCGCGGGCCGGGACATTCGTCTTGGTCAGCGCGGCGTGCCGCATTTTATCGTGCCGGGAAACGGTGCGATGCTGTACCGCGTGCAGCCGGAACGCACGGCCCAGGACCTGTCGTCCGGCGAGTGGCGCGCGACGGTAGGATTTGAACTGGACTATGACTAAGGAGCGCGTCATGAAATGTCTGAGCCGCGGCGCTAGCGCGCTGATGATGGTGGCCGCCGCCGGCGCGACCGCCGGACCGGGATCCAGCAACGTGGACATCGCCATTTCCGGCGAGGTGATTGCTACAGCGTCCTGTACCTTTTCCAGCAACGAGCCGATAAAGGTCGAATTTGGCGATGTGTACATCAATGAGATCGTGGGGACGGCGTATCGTCAGGCGATCCCGTATCAGGTGAGCTGCCAGGGCGACCCGGATGGCAAAACGGTGCAGCTGCAGGTATCCGGCACGCCCGCGGGTGGCGATACCAGCAGGCTGCAAACCGATGCCAATGGGCTGACGATAAAGCTGCAAAACGGCAGCGCGACCCTGCCGCTTAATCACTGGATCGATTTTGATAGCAGCAGTCCGCCTTCGCTGTATGCGGTGCTTGAAAAGGAGAGCGGCGCCCGGTTTCAGGACGGCCAGGCATTTAACGCCACGGCAACCCTGAAAGTGGCCTATAACTGAGGCAAGAACGATGATTCACACCCTCCTTAATCGCAGCCGGGCGCGTCTGCGCGGCGCTATTTTTACCCTGGTGCTTTCTGCCTGCGGGCATGCTTTCGCCGTCGCGACCGGCGACAGTAGCGACATCGCGTTTCACGGGACGCTGAAAATTCATCCCTGCCACATCAATAACGACCGTGACCTGAGCATTCATTTCGACAATGTTGGTATCCACAAGGTCGACGGGCAGCGCTACAGGCAGACCATCAGCTACCAGCTGGTTTGCGATGATATCGATCCAACCTGGCGTTTGACCATGATTGTGAAGGGTAGCGCCGCCTCCTTTGACGCCAGCGCGCTGAGCACCAATGCGGCGGGGCTGGGGATCCAGATCCTTCAGAACGGGCAGCCGTTTGAGATCAACAAGGCGCTGGATATTACCTATCAAAATCCGCCAACCCTTGAAGCGGTACCGGTAAAAGATCCGAGCGTCAGCGAGCTGAGTGAAGGGGCGTTTAGCGCAACCGCGACGCTGCTGGCGGAATACCTGTAAGGAAATAGCATGGACATATTCTACACGCGGCGCGGGGCGCTGGGATTACTGTTGCTTATCATCACCCACGCCGCGTGTGCGGCGGAGGGCGGCGTAAAAGAAGTAGGTAATAATCTGCGGTTTGACGGCCAGCTGGTGGCCGATCCCTGTGAGCTCGATCCCGCCTCCGCGGCCATAACCCTCGATTTTGGCACGGTAATCGATACGTATCTCTATCTACATACACGCACCCACGCGCAGCCGTTCGTCATCAAGCTCAGGGAGTGCGACCTGACGCTTGGCAATCAGGTTGAAGTGACCTTTAAGGGCGCTGAGAGCGCGGAGCTCTCCGGCATGTTGGCCGTGACGTCTCCTGCCGATAGCGGTCTGGCCATCGGCATGTCGCTGCCGGACGGCACGCCTTTACCTTTCAACAAGACGGTAAAGGCGTTTTCACTTCAGAACGGCACCAGCGAGCTGGCGCTGGAAGGTTACGTGATAGGTGAACCAGGCGCGCTCGCCAACCGCACACTGCGCCGCGGCGAATTTAGCGCGCTGGCGACGTTTGAGCTTAATTACCCCTAGGGAAAATCTTATGAAGATAAAATTGCCGTTGCTGGCAATTCTGCTGCTGCAAAGCGTGGCGGCGTCGGCCTATGAGTGTGACAAGATTGGCTGGCACGGCGGCGACGCCGATATCCATATTAACGTCAGCTCAGATGTTAATACCGGTAAAAACAGTATCGTCGATCTGGCGCCCCAAATTACCTGCAAGAATACGGCGGGACAGGACGGCTGGATCGACACCATGTGGCTGGGGGCCGATGGGGTAAAGCTTGAAAGCGGTATTTTTAAAAACCTTAAATATGGCGTCACGATTTCGGGGACCGAACATCCTGCGCCGGTATCTGAAACGAAAATCTTCGATCTAAACAATGGTGAATCCAGACAATTACCCGTGGTGCTTTATTTTGAACTGACGTCGCTCGGGGAGGAGATTCACATCAAGACCGGCGATAAGCTGGGGAGCCTGCGATTCGTGCAGACCAATAATAAAGGCGAGCGTCATAACTATACCTGGACCCTCTACGCGTCGAACGATGTGGATATTAATACCTCGACCTGTAGCGTTATGTCTGGATCGACCTTTAACGTGGATTTAGGGCAGATTGAACGCGGTGATATTGTCTCAGGCGGGACGTCATCGCAAACTGTAAGAAAAGATTTCAATATAGTTTGTGACGCGGCGCACACTGTGGATTTTGATGTCAAAATGAGCCTCTTATCTCCGGCCTGGAATAATAAGGCGATTAAAACCAATAATGATAATCTGGCTGTGGAAATGCGATGGAATGGGAATGCGATCGCCAACGGAGATAGCCAGAAACTCAGCGTCACGAATGGCAGTTTCACCGTGCCGTTGAGCTTTACTCCGGTGAAACCGGCTTCGGTCAGCTATGAGAATATTGCAACAGGGGCATTTTCCGCATCGGCGACGATGATTCTGACGCAGTACTGACAGGCTAAGTGGCGTTTTTTGATAGAGTGGTTTCCTGGATATATGTTAAATTTTTGACCATGGATTGGGTCGGGAAAAGGAGTCAAGGTTAGCGACAGATTCGACTCCAGAATGCAGTGACTATTCATGTAGCGTGAGGACATTGCTTTATTAGCGGACAAGGATGTTCCGCATTTTTTTTAAACGGCATACGATAATATGTCTATCAGGGACAGATTTAGCTTAATTTAAAGATGTGAATCATATGCTATTTTTCAGCTTGCTGAAGGAGTATATGAAGTTGATTTTAATTGAATGTAAATAAATAGTGTGATTTGTTTTGACGATTAACGTATGGGCATCGATCGTTTAAATCAATTATAAAACTATGGATTTACTGTGTTAAGATGATATTTTTACAGAGTAAAGCATTATCCATAATATTCCATCTGACACATATTAATACCGCAGGTAATTATATTGGTGAGCTGATAATGTAATTGTCCGTTTAGGTATCGTTTAATTAAATAAATGTGAAATGAACTAATCAGTTGTCGATTAAATGTCTAGAGGCGTGGGTTGAGGCTTTCGGCCATGCATTTTCTTGATGGTATGTTCACTCATCAAATGAAATGACTGAGGGATCTAAATTGAAAAATAGCTCAACGAAGCAAGGCAAGATTTTCTTTCTTGATTACACTTTTAATCCGGCATTAAGAACCTTACAACGCGAAGATACAATCCTGCAGTTGAGAAAAAAACAGTCAGACGTTCTGGCCCTGCTTTGCGCCAAATATCCATCCCCGGTTTCTCAGGACGAGTTTCTTTCGGAAGTTTGGGATGGCAGCTATGTTACCTCCCAGAGTATTGCGCAAATGATACGCTCATTACGCATTAGCCTTAAAGATGAATCTAAGAACATTATCGTCACTATTCCAAAGTTAGGCTATCAGCTTACCGCCGAACCCACCTGGGAGGCGTCGCTATCAGAGCCCGAACTGGAGCCTGACACGCTAAACGAACGTTCCCCGGCGGCAGGAACGATTGAACTGGACAACATCTCTTATTCAGCTAAACCCATTACCAGCTATCAGCCCGCTCCCCCCACAACGTCAATGACGGTTGTATCCTATGTGCCACAGCACAAGCCGGTGGGGCGAAAGCTGACGTCAAGGAAGTGGTTTATTTTCGCCGTCGCAACGTTAAGCATCTTTTTGGCGGGGGTGGCCATGGGGGCAAGGGGATATGCACAGGATCTTTTTGAAGAAAAGAAGGTCTTCTTTTCTGGCGGACTGCTGGCGCAGTACAGTAAGACCAGGCTTATGGATAATTATTTATACTGTTGCAAAACGGATCACGGACTGGTTTGTAGCCCCAGGGCGTCCATGCTTATGGGAAAATGCACGCTGAATACCGAAGCTATCAAAGCAGACTAATCTCAGGCTCTGAATCTTTTACTCGTTAAATTAGCCTTAATTTAAGATAAGTGACGGCGTTATTTACCTCTCTATTCCAGATCATGCTGACTAAAACAATAACGCAGGCCAGCGCCTGCGTTATTGCTTTAACTTACCGGCATGAGAAAAGCGTTGGGACGCTGTGCGAGGGGGGAACGGCAATTTTGTCGAGGGTGGCCGTCTGATGGGCAATAAGTGAGACGATGTTTCGCACATACTTTTCACGCTGAGCTGCCGTTCGTGAATGGTAGCTGCCAATGCCGTCCCAGGTATAACCATAACGCTCAATTTTCTGCTTTAGTATCCAGGTTCCCGAGAACACATTGGCGCAGCTGTCCTTGCGCAGGCGCTGCTCATCAATCCCCCGGCTTTTGAGACTGCTAAAATGCACCGTGTTAATCTGCATGATGCCGACGTCCACGGTTTTATTTTTATTGAAATTCAGCGCCTGCGGCTGATTCCTGGATTCGTGCCAGATTATCGCTTTGATAAGCAGTGGGTTGACCTGGAAACATTGTGCTGCCTGAGTAATACAGTCGCCGTTTTGAGCGAAAGCATGAAAAGAGAGGAAGAAAGGGCTGGCGAGAGCAATAACGGTTTTAATCTGCATAATGTAAATACCCGGCGCTACGCCGGGTCTGGGCTGAATGAATTAGAGGGAAGTATCGTCGTCGGTTTTGGTGAAGCTTTTGTACAGCATGTTGTTGTAAAACATATTCACGCCAAGCATCTGGGTCGTCATCCTGTCGAGGGTGCTGTCGGTATATGTCTTATATTCCGGGTCTTTGCGCAGGGTGCCATCAGCAATGAGGATCGCCGAGTTTAGCTGCTGCATTGAAATCTTTTCACCCGGGTCGGCCAGATTTTTAAGCTGTGCGAGCACCTCATTGAGTGAACCTTCAGGCTGGTTTTGTTTAAAAAAATCCAGCACCTTAGTGTTAAAATTGCTGCCCGTAGCGTTTTCTTCATCTGATGCGCTGGAGTATGCGGCAAGCGCCGCAGCGGAGACCGGGTTAATCTGACTCATCGTGCTCTTCCTGTTGATGTTCTGAATAAGTGGAGGTGAGGGGGATTTGGTTACTGAGGCCAATAAGTTGACTGGCGATATCTCGCAGCACGTCAGGGGCCAGATGGGACATCACCGCTTCGGTGGGAGCAACCTTTTCATCGGCATGATGTAGCCATTGGCGACAGAGTGATTCACTGGGAAAGCGGATGGCATCCATATCATTTTGCACGGTGATATGGTTGTCATCGGTGAACTGATAGTTTGAGGCGTCGGCGCCTTCCGGCAGCTTCACGGCAGTGGGGATGATGATCCGCAGCGCCTTCTGATGACCGCACTTTTCCTGTAAATGATGAATAATTCGATTCACGATCATCGTGTCGTGCAGCGCGCCTTTAAGCGCATCACCGACCTGCTCGCGGAACTGCATCTGGTGCTGGCGTTGCAGGCGCTGATAATCATCAATCAGTGCCACAAGCTGGTCGAAGAACAGGCGAAAACCGGCTTCAAAGCCCTGTTTTTCACAGCTCTCTCGTAGCCTGATGGTCTGTAGTTCATATTCCGCGTGAATTTCACTGCAGCGGCTGAGGGTTCGTTCCAGCGCTACGGTCATTCGCTGATGGCGAGTCCGTTCACCGGACTTAACCACAACCTGATTATCGATATCTTCAGGTAAGGTATCAGTAGTAATGGTTCGCATAGGTCAGGGCCATTCGGAGTAGATTGATATGGTTAAGCGTTTTTCCCGCCGGCAGCGGTTCAATAGACATCCCCGCGGGGAAGTGCAGCAGCAGGCGCTGTCGTAGCGCCTGAGGTAATTCTGGGAACTGGCTCAGAATAAACGCCAGCCCGCAGGAGGTAGTTGCCATTGAGGTCCGGCCGCCGGGATCGAGCGCAATGCCGTGGGGCATTGGCAATGAAATAAAGGCCAGAAGCCGCGGATCGGACATTATCAGCGCGCCGCGCTTAAGCAGATGATTTCGCATGAGATAGCCGCCGATCAGGTGCGCCGTTTCGGGAATCAGATGCCAGCACGACAGCATCTGCGACAGCGTTTTATTATCAGACCGCCACGCTGGCGGAAGATGGCTGAGTTTACCCTGACGGAGAAGCCACAGGTTACGCAGCGTCGGGCAGTCGATATCGCCATAGGCTAGCGCTTGCGGAAGATGGCTCATGTGGGCATACCCGGCCGGCGCATACAGGATAGACATCATGTGCTGATCGTCGGCTCTCATGGTTCTGCGTTCTCCGGTGCGAGCGGCTCTGCGCTATGCTCTTTTTCAACCGGAGGACGGCGGCTGACGCGGTAAAGCATGTAGCCAGAAGTGACCGCTCCGCACAGCGCTAGCGCAACGAGAATGAGTATCCAGGTGGCAGGCAGAGCGTCAGGGACTTTGGTTGGCGTGACGTACTGGATCAGCGGTGCCGGGAACAGCACAACCGAGATATTTTCATAACGCACGTCATCAAAACTGTTTTTAATTAGCGATTTAATCTGCGAGATGAAGAGGTTATCGTCAATTTCACCTTTATAGGTGATTATCACCCCAACGTGGCCTGTTGGCGTTCTGCTGCTGTCATTGTTGAACGCCGGATAGCTCACGTGAACGCGCGCGTTAACGACCTGCGCTATCATGCGCAAAGATTGCTCAAGCCTCTGCTCCTGAAGAGAGAGAACGCGCGCCTGCTCGGCATTAGGGGAGGAGACCAGCGCGCCTTCGGGAAAGGCCTGGGCTATCTGCACATCAGCGGACCACGGTAGCTGGTACTGGTTGATGATTGACAGCGCGGCGGTACTTTCGGACTTGTTTACCGCAACGGTATAGCCCGCCTTGAGCGTGCCTTCCTTACTGGCAGAGATATTGTGCTGTTGCAGGACGGCCAGCACCTGATTGGCCTGTTCCTGGGTCAGATTGAATAGCAGCTTTTCGTCATTACAGGCGCTCAACATAAAAGCAAAAAAGACAACCGCCAGGGTGCGGAAAAATGTAGTGCTCATTATTGCGATTTTCCCAGGGTTTCAATTGTGCTAACCCCCTTACGAGCCAGCGTACTCACCAGAGAGACATAGTTGCTGTACTCGCCAATATAGCTCTGCAGCATCAATAATTTTTGCGGGTCGCTGGTGAACTGGGGCGACTGGCTGAGCGTATTAATCACATTCTTGAACTGCATGTCGGTGTCGCTGATCTTATTGAACGTACTGGCAACCAGATTGTTAAAATACTGGTCATGTACCGTGACTGAGGTATTGTCCTCCGGATTGATACCGTGTGGGCTCAGGCGAGTTAATGCTGACAATGCTTCGATTGGCTGACTCATAAAATCTCCAATAAAAGGAAAGGGTACGAAAATATTCGTACCACTTATAATTAACGGAAGTTCTGAATAATGGCTGCGCCAATATCCTTATAGGCTTTAACCGTACTGGTTTGGGCGTTACGGAACAGCGTATATTCCTGCAGCTTCGCCTGATAGTTAGCCAGCACGGCGGGATCGGATGGGTCGGCTTCAAGAGCCGTTTGGGCATCCTGAAGCTGCTTCATCATGTCTGCCGCACCGTTCTCGAATGCGACCGAGACGTCATCAAGAAAATAACCGTTGCTCGTGGGGGTCGGGCTAGGATTTGTATCAGCCATTTATATCTCCTTGCTTTAATGGAAAGTACCAGTGACGAGGGTTTAAAAACAAATAACCATTCGATGAGTCAAGGTAAGATTTATTCTCTAACCAGTTCTCATTGAGGTTTATCGAAAAATTAATGATGTGTGTTCCCCATTGACGATTGAAATCATTTATAAATCGCTGCAACGCCGAAAGAGCATTATCGCTAAGCGCATCGCGAATCACTAAGGCGTAGCCGCTTGACGAGTTTATTTGACGATAATTAATGTGCATGCGGTCTAAGCCCTGGCGTGCATCCTGCAGGAGCTGCTGTTTGCTTTTTATAAATACCTGGATATCAAGCGCAAACGGAATTTTCTGCAGTGCCAATGACGTTAACTTCTCCTGCTGAATGGGAGAAAGATCCTGCCAGAGGATAATCACAGGGTGCTGAGGCTTGGTGTAATCGATCTGCACTACCGGATAGCCTGACTTGATCAGCACTTCGGTTGTGGCTTTCTGGTGCTGAACTAACCATACAGGAACGACGTTATTATTTTCACCTAGCTTGAATAAGGCTTCTTTTACCCACTCCAGGGCCTGATATTTGCTTGCCAGAACATATATTGTACTATTCTCACGGCCTCGATAAATATCGATAGCCGCGGGCGCGCCGGCGAGCGCCGCATTCAGATTTAATACCTGACGATCGTTCTCCAGTTTTTTATACCAGATAACGGCGGCAGTAATGATTAAAATCAGCAGAATGGCAGCACCAACGATCAGCGTATGGTGCTTTTTAGCATTAAACTCAGCAATGGTCTCCTGACCGTTGAATTCTGCATCAACATTGGGGGGGAGCACAAAATTACGGATACTTTCCGGCCACTCATCTTCAGTGCGCTTTAGGGCGAAACGAATATGTTCACGGGTAAATATTTCGTTTTCATTAACGATGGTCGGGAAACTGTTATTCTCATCCTGAACCTCTACCCGAAAGCTGCCCGGGCCTTCTCCGTCTTCTGCTGGGGCCGAGAGGCGTAAAATGAGGTTCGGCGACGGGCGATCGCAAGGTATATAGAGCGTATTATGGGTATACGCTGCGGCATGCTCGCCGCTTGATATCGCTGCGCTGCCAGCGTCATCGATAGCAATGCTCTGATTAATAATAATAAAATAGTCATCTGCTGGCAGATTAAGTTCACAGCCAAACATAGGGCCAAACAGCACCTTCAATGTGTAGCTTTTCTTTGTCTCTGGCACAACAGGCATCGCTTCAGTTATTTCATTCATGTCGCTGTTCATAGAAAAGAGCCATTCAATATAAAAAAACAATCAAACAGATGCTGGCATCCTTACGATTGTATATTTAATCTGCTACCGTTAAATTATTTTGCTACCGGTTTCAATATAAGGGCCAGTTGCTGTCAATAGCCTATTGGATAAATCAAAATATAAATAATGCTTGAATCCATACTGGTATCCCGACTGCATTGCATTACAACAGATGCTTACGGGAAAATGAATATACGTAAGCCAGGAATAATCCGCAACAATTAGTCTTGATCTTTTTTTGAAGTTTTTATAATAAAATTTATTAAAAATTTAATATTATTTTACGCCATTGACCGTGCGGAGTTTTCTGATAAGTTTACGGAAATTCTTAAAACCCGTGCTCGTTCAACTGTTTTTATCTGATTCATTAGTATTGATAGACATACTTACTCATGTAGGGTGCAACGATGATGAATAATCATAAACAACGCCATCTGGAGCAGAAATCTCAGCAGCTCCTGTCTGATGATATTCTCAGAGGGAAAACGCACAAAATTGATTGTAAAGATATCAAGTGTCACTCAGCGATTTTATATGCGCGGCCGGTTAATCAGCATTCTATTATGTCACTGGGCATCGACCAAACGGAGGAAGAGAGCGCAGTGGCATTCGATACTATCCGTCATGCTGTAATGATCGCCACCCTGAGTGAAATACACTTACGTTTTTCTGGGGAATGGATTGTCGAGGTTAAGTCTATGTCTCAGGCGACGACGTTATTTTCTTTCCTCGACTATCAGACGAAATGCCCGGAAGCCAGCGGTGAGGGTATCGAGGGGCAGGAAAACGTTATGCTGCTTACCGCATCTCATCTGGTATTAAGAGTTGAACATGAAAATAAATCGCTGATGGCGTTGCTTATTTCATCGTTATTAGATCCGCAAGACCGACGCCTGGAAAGCCTTTTTGCCTTTGTGCGTAACGTGGAGAGTTACTGGATTGCGCATTTTTTGCTGTCGCAGGTCATGAATGAAGATAAAGAGAGCGAGACGCACAAAATTTATAATGCCAGTCGAATTTATGGTGTTTCAGAGTCCTATTTCAGAAAGCTTTGCCACCACGCCTTTACACGAGGCCCCAAAAAACAGCTGCGCTTATGGCGTGCGGCGAATAGCGCATTGCAGCTGATTGAGAATGACCAGTCCATTGCCACCATTGCGGGTGACAATGGCTACGCATCGTCTTCGCATTTTTCCAGCGAAATAAAGTCGCTATTTGGCATCACCCCCAGGGAGTTTAAAAAATTGGAAGGTTTGCTTCATGAATAAGTTTGTTCGCAAAACGCTGAATAGCAGAGTGCCCTATCTCCTGCTGACGGTAATATCCTGTGTGCCAGCAGGCGCAAATATGCTGAATACTACCTCAGCGCCCGCGACGTCCATTCATTCGACGGCTGAAAATACCTATGTGGCGAGCAACAACAGCGTTCAGCAGCTCTTTTTTGTCGTTGGGGGCGCGCTCCATAAGCCTTTTATCGTTAGCGTCGAGGCGGCGAAAAAACGGGTATCCGGCAATTTTGACCTCAATGACCCTAAATCGGTGCTTGATACCGTGGCCGCCCGTACCGGTCTTATCTGGTATGACGACGGCAGCTCGGTCTACATTTACGACACCAGCGAAATACAAAGCAGTGTCGTGCGCCTGGCCTACGCACCTTATGACAGGCTGGTCGCCTACCTGCAGTCGTCGGGCCTGTACGATCCGCGATTCCCGCTGCGTTCAGACGGACGCTCGGGCTCGTTTTATGTTTCGGGCCCGCCAGTTTACGTCGAGCTTGTCTCCGCCGCGGCAAAATACATTGATGCCACCTATGCGCGGCCGGGAACCGGAGAGACCACAATCCGCGTAATCAAGCTGAAAAATACCTTCGTGAACGACCGTAACTATACCCAGCGGGATGTTCCTATTACCGTGCCAGGCGTAGCGACGGTGCTGAATCAGCTGTTAAACAATACCAGCAGCCGCGAGGGAGGGCGTTCAGCGCCGGCGGGCGCGAATATTACCGTTGATAACGATACGCGTAGCGCGCTGGAAGCCGCGTCTGCGACGCAAAAAGGCAACTTTCCGCCGCTGCCGTCATTTAACGCGCCACCTGCGGCAAGGAGCGGGGCGGTTGACAGGGATATCCCCAGCCAGCAGACGATCAATATCGTGGGGTATTCCGACACGAATAGCCTGCTGATTCAGGGCTCCGAGCGGCAGGTAAGCTTCGTTGAGGATTTGGTGAACGCTATCGACATTCCTAAACAGCAGATCCAGCTCTCTCTGTGGATTATTGATATCTCAAAAGACGATATCAACGAGCTGGGCATTCGCTGGCAGGGCGCGGCGAAGCTGGGCAATACCGGGGTGACGTTCAATACCAGCTCCCTGACGCCGGAAAACAGCCTTCATTTCCTGGCGGACGTCTCTGCGCTGGCGAAAAAAGGAAGCGCGCAGGTGGTGTCTCGCCCAGAGATCCTCACCCAGGAAAACGTTCCGGCACTATTTGATAACAACAGCAGCTTTTACGCGAAGCTGATTGGCGAACGCACTTCGTCGCTGGAGAAGATCACCTACGGCACGATGATAAGCGTGCTGCCGCGTCTGGCTCAACGTCAGCAGGAAATTGAGATGATCCTCAATATTCAGGACGGCGGACTACCGCTGAACGCCGATGGCTCCACGGAAAACATCGACAGCCTGCCGATGGTTAACAATACCCAGATCAGTACCGAGGCGCGCGTTCCGGTCGGCTATAGCCTGCTGGTCGGCGGCTATAGCCGCGATCAGGATGAGTATCATAGCCTCGGGATCCCGCTGCTGCGCGATATCCCGTTTGTGGGCAAGCTGTTTGACTACAGCTATACCAGCCACAAAAAGATGGTGCGCCTGTTCCTGATCCAGCCGGGCCTCCTGACCAGCGGCGAAACCTGGCAGGGACGCACGGAAAATAACCCGGTTCTGGGACGTACCTGGACGGGCAACGAAGTGACTCTGAAATCGACGGTCTCCATGTTGCGCGAAACGATGAAAGATAATTAAGGGCTGCTCTCGTGATTAATATTCGTTCTGTCCCCGGCATAGATTTTAAACGCATCGATACCCCGATGCCGCAGAGTCACTCTGGGACGCTGATGGCGGATGGGGGAGAGGAAGTACAGCCCCTGAACCTGCAGCAGGAGCTGAGCAATGCCGCTGAGGAGATGGCGGACATCCTCAGCGCGTTTGGACGTTTTAGCAAGATGGGGCGAAAAAACGACAGCACGGATAATGATTTTGTCTCCGCCATGCTTGAGGACCAGGCTGATGAGAAGCTGGATACGCTCATTCGTCAGGTGGCAAAACTGCGCGACGTCAATACGCTGATTAATTTTGCCCGCCAGCTTTTCCCTAACGACAGTGATTTGATGCTGGCACTGCGGGAAATGCTGCTGAGCCGCCAGCTGTCAGAGCTTCAGAAAAAGAAAATCAAAGAGGCGATTGCCGATCTGGAGAAGTTCGGCGACAGCAAAAAGATGCAGTCCGGGATAAACGTTGGCCGTCTGGCCAGGCGTTTTAGTCAGGAAAGCGAAGGCAGGCCGCTGTCGGCTAAAGATCTGCGCAACAGCTACCTCAACTTTCTGGAGCTGGATATGCCAGCGGGCTTTATCTACAAAGACTGGGTTGATGTATATGGCTATGAAAACCGCACCCGGCTGCTCGCCTTTACCCTGGCGGCGCTGGTCGCGGATATGAAGGCGAATGAGCCGGGGGTTCACTCTTCGGAGTTCGGCCCGCTGAGCGCTAAGCTATCAGACGCGCGCGTATTAAACACGCTCGATAAGCTACTGAATGAAAACTTTGCGAAGTTTGCGTTTCGCGAGCAAATGCGAAATCAGCATATCCTGGCGGGAGAGGCCGATATTGTCGCGCTGTATATTACGGGCCTGGTAGATACAGATGAATTTAAGAGTGTACTTAAGCGATTCAGTAAAGAGTTTATGTCCATGCTGTTGCTCAAACAGCGGGCGACGGTGATGCAGGCATTACGCAATATTTTTAACCTGACGCCTGAATTTCTCTTTGCAGACTTAATGTATCGCGAAATTGTAATGGACCATTTGTCCATGATATTACGCAAAATGGCTGAAAAAGAGAAAAATACGGGTATCTGGAACGAACACTATAAATAATTGCCGATGTTTATCCATCGCCTCCAACTTAATGCGTAAATAAAATGATTGAAAAATTTATTCTGCAGCTTCGCAGCCGACCAGAGCTCATTATTCTGTCGATAATGGTCATGGTGGTGGTGATGTTGATTATTCCATTGCCAACGTACCTGGTGGACTTTCTTATCGGTCTTAACCTGACCATGGCATTATTGATTTTCATTGGCTCGTTCTATATTACGCGGGTGCTGGAGTTTTCAACATTCCCGTCAATACTGCTGATTACGACCATTTTCCGACTGGCCATATCGATCAGTACCAGCCGTCTGGTGCTGACCGATGCCGATGCCGGTGAGATTATTGCCAGCTTTGGTGAGTTCGTTATTGCCGATAACCTGGTGGTTGGCTTCGTGATCTTCTTCATCGTGACGATCGTGCAGTTTATCGTGATCACCAAGGGGTCGGAGCGTATTGCCGAGGTAGCGGCGCGATTCTCGCTTGACGCGATGCCGGGCAAGCAGATGAGCATTGATGCCGATCTGAAGGCCGGTGTTATCGATGAGAAAGAGGTGAAGCGACGCCGGAGCGACCTTGAGGCAGAAAGCCAGCTGTACGGTGCGCTCGACGGGGCAATGAAGTTCATTAAAGGTGACGCCATTGCCGGGATCATTATTATCTTCGTGAACCTTATCGGCGGTATTTCCGTCGGAGTGCTGCAGCACGGGATGGATCTCTCCCACGCCATGTCGGTCTTTACGCTGTTGACCATCGGCGATGCGCTGGTGGCGCAGATCCCGGCGCTGTTAATCTCGATAAGCGGCGGGCTGATCGTGACCCGCGTGAATAACAGTGAAAACAGCAACCTGGGGGCAAGGATCCTCCAGGATATGTTCTCCAATAAATTTATTCTGCTGGTTACCGCCGTGCTGGCCATTGCGCTTGGTCTGCTGCCGGGATTCCCGCTACCCGTATTTTTGCTGCTTGCGGCGATTTTGTTAGGCATTTATATCAAGGATAAAATTGACGAGAAAAGAGGCAAAAAACCGGCTGCACCGGCAGAAGAAGAGGATGAACAGCCGGTATTGAAAAGCAAGCCGGTGATGATTGATGGTGAATATATTCCTGAAACCATTCCACTGATTATTTCCGCGTGGAAAGGCTATGAAGAGTATTTTAAAGAACACAATCTTTGCTCTTTGCTGAAGCGTAATTTCTTTATTGAGTACGGTGTCCGCCTGCCTGAAGTAGTCATGAACTATGACGAGCACATCGAGCGCGGCAAGCTGACCGTGGCAATTAACGAAATTCGAGTTGCCGCCTACGATATTCTGCCGGGAATGTGCAAGGTGCTGCTGCGCGGAGAAGAGCTGCAGGTTATGGACGGCAGCGTGCAGGCCGTGGAAACCGCCCAGGGCGTCGCCTACTGGATCCCTGAATCACATAGCCAGACTGCGCTGGAGCTTGGATTCTATTCCCGCTCGGCGGTGGATGAATGTTATGCCTGCATATCTACCCTGCTGGTGCACAATATTTCGGAGTTCTTCGGTATTCAGGAAGCCAAAACGCTGCTGGACGACCTGGAAAAGAAATATCCCGAACTTTTAAAGGAGTGCTATCGCAACAATACCGTGCAGCGCATCACCGAAGTATTCCAGCGGCTGCTGCAGGAGCGCATTTCAATTCGCAATATGCGACTGATCCTTGAAGCGCTGGTGCAATGGGCACCGAAGGAAAAAGACCCCATTATGCTGGTTGAGCATGTTCGCGGCGTTTTATCGCGCTATATTTCCAACCGTTTTTCCGCTAATGGACAGATTCGCACGCTGGTAATGTCGCATGATATGGAAGGGCTGGTTCGCGGCGGTATTCGTCAGACTTCCGGCGGTACCTTTATTAATCTGGCTCCGCCAGAAACGGAAAGTATTATTCAGAGTCTTGAAAACTGTATTCGCAGTAATGGCGTAAACGCGCGCGACATAATTTTAATGGTGTCATTAGATATACGTCGTTTTGTGAAGAAAATAATTGAAGGCAGTTATCCAGAAATGGAAGTGCTTTCTTATGGAGACGTCGCTTCCGGTGTGGATGTTGATGTAATTGGTACATTAGAGAAATAACAGAGGTAAGAATGAAATACGATATCGTCGAATTACTGTCCAGATTGCTAAACGATGCAGGCATTAGCGATATTCTGGACAGTGATTTAAATAACCATTCGACAATTTCGCTGACCATGAAAGACGACATCCCAACTATTCATATCCGCGAGGAAAATGATGAAGTTTGGGTATGGGCGAAAGTAATGGAAAATGCGCCCACCAGTCTGGCTTACTGCAGCGCCAGTCTGCTGCCGCTGATGATGAATCACCAGGAAGATTTCTTCCATATTGGCCAGCCTTGTCTGTATCCGGTCGACGGCCACCTGGAACTTCGTGCGCAGGTAAAAGAGAAGCATATGTCCAGTCCTGACGCGTTTCTGCCGATGCTCGACCACTTCCTGACCATCCTGCAGGACTACCGGTCCGTGCTCGTTTAACTCCGGAGGCTAATTCGATGGTTGCGCAATGTCTGGTTCATCTCGCACACCCGCTGCGTATTCAGGGGAATGTTATTGAAGCACATTTACCGGGAACGCGTATTGGGGAGGTCTGTGAGATTCAGAAATCCCTGCTCGAACCGCAGGTTATGGGCTTTGCCCAGGTTATTGGGTTTAACAAAGAACATACGTTATTAAGCCTGCTTAATGACAATCAAGGATTTTCCCGCAGCAATGTGCTCCTACCTACCGGTAAGCCGTTTCGTATCGAGGTTCATGAAAACATTGCCGGGGCCATCATTGACGCAACCGGAACCATCCGTGGGCGGCTGGATGAGACCGTCCAGCCGCCCTTAACGGGCGGCGTAAGCCTTGATGCCTGCGGCGCGCCGCGAGACTTCACCCAGCGTAAACCGATCGCCGACGCGCTGGCGACCGGCGTCCGCGCGATTGACGGGTTGCTGACCTGCGGCCAGGGCCAGCGTATGGGGATTTTCGCCGCTGCGGGCTGCGGCAAAACCTCACTGATGAGCATGATAATCGAACATTCAGAAGCGGATATTTACGTTATCGGCCTGATCGGCGAGCGTGGCCGCGAGGTGACGGAGTTTGTTGAGGAGCTTAAGCGCTCCTCCCGGCGTTCGCAGGTTATCCTGGTTTATGCCACGTCCGATCGATCCTGCGTGGAGCGCTGCAACGCGGCGCAGATCGCCACTACGATAGCTGAATTTTTCAGTGAACAGGGCAAAAACGTTCTGCTGTTCGTGGATTCAATTACCCGCTACGCGCGCGCCTTGCGCGACGTCGCGCTGAGTATGGGCGAGCTGCCGGCGCGAAGAGGGTACCCGGCCTCGGTGTTTGAGGCGCTGCCAAAGCTTCTGGAGCGTCCAGGCCGTTTTCTGAGAGGCTCGATAACCGCGTTTTATACCGTCCTGATTGAAAATGAGGAAGAGTCAGACGTCATCGGCGATGAGGTTAGGTCAATTCTTGATGGCCATATTTACCTCAGCAAAAAGCTGGCGGCCAAGGGGCATTATCCGGCCATCGACGTCATGCAAAGCATCAGCCGCGTCTTTACCCAGGTGACCAGCGAGGATCATCAGGTTCTGGCGACGCGTTTTCGCGAGTACCTCGTGCGCCAGAAGGATATGCAGCTCTATCTCGACCTTGGGGAATATCGCCGCGGTGAGAATACGGAGAATGATGCCGCCTTCGATCGCAAAGACCAGATGGAGGCTTTTCTGCAACAACGGATGACTGAAAAAACGGACATGCAGGCTTGTCTGGAGACGTTATATGGAAGCGTGGCGTAAAGGGCGCGAATTTGTCGGCATGCTCGAGCGCAAGAAGCAGGTGTTACAGCAGGATATCGTTAAAACCGACAATAACTTAGCCCAGGTAATTTTGCAGATACAGCAATATCAGCAGGAGTTTTCGGATATCAATCAACAAATAAAAATGCTTACCCCGGCGGGGGTTATGAGCCGTGCGGATATTTATAAAGGTATAAGGCAGCAGGGCGCGTTACTCACGCACCAGCAGTATGTCTTCCATAAGATAAATCAGCTGGAAAGTGAACAGCAGAAGCTTGAGCAAAATAAAGAACAGCTGCGCGCCTCAATGACCCGGCTGGATAAGAAGCATTACAAACTGAATTATTATTTGCAGCCACTGCGCCGCGATTATATTCGCCGCCGTGATAACGCTGCTGAAAATGAAATCCAGGAGATGGCGGGATATGGTCGAAATAGTTTCTAAGGTTAACGTTAATACCGCGCTTGCTAGCGGCTCCGTTTCGGATGACAGCGTTTTGCTTGAATGGGTGGATAAGAAGAAAAAGCAAAATCGGCTTGATGAACAGCCGTCTTCCGCGGCGCTTACCGCGCAGATGCTGGTACAGGTGCTCAACGGGGCGCTCACCGGCGGCGGGTGGCAGCAAAAGGAGAATAAAGCGGCCAACCCCGCGGCAGTGCCCGAGCCTGTACGGCAGGTGAGCCGCAGCGATGAGGGTCAGCGCCATAAGGTCATGCTGGCGGCTTCCGCCCGGACTGAAGCGACGCTGATTAAGCCGCTAGCCACCGGCGACAGGCCCCTATCCACCGCTGACAGGCCGGTAGCCGCAGCTGACTCGATGAAAGAGAGCGTATCTCCACCTCGCGCATCGATCGCTCCGGTCAGGCAGGCGGATGCCAGGGCAATCTCACAGCCGGTTGCTGTCGAGGCAGCGGGGGGAGAGACGACCGTCATTTCTCAGCCGCTAACCGCACGCGTGACAAAGAGTGAGGACGCGAGCCGTCACTCTGAGAGCAGCCTCCAGCGCAAGGATGAGCTGAACGAGGAGAGACCTATTTTGGCGCCGGGCAAAGCGGTAGATTTCAGAACAAACGTACAGAGCGAACGGCAGGGGCAAACCAAGGCCGTGCCGGCGACCCTGCAGCAGCTAAAGAGCCAGGTGAACGCCGCGACGGCAGCGCCGTCAGCTAAAGAGGCGCAAACGCTCGAAGTGGATTATTCGTTCCAGCGCTGGTCGGGAGACCACTCGGTGAAGGTGACCATTCCCGCTCAGGCCCTGCGGGAGGGCAACATGACGCTACTGCCGTCGGATGCCCGCGCGGCGGATGCGCTGTCGCGCAATCTCGGCGCGCTGGCAGGGCATTCGCCGGAGCTTTTGCAGCCGAGGCAGGAGCGGCACGAACAGCAAAAGCGCGAGCAGCAGCCCCAGCAGGATGAGGAGCAAGAATGAGTTTACGCCACCATTTACGCAAGCGTTGTGAAGAACAGCAGAAGCTGCTGCAGCTGCATAACCGGCTTCCCGGCAGTGAAATTTTACACCCGGCACCGGATGCGCGCTACCTGCCGCTGAGGCTGCGTAATGAGAACGACGACCAGGCGCAGGCCTGGTTTGACGTCGACGCCTGGCTTAGGCAAATGAACCTCCATCTCCCCGCCATTCCTTGGAAGGAGGTGCCGGTGGACTATCTGGCGAGCTGGTTGGCCAGGCTCGGGCTGAATTTTTATTTCGCCGAAACGGTCTGGTCCGTTGAGTCGATTACGCCAGCGGTGGCAGAGCTACCTCACGCTGCGCTGCTGCTGCACGCGGATCCCTGTCCACTGTGGTGCCTGGACTGGCCGGAAGATCCACTTGAGCGATACCACACCCCAGGTATTCCGGCCTGGCTTGTTCCGTACCCGCTGCAGTTCAGCCTGGGATGCAGCCGGCTCAGCCTGTCGCAGCTGATGGACGTAGCCCCAGGCGACCTGTTGCTAATCAAGCGCCCCGAGGCGTATCTGACCGTTGGCGCGCGCCGCATTTATCGAGTGAGCTTTACCCTGAATCAGGAGGTTATTGTGGAAGAACAGTATGTTGAATATGAAGAAGAGTACCGCGATGAGGATGAAACGCTGTACGAGTGGGCCAGCCTGCCGATAGAGATTGAGTTTGTTCTCGACGGCAGCAGAGTGACGCTGGCCGAACTTGAGGATATCCGACCCGGTGCCGCGCTGCCTCTCCCGCAGGATGCGGAAAAAAACATGAAGATTTACCTGAATAAGAAGCTTTTTGCGCGCGGTGAGCTGGTGGCGCTGGAAAATGGCGCGCTTGCCGTTGAAGTGAACCATGTAAACGCTGGGCTTATCGGTAATATGGGCGCATCCGATGTTGAGTAACGATATTTCCCTCATTGCTTTACTGTCGTTCTTTACCCTGCTGCCTTTTATTATTGCGGGGGGCACCTGTTTTATTAAGTTTTCCATAGTCCTGATCATGGTGCGTAATGCGCTGGGGATCCAGCAGGTTCCCTCAACCCTGACGTTAAACGGCGTGGCGCTGATTTTAAGCGCCTTTGTGATGATGCCGGTATGCCAGCGCATCTCCGACTATATCGAATCGAATCATATTGACTTTAACAACAGCGGATCGGTTACGCAGCTGATGGAGCAGGGGCTGGGAAGCTACCGTGACTATCTGGTGCGCTACTCCGACCACGACCTGATCCGTTTCTTCAATAAGGTCCAGCAGCAGCGCAGCGGCGAGCCGGCGCCCGAAGTGGAGGATCATGAGCTGAGCACGCTTTCGCTAATGACGCTGATGCCCGCGTATGCATTAAGCGAAATTCAGAGCGCGTTCAAAATTGCATTTTATCTGTACGTGCCGTTTGTCGTGATTGACATGGTGGTCTCCAGCATACTGCTGGCGCTCGGAATGATGATGATGAGCCCGGTGACGATCTCAATTCCGATAAAACTCATCCTGTTTGTGTCGATGAATGGCTGGGCCTTATTAACGAAAGGACTGATCGCTCAATATGCCGATCTGATGACATCATGAATAACGTTTTATTTATCGGAAATACGGCGCTAATCGTAGTGCTGAAGCTGACCGCGGTACCGATTGCCTTTGCAACCGTGGTCGGCATTATTGTTGGCTTATTCCAGACCATTATGCAAATTCAGGAGCAGACGCTGCCGTTTGGTCTGAAAATGCTGGCGGTCTTCGCCAGTATTTTTATGCTGATTGAATGGTTCTCGGCAGAAATGATGAACTTTGCTAACCAGGCTTTTTATATGGCTTTTCGCTAAAACGGAATCTCTATGCTGTTTGTTGCGTTGTATCTTAATTTTCAGCACAGCGTGCTGACGTTTGTTATGGTGTACGCGCGGCTGGCTATCGTTTTTTATATGCTGCCAGCGCTAGGCGAACGGGTCTTATCCAATCTGGTTATTAAGAATACGATTATTGCGCTGACGATTATCGGGCTGTGGCCAAGTTTCACAACGGTAGTCACGCCGGAGCAGGGCTGGTTTATTATTCTGATAAAAGAGTTTGTCGTTGGATTAATTCTGGCGGTCACGCTGTGTATTCCTTTTTGGATTGTCACTGGTCTGGGTGAAATCCTTGATAACCAGCGAGGAGCCACCATCAGCGACAGTATCGACCCCGTGAACGGCGTACAAAGTTCAATATTGTCCGGCTTTCTCAGCTTTGCTTTTGGTGCGATTTTCTTCGTCAGCGGCGGCATGCTGAAATTAATGGAGGTGATGGTCCAGAGCTACGAGATGCTGCCGAGAGGCAGCTCGCTGGACGGCATACGCTGGGAGTATACGGGAGTGCTGCTTCAGGTGTTAATGCAAAACAGCATCATGCTGGCAGCACCGATCATGCTGGTGATGATGACGGCGGAAATACTGCTGGGCGTATTTGCTCGCTATTGCCCGCAGCTTAACCCCTTTTCGCTGTCGCTAACGGTGAAAAGCACGATTGCCTTTGTCGTTTTTCTGTTTTACGGTTTCCAGGCATTAACCGAGAAACCGCTGCAGCTGTTTTCCATTGCCGACTTCCGTCAGTTTATTTCCTGAGAGAACGCAATGGCTGAAAAAACAGAACAACCGACCAGTAAAAAACGCAAAGATTCGGCAAAAAAAGGGCAGACGTTCAAAAGTAAAGACGTCATTACCACCGTTATTTTGCTGGTGGGGATTTATTTTCTGGCGCATGCCGTGAGCTTCGGCCCCTTCATCTCATTTTATACGCATTTATTGCAGTATCCGACCCGGCCCGGCATGGGCGTGTTCCTCCTGGAGCTCGCCAGGATTTTTTTCACGCTGGCATTGCCCTTTATTACGGTATGTACCCTTGTCGGTTTTGCCGCCACCTTGCTGCAAACAGGATTTACGCTGGCGACCGAAGCCATCAAGCTGAATTTTAAAGCGCTGAACCCCGTGGAGGGGATTAAGAAAATATTCAGCATGCGCACCGTTAAGGAGCTGGTGAAGTCGCTGTGCTATCTGGTGGTGTTCGCCGCCACCTGTAATAGCCTGATTCAGCAGGATCTCCGCCAGGCGTTGACGCTGTATCGCGCCGACATGCCGGGGATGGTTGCCGTGTGGGTGGCCCTGGCGGTGAAGGCGGTGATGGTATTTATCGCCTGGTCCATATTTGTGCTGCTGGCCGATCTCTTAGTGGAGTACTTCCTCCATTTTAAAGATATGAAAATGGATAAACACGAGGTGAAGCAGGAGCACAAGGAGAGCGACGGCAACCCGCAAATCAAAAGCGCGCGGCGCCGTGCGCATCAGGATCTGCTTTCCGGGGAGGAGATGGCGGCGGTACGCAATTCAGAAGTGGTGCTGGCGAACCCGACCCACATTGCCATGGCGGTCTATTTTAACCCCGAAGTCGCGTCGCTGCCCTTTATTGCCCTGCGCTGCACCAACCTGAAGGCGAAGGCCGCGATCGCCTATGCGGAGAAAATTGGCGTGCCGGTGGTACGTAATATTCCGCTGACGCGTCGGCTGTATCATACCTACAGCCAGTACAGCTTCATTTCGCTGGAAGATGAGGTACTGATGGACGTGATGGACGTGCTCATCTGGCTACGCCAGGTCGAAGCAGCAGGCATAGTACCTCTCGATGCGGATCCCGCCCCACCAGAGCCCGACTCTGAGAACAGCCCCCGTCAGTAGTTCCGCCCTGGGGCTGTGCGGTTTTTTTGTATTAACGACCAATGGACAACAGTAAGATGTTTATATCTTCTTGGCTGTCTGTCCATACGTCAAATGCGTGACTTATACGTTGCTTATTAATAAGGGAAGAGACACAGATGGTTGATAAAAATATGCTTGAATTTCTCACCGAGGATGAGGGTTATAAAACGGATGAAGAGTTAGATGTTTATTCTGACCGTTTGCTGGATGCCCTTCAGAATGGCGCGACGATGAAGGATATCCACGATGTATCGAGCGATACTATGCAGGATGTTTATAAACTCGCATATGATTTTTATCACCAGGGCAAGCTGAATGACGCAGAGTCATTGTTCCGTTTTCTCTGTATTTATGACTTTTACAACCCTGAATACGCGATGGGGCTGGCAGCGGTTTATCAGCTGAAAAAAAATTATGCGAAAGCCATTGATTTCTACGCTCTCGCCTATTCCTTGTCGAAGGAAGATTATCGACCGATGTTTTATGCCGGGCAGTGTAATTTAATGCAGCGTCAGGCGGCACAGGCTCGAAAATGTTTTGAAATAGTAATGGAACGCTGTCGCGATCCGTTATTAGTTGAGAAAGCTGCAGCTTATGTTTCCGCGATGAATAAATTAAAGCGCGATCAGCCTAATGAGATGGAGCAGAAAAATGAGTATGAGGAATCGTAATGAATATGCGTGTCGATAGCCAGGATGCCGGGAGTTATCACCAGGTTAGTCTGGAAATAGGAAAAGACGAACTTAAAAAGCAGTCTGAACAGGCCAGGCGTCTGGGCAATGACGGTTACAAAAACCACGCGCAGGCGGGAAGCGTCAAAAGCGCCGTGCAATCTTTACAGCCGGAGCAGCTGCTGGCCGTGCTGAAAAATACCCAGCAGGCACTGGTGGGAAATGGCGGCAAGTCGGCCATTAACGCTCAGGAGATGCCCGTGCTCCAGTTGCCGCAGGGCGGTAATGCAAAGGCCGCGGCAAGCGGAGGCGGCCAGCGCTCCAGCGCGGCTGAGCTGACCGAACTGCTGGGGAAAATTACGCAGCTCACGGCCAATACGTCGCTTGAGAAAATGCTATCTCAGCTGAACAGCTTCAACGCGATGATGTCGGGAGCAACCAGCGCATGGTCTGAAATGGCCGCGATGCTGGAGCAGCAGGGAACCCAGTGGGCCGCCGATTCCGATGCCCTGAAAGCGGCGCAGCAACAGGCCGACGGGCTTTCCAGCGGCGTTGACGCCGCGCAAAAGGCGCTCGACAGCGCGCAGGCAGAACTGGACGCGCTCAAGAATCAGGCCGCCGGGCAGGATCCGGTGTCGGACGATCTGCAAAAGCAAATCGATCGGGCCCAGACGGCAGTCACCAGCGCGCAGCTCGCGCTTACGACGGCTACCGGACTGTATAACGGATTTGTCGAAAAGACGCTGAACCCTGCCAAAACCGCTGAATCGAACTCGCGCATGGCGCTGGAAGCGACGCAAACCAAATCCCAGGCGCTCATTAACACGCTCACGCCGCAGCAGCAAAGCGCCGTAGAGTTTCAGCGCAAAAACAACGATGACCAGTCAAAGAGCCTTAATTTCCTGATGGCGCTTATGTCGCAGCTGATTGCCAAAAGCTCCAGTGACGATCTGCAGGCCACCGCTGAGCTGAAGCAGAAGCTTGCGGAAGCGTCGGCCAAGGACGCTGAAAAAAAGGCCAAAGAGTACGAAGAAGAGGTGCGTAAGGCCGAGGAAATGCAAAAAACGATGGGCTGCATCGGAAAGGTACTCGGATGGCTTATTACCGCCGTGAGCTTTGTTGCCGCCGCGTTCACTGGCGGGGCTTCGCTGGCGCTGGCCGCCGTCGGTCTGGCACTGGCGATCGGTGATGAGATTAATCAGGCGATCACGGGCAACTCTTTTATGGCCGACGCGATGAAGCCGCTGATGGATGCGATCGTCAAGCCGCTGATGGAGCTGATGGGCAAGATGTTTGCCGGGATCCTCGAGGCGATGGGCGTCGATAAAGAGACGGCCGAAATGGTCGGCAAGATCCTGGGCGCTATCGCCGCCGCCGCGGTGCTGGTCGCTGGGGTGATCGTCGCGGGCAGCGCGCTGAGCAAGGTGTTTGGTGTCGTCATGAAGAAGATCGGCCTCGAAGTGGGTGAAGAAGCCAGCAAGACCATGGGCAAAAGCGTGGCCGCCGAAGTGCAGAAAGAGGTAACTCAGGATCTGGCGAAAACCACCCTGCGCACCGCCGCGAAAGAAGTGTCTGAGGAGGTGGCGAAAGAGGTGACCGAACAGGCGACGAAAACCACCATGCAGCGGCTGATGGACAGCGCCTTTGCACAGGCGTTCAAGCGCGTGTTCCAGGGCTTTGGCCGGGCGGCGGGCATGGACGAAGTCAAAATGGGAACAATTTACAACCGTACGCAGATGGCGGTTACCGGCGCGGCGGTGGTGAACACCTCTATTCAGGTTGCTGGCAGCATCGTGGTGGCCGACATGATGGTTGAAGCCTCAAAGACGAAGGCTCAGATGATGAAAGACGCCGCGCTGCAGGAGCTGCTCAACGAGATGATGAATCGTGCCATCGATACCTTCACGCACCGCATGGAGACGGTTAACCAAATTGTGAAAAACATTTCCGCCGTGGCCGACACCCAGCTGAAGGCCGGTAGATATATCACTAAACAGATGAGTTCCGTTGCTGGATAAGCAACATGCATTTTTACAGAACGATTCATAACAGGAGTAATTAATTCAATGACCACATCTATTTCTAATGTATCCGCACGTCCCGTTCAAATTAACTTCACCGAAAGTCAAAAGACGGAAAATGCGAAGCCGGAAACTCGCAGCCCGCAGAACGTGTCCGAGTGGGCCAGCGAAAAGGGCATGCTGTCATCCGTCATGGATATGCAAAGCGCCCGACGCGATGAGGCTCAGGCCGCCGCCGTGGCGCAGCGAAACGGTGGCAATGATGTTAACAGCCAAAGCGCGATGTCAACCGTAACGCTTTCTGCCGCAGGGGAAGGTGATGCGAATAAGTCTGAACGTATGGCGTCCGCTATGCCGAGCATTATGGCGGCGCAGACCAATATTACCCAGCCCAATAATAAAGCGGCAGAAAGCAAAAGCGCTGTTGACACCTCCGGTAATACCACCACCAACGCGGTGGGGCAGACTCGCTCCCAGCCAACGGTTGCCGGCGGAACGGATATTACCGGTGCCGATTCGGTCAAGCCGACCTTCATCAACGTCGTCGGCCCGATGAGTCAGATCGTCCTGAGCAATAAGCTGACCGTTGCGCTGCTGGAAAGTGAAAATACGCAGAATATGTCGGCGGCGAAAGCCTCGAACCGCTTTATCGAATCGACGGCGCGCAGCGCGCAGAAAGGGATTGAAGCAGCCGAGGAGCGTCGTGATGGCGCCATCGTGGGCGGCGTAACCGCTGCGGTTGCACAGGGCGGCATGGCGGTGGCGTCCACTAATGCGCTGCGTAAAGAAAATGCATCGCTGAAAAACAACGTTGCCGTGGCGAAAAATCAGGAATTTGGTGTTACCCAGCAGAAAAATGCCATTGGTAGCGCTGGCGACAACATGGTCATGAAAGGACAGCGCATGGACGGCAAGGTCAAAGAAACCATGAGCAAAACCCAGGGCGAAGAGCAGCTTTCTGCGTCGCAGAAGCATCTCAAACACAATGAAATTCAGAACAACACGCAGAAAGTTCGCGTGGTCACCGAGCTGGGCAACCAGCTGGCGAATACCACCCGCAATATTACCGAAGGGGCATATAACGTTAACGCCGCCGAAATGCAGGGTGAAGCAGATTTAGCCCGCGCCGACGGCAACCAGAACAGCGAACTGGCCAATACGCATAAAGAAGTGGCGAAAAAAGCGGCGGATACTCGCGCGGCGCTTAGCCAGGCTGCTGAAAATGTGCTCAATGCGAACAACAGCGCGGCGTCAACCATCGCCGAGCGCATGCGTTAATTATCGGCTTACTTTCCCGGCGGGAGCTATCCCGCCATTTTTGTAAAGGATACAAAGATATGCTTCCAGTTAGCGGCAGCGCGACTGCGCCCGTTCGCCCTTTAGTAGTTGAAACACCCATGATTTCTGCTTCACAGGTCGCGGAAGTCGGCGTGGGATCAACGTCTGAACTGAATACGGTGTTATTAAAACAGCTCATTTCCGCCTTAACGTCGACGGAAAGTGATAACCAGCTAGAGGATATTCGAAAAGTTTTGCAGCAGCACGGTCTCGAGACCAGTGATGAGGCTTTCCTCAAAAGCAAGCTGCGCGCCGCGCTGGCAGAGATAAAGGCGGCAAATGACAAGGCTGGCACGACAGCCACCGTGGAGGAGATGATCTCCGCCAGGTACCAGCAGGTTGATAAAACGGCAGCCGCACTGGGTACGATTAAAGATGAAATAGCGCAGAACCGAATCAAGGCCAACTTTTCTGAGAACCAGCTCAAAGCGACCATGCAAACCTCACTTCAGGAAATTGCCGAAGCTGAAGAGGCCGCAAAAGCCAGAACTGGTGACAACGAGATTTCCGTTCATACCAGCTACAGCAAGCTCTGGGCGGTGATGGCCGAGGCCATTAAAAATATCAGAACGAACTACGTCGATTTCTATGCTGGCCTGATGCAGAAATATACGGAGATGTATGAGGCCTACAACGAGTATGTACAGAAAGCCAGCGCTGATGCTGTAAAGGCCGGTGAGGATGGTAATAACGTTGATTTCAATAACAATACGATGAAGGGGGGATACGATAAATTTAATAATGCCGTTAACGGTATGGATCTCGGCAGCGTCGCCAACTGGGATAAAATGACCGATGAGCAAAAGGCCAGCATGACGGCCACGCTTGAGCCTGCCTTTAAGGTTGACCAGGGCAGCGGCAAAATAAGCTTCAATCTCGATCAATATAATGGCCGTCCTTATTATCCAAGCGATGGCGGCGGAAAAGTATCGACCTCCAGCTATCAGGCATGGCTGGCTTCCTTTAATGCCATCGGCACCGGGCTGCAAAGTAATATGCAGTCGTTCGCCCAGCGATATACGCAGGCCAACAGCACATTCGATAACCTAAATAAAGTGCTGAGCGGTGCGATAAGTTCAATGGCCGACAGTGCAAAAGACGTGCTTAAAGCACTGGGGTGATTTAACAGGTGAACAGCCATGCCAGTTAATAATGTCTATTCTAATGCTACTATTTCATGCCTGCCGGGGCAGGGTGTTTGTGAAACCGCATCTGCATATTATGCCCGCATTGGCGGTCTTAAATTTAGCGCTGCAATCAGCACCGAAACGCTCGCATGGTCTGATAATGAAGACACGATGAGGAATGAGGTACGCGTTCTTAGCTATTGCATCGGTGCGAAACTGCCGCCAGCAGAGCGTGAGTCCCATAACGTGGTGATGTTTCCGCAGCAGCGTTTACCCGCGCAGTTATTTTCGGCACATACCCAGCCGGAACAAACGTGGCGCGAATCTATCGCGCCCCCTGAAGTTCATCATTATAAAGTCCAGGAATGTGGCTCAAAATCTAAATCATCCTTTCAGCGTTTCTGGCAAGGGTTGCTGCAAAGTATTTTACCCTGCGTCAAATTTCAAAAATAACTCTCTGGGAGAATAACTGAATGCGCGGAATTACCCGAAGTTTCTCACAAATAGAATTAATACGCCCAAACGCGCAAAGCAAAGGGGTGGCAAAAAATGCAATGCAGCAGCACGAGGTACTTGCGAAGCTTAAGCACGTAAATAACACGGCGCGCGAGAATTTTATTACTCAACCTCATGACGAAACGCTTGCTCGTGACGCCCTGCGCTCTGAAATTCAATTAGGCGTTCCGGTCAAACTGCATAATGCCAGCCTGACCTATAACGGGACGCGAGCAAGGGATCTTATCGGATTCATATCTGAACAGGTGAAGGAGCACGGCACGCCGGCGGATAAAGAAAAGCTGGACAGCGTAAGCAACAAGCTGGCGAATCTGGCCGGGCGCGAGAAGGATGAGAAAAAAATCGCCGGTCAGCTTGATGACCTGGTGTCTAAATTTGCCCGGCGCTCAGGTGAAAAGTTCATTAATAACTTTATGGAAACGTACTGCTATCCGGCATGGCTCAAGTATCACGAAAGCCAGGGCATTGACGTAAAGGATAAAGAGACGTTTAACGAACAGCTAAATGCCTGCAGCACCGTTTTAAATAGGCGTCTGGATGTGATGAGCGAGCCGGGTAAGCCATGGGAATTGCTGACTCAGAACATGAGCATGCTGATAGACGAATGCGCGGCCGTCTCAAAGGCGCTGATCAGGCATGACTTCGATGCACCGCCCGCTGATGCTCATCCCGAAAAGCCTGCGACAACGCCGGAAGCGGTAAAAGCCACACCGGATGGCCGGAGATACGATATTCACGGTGGAGCAGATAAGGGCGGCGTAACGCTTCACATTAATAATTCTAACTCGAACCGCAACGGTGACATTTCGAATGCCCCGGTGTATCCGGGTGGAAATCCTGCTGTCGTCGATCCCCACACCAGAAGGCTCGAAATCGTCGAGAAGCTAAACATTAGCCCGAAGGAAAAGTATGAGTTAGCCAGGCGCATCATCGACGGTTGTTATGGTTCACGCGTAATAGATCATATCGAAAGCGTAAGGGTAGGGAATCAAGAAAACGTAACCGAACAGCCTCAGGTCATTCCGCCTTTCGCTCAGCAGAGCGAGGATCGGCCCGTCGATGATAGCGTGAACACGCGCGCTGACGACGTTGATTCCCGGAGGACAGGCGCACGCGCGCAGGATCCGGATGAGCGGAGCCCGGATTCAACCCGGAACGTCTCTACCCGTGCGCCGGAAACAGCGCCGCCAGTGGAAGGGACCCGTACTCGCCCACAGGATGAGCAGCCGTCGGCAGCTGCCACGCGCAGCGTAGCAAATCAAACGGCAGCAACCATTCCTGCCGGTGAAAATAAAACGTCCCAGATCTACACCACTGAGCGAACGCTGAACCAGTGGAGCAGACGTGACCCTGTGAAGGTAAATCACTTTGTGCCGATGAATAAGCCAGTGGAGGCGTTCCCCACCCTGAAGCCGGTGAATGGTCTTCGTCCGGCAGCATCGCCGACGCCCGGACAAACTGCGGCGCAGCCGCCCGTGGACGAATCAATGAGATCGACCAGTGACGTATTGCGCTCCGGAACGACGGTTCGCCAGACGCTACAGGTCACGTCTTCATACTTGCCTGAGCCCAGCGTTGCCGAACTTGTCACCCTGAACGATTTGGGTCAAGAGGAGCCGCCAGTCTCCTCGTCCGTGGACGAAGCGGATGGTCGCATACAGAATGCCGCTCGCCGTGGTGCACGCGAGGCTGGAGATGTGCGTGAAGCAAGGCCGGAAGAGCCGGGCAGCGGGCATCAGACTGCCGCAGCGGATGCGTCAGGCATTCCGTCGCCGCAGGTGAGTGCCGCAAATCCATTTAGCATCGCTGATCGGATCAGGTATTTCGAAGAGGCCCAGAAGATCGGGGCACAGCCAGCGTCTGCCAGAGTATCCCGACCGACCAGCAGCACCGCCCCGGGCCATGTGTACTCCACGATTAGAACGCGCAGCCAGTGGAATTTTGACGTTCCTGAACCAAAATCCTTCGTTCCAAGGAATACCGAGGCGTCGACATCCGGCACCGTGCGCCGTGGCGACGCGACAAAAGGCAGCGTGACGGACACGAACCCGACTGGAGAGTACGGCGATGAGTAATATGGTGGTGGATAACCATGCAGAATCGTTGGTCGCTAACCTTATTTACCAGGTGAACGGCGTGCTGCCTAAGGATATTTCATTACACCATAGCCTTGTGAATGACCTGCTTATGGATTCGATTGAGCTGATCGATCTGCTTATGCGCCTTGAGGAAATTGGCGTCGCGATTCATGAGTCTGAAATAACGAGCGAGCTGACTGTGGGGGATATTGTCACGCACGTGGCGTCAATTCACTGATTTCTTTTTTCACAGTCGCCACTTTCTCCTGGTGGCGACGTTTCACATTAACTAAAGGTATATTTATGGCGACCATGTCAATTAACTCCGGCTTTGAGCCGAGAAAAATAGATCATAGCATTTTACATTCCGTGACGACCGCCGTGAGTGATGGTCTGAGAACGATTAAGCGAGGCTTTCTTTCCTGTCTGGAATGTGTTGCAAATTCGCTGGAAACGATGGGCAGGTCCGTTCAGTCCGGACTGCGGCATGTTGCCTCGGCGATAAGCTCGCTTGTGCCGAATAAGAGTAAGACCGCAGGTAACCCGAAACTGAATAATATCCAACCGGCTGCGGCTGAAGAGCTACGTTTGGCCATGACGGAACGCATGGATAAAAATCCTGATTATATGGTGGGTATGTTCAGAGAAAGCCTCGAGCTGGATAAAATTCGGACGATCAACGCCGCGCTGAAGCAGCCGGGAAAGATGGCGGATGCTATCCGTAGCGGTGATATTTCGGGCACAAACGCGGCGGTTTGCGTCAAGCGCTGGCTGGGTGAAACGGTCGGTGAAAATAAGCTCACGGCGGTAGAAATCGAGAGTCTTAATAAATTCAAAGACGATCCGCAGGCCGTGCAAACGCTGGTCTCCAGCCGGTTTGGCGCTGATGCACAGCGTTACGATGTCTTCTGCTCATTACTTTCCGTTCCTCAGCGATATAAAGAGATTTGCTATGCAGAAGGGGTAGATAATAAGTCGCCCTATAATCTCACCGTACTAACGAACGCGGGATTGCCGCTGCAGATCTTTTCGCCTGAAGCCTATATGCGTGATCCAGCGAAATGCAATGACGCTTTGTTTGTCCTGATGGAGCATTGCTCCAGATAGTCTTTGATTTAATAACACAAGGCGCCGCTGCGTGCGCCTTTTTATGATTCAGCAATTTGAAACGGGCGGACAGGTGCAAATTATTTCTAATGATAACTATTTTATCGGGGGGCTGAAGGTTATCGCAGAAGAGATGCCGGCTGTGAATACCCGCCATCTCGTCATTTTTGATACCGGGTTGCGCTCGGCATATATTTTTGATTCTGGCGAACTGCAAAGGAACAAAATATTCGATCCTTACAGCGCGTTGCTGCACTGCCGCAGTTTTTATTTTAAGCGTGATGTTTCTCTGGAGACATATGCCTTTTATCTGTCTGGCCATCGGGTTAATACTCTGGGGAGACCGCACTTAACCGAGAGAGAGAAATGGGCGATTAGGGTGATGTGCGAAGAAACCGATGCTGATGACAAGGCCAGGTTGCGCCGTATGAACCGAAAAACCTATAGCTCGCATAAGGTAAAGGCTCTTGGTAAGCTTGGCATCAGTAATGCGCTCACGCTTTATTCGCTGCTGCGGGTGTGGAAGGATAACTGGCCCGCCCTTTGCCCGGAGAGCCCGCGGGATGGGGAGCCTTCCCGATACAGGCCTGTAAACGTGGTGGCTAGAGTAGCTAACGTGTAAAAAAAATCCACGCAGTGGCGTGGATTTTATATTTTGGCTTCTATATGAGGCAGCGAAGATCCCCACAAAGCGCCGTTTTATCTTTTAGACGTTAAACAGGAAGTTCATTACGTCGCCATCTTTAACGATATAATCTTTCCCTTCTGCACGCATCTTGCCCGCTTCCTTCGCGCCTTGTTCACCCTTATAGGTGATGAAGTCTTCAAACGCGATGGTCTGCGCACGAATAAAGCCTTTCTCGAAGTCGGTGTGAATTTTACCAGCAGCCTGAGGCGCAGTTGCTCCCACAGGGATGGTCCACGCACGCACTTCCTTCACGCCTGCGGTGAAGTAGGTCTGCAGGTTCAGCAGCTCATAGCCCGCGCGGATCACGCGGTTCAGGCCCGGCTCTTCCAGACCCAGCTCGGCCATGAACTCTTCACGGTCGGCATCGTCCAGCTCGGCGATATCGGATTCAACCGCCGCGCACACGGCAACAACCACAGAACCTTCAGCCGCCGCGATTTCACGCACTTTGTCGAGGTACGGGTTGTTCTCGAAACCGTCTTCGTTAACGTTGGCGATGTACATGGTTGGCTTCAGGGTCAGGAAGCTCAGGTATTTGATCGCCGCTTTGTCTTCGTCAGTCAGGTTTTTCAGCGCGCGCAGCATGCCCGCGTTTTCCAGCTGTGGCAGACATTTTTCCAGCGCAGCCAGCTCCGCTTTCGCGTCTTTATCGCCGCCTTTGGCTTTCTTCTGCACGCGGTGAATGGCGCGTTCGCAGGTGTCGAGGTCAGAAAGCGCCAGCTCGGTATTGATAACGTCGATGTCGTCGGCAGGATCCACTTTGTTGTTAACGTGGATGATGTTGTCGTTCTCGAAGCAGCGCACCACGTGACCGATCGCTTCGGTTTCACGAATGTTGGTCAGGAACTGGTTGCCCAGGCCTTCACCTTTGGATGCGCCTTTTACCAGGCCCGCGATGTCCACGAACTCCATGGTGGTCGGCAGAATGCGCTGCGGCTTCACGATTTCCGCGAGCTGGTCCAGACGCGGGTCGGGCATTGGTACAACGCCGGTGTTCGGTTCAATGGTACAGAACGGGAAGTTCGCCGCTTCGATACCCGCTTTGGTAAGCGCGTTAAACAGGGTGGATTTGCCCACGTTTGGCAGACCGACGATACCGCATTTGAATCCCATTTCTAAATCACCTTAATATCTTGATAATCAATCCGTTAGTGATAACCGATTGAAGAAAAGTAAATAACTACGCCTATTATACACGTAACCCGCACAGCGCGCGGTAAAAAAGCCGCAGGAGGCCGACTATTGCGCTTTAAAAGCGTGTAGTCGGTTTGTGGCTTTCGTTAAGCCGTCCTGTAGCCAAATCTCAGTGCAACGCGCCGCTTCGTCCACCGCTTCGTCAATGAGCTTCTGCTCAGAAACCGGGGGCTTACCCAACACAAAGCCGACAACTTTGTTTTTATCGCCCGGATGGCCAATTCCGACGCGCAAACGGTGGAAATTGGGGTTATTACCCAGCTTGCTGATAATGTCTTTCAGCCCATTGTGGCCACCGTGGCCACCACCCAGCTTAAACTTTGCCACGCCTGGTGGGAGATCCAGTTCGTCGTGGGCTACCAGAATCTCATCCGGATTGATGCGATAGAACGTTGCCATGGCCGCCACGGCTTTGCCGCTCAGATTCATAAAGGTGGTTGGCACCAGCAGCCGCACGTCAGCCCCCGCAAGGTTGATGCGCGAGGTATACCCGTAAAACTTCGGTTCTTCACGCAGGGGAGCGCGCAAACGCTCTGCCAGCAGATCGACATACCAGGCACCGGCATTATGGCGGGTTGCCGCGTACTCTGCGCCCGGGTTGGCGAGGCCGACAATCAGTTTAATCGTCACGTTTTACTTCCTAATGGGTTCCAGATCTGGCGCGTAGTTTACTGTCTGGCGCGCCGCTTGACAAAATTCTGGCTGCCGCATCTTGAAATGCGAATAATTACTCACCTGAACAATTAGAATTTCAAGCTGTTCAATACCTTATTTGTAAATTTTTGTCGGGCAGTTATCTGTAAATGTGATCATTCACGCAACTCATATAAGAGCTGTTGTCTATACTTTACACACAAGGAGAAGGGGCTTTTCCCCTGACAACCCAAAGTTCCGGAGGTGACATATGAAACGCAAAAACGCTTCAATGCTCGGTAACGTGCTAATGGGGTTGGGACTGTTCGTGATGGTCGCCGGTGTCGGTTATTCAATTTTAAACCAACTACCGCAGCTTGACCTCCCACAATACTTTGCGCATGGCGCGGTGCTGAGCATCTTCCTCGGTGCGGTATTGTGGCTCGCCGGGGCGCGCGTGAGCGGACATGAGGAAGTATGCGATAAATACTGGTGGGTGCGCCATTACGATAAACGATGCCGCCGCGACCAGCATAAGCACGGCTAGTGCCCAATAAAGAACACCGAAACGACTCCATCTGGGGTCGTTTTTTTTTTGCATGACGCATTGACCCTCACGTAACGTAAGGCTTCAGAGTAGCGACACTGGCAGAACAAAAGGAGCCGTTATGTTGATTCAGGTGGGTGAACTGGCGAAACGCGCCGGGATCACCGTGCGGACATTGCATCACTATGAGCAAACAGGGTTGCTGTTGCCTTCTGCCAGAAGCGCGGCAGGCTATCGGCTTTATAACCTGGCGGACGTGCAGCGTCTGCATATGATCCAGACGCTGGCGAAAGCGGGTCTGGAGCTTGCCGAAATAAGGGAGTTTCTGGAACAGGGATCGCTGTCGTTAACCGAGCTACTCGATGGACAAATCACCCTGCTGGACAAGCAGCTGCGCAGCATCCATACGCTGCGCGACCGGCTGGTGGAATTGCGTACCGGGCTTAACGACGATGCGACGCCGGATCTGGAATCCTGGCTACAGACTCTGGAGTTAATGAATATGTACGATCGCTGGTTTAGCAAAGAAGAATTACAGCAGCTGCCGTTTGCGGTGGAGAAAGAGGCGCTGGTGGATATCTGGTCCGGTCTGGTCAAGGAGGCCAAAAAAATGCTGGAACAACACGTCGACGTCAGGGATCCGCAGGCGATTGATTTGGCGTCGCGCTGGATGGAGCGCCTGGAGAAGGATACCGCAGGCAGGCCGGAATTCCTGACCCGGCTCAACGAGATGCACAGCGTTGAGCCGCAGATGCAGGAGCAAACCGGCATCACGCCGGAGATGACTGATTACATCACGCGGGCGTTTGCCGAATCAAAGCTCAGCATCTGGGAGAAGTATCTCTCTGCTGAGGAGATGGCTTTTACCCGGACGCATTACTTTGACCGCATGATGGAGTGGCCGCCGCTGGTGGCGAAGCTGCACAGGGCGCAGCGCGAACGGCTCGATCCCGCATCGGACGGTGCGCAACAGCTGGCAGAAACCTGGCTGGCGCTGTTCCAGTCATACGCAGGAACAGACCCGGAGACGCAGCAAAAGTTTCGTATCGCCATGCAGCAGGAGCCGCATCTGATGAAAGGAACGTGGATGACGCCTGCCGTGCTTGAATGGCTCCAGCAGGCGATAGGGGTGATGATGCAGAGACGCTTCTCTGCATCACGTGACTCACAGATCCGCTAATGCGGCTTCCCGGTTAGGGTAGAAGGACAACCGGCCAGGGATAGGCTGGATGCCCGCGCGCGCCATGGTGCGCAGCGGCTGAAATTCAAGATTGCTTATCCGCAGCTCGCAGCCTGCCGGCAGACGCGCAACAAAGCGCTGGAAGGCATCCAGACCGCCCGCATCCAGTACCGGGACGGCATCCCACTTCAGCACCACAATCCGTTTACCCGCGATGTGGGATTCCAGGTCGCTGAACAACCCTTCCGCGGCAGCAAAGAACAGGGGGCCGATCACGCGCAGCACCAGCACATCGTCAGGCACCTCAGCGTTAACCGGCGAGAGACGCGTCATCTGCGCAATACGGCGCATAAACAGCAGCGAGGCCAGCACAATGCCGACGCTGATGGCGATAACCATATCGAACAGCACGGTCAGCGACATGCAGATTAGCATCACGATGATGTCGTCTTTCGGCGCGCGACGCAGCAGGTTAACCACCTTATGCGCCTCGCTCATGTTCCAGGCCACCATCAGCAGCAGGGCGGCCATGGCGGAGAGCGGAAGCCACGAAAGCAGCGGGGCAAGGATCAGCAGCGCCATAATCACCAGCAGGGAGTGAATGACCGCAGATACCGGGGAGGTTGCCCCCGCGCGCACGTTCGCAGCGGAGCGGGCAATCGCCGCCGTAGCCGTTATTCCGCCGAAGAAGGGTGCGACGATATTGCCTAAGCCCTGGCCGACCAGCTCACCGTTGGCTTTATGTTTGGTGCCGGTCATGCCGTCCAGCACCACGGCGCAGAGCAGGGATTCAATGGCCCCCAGCATCGCCATGGAGAACGCGGCGGGCAGCAGGGCGCGAAGGGAATCCCAGCTTAAGGTGAAGCTGGAGCCGGGCATATTCCACGGCAGCACCAGCTGCGGCAACAGTTGCGGGATCCCGTTGCCCTGTGAGCCGTCCGCCAGAACGTAGTGGAACTGGGAACCAATGGTGGCGACCTGTCCGCCGAGCAGGTTGACGATGCCCATCACCGCGCAGCCCAGCAGCAGGGCGGGCAGGTGACCCGGAAGACGAATGCCCAGGCGAGGCCAGACGATCAGCGTGCCAAGGGTCACGACGCCGATAGCCGCGTCGCCCAGGTTGGCCGTCGGCAGCGCCATAAACAGCGCGCTCACTTTCTGCAAATAGTGCTCCGGAATGTGCGCCATCTCCAGGCCGAGGAAGTCCTTGATCTGCATGGTCCCGATGGTAATACCAATACCCGAGGTGAACCCCAGCGTCACGGAAAGGGGAATATATTCAATCAGCCGTCCAAAGCGGGCCAGACCGAACAGAATTAAAAAGACGCCGGACATCAGGGTGGCAACCAGCAGGCCTGCCAGACCAAACTGTTGGGAAACCGGATAGAGGATCACTACAAAGGCGGCGGTCGGGCCGGAAACGCTGAAGCGGGACCCGCCCGTCAGCGCAATTACAATCCCGGCAACCGCCGACGTGTAAAGGCCGTACTGCGGCGCGACGCCGCTGCCAATCGCCAGCGCCATCGCCAGCGGGATGGCAATGATCCCGACGGTGATACCGGCAATCAGGTCACGGACAAAGCGTGACGAGGTGTATTTCTCTTTCCAGCAGGCGTCGATGAGGGCGCGAAAGGGCAGAACATGTGAGGAGGTTACGTTTTTCACAATTATCTATCATCCGTGTGCGCATCATCTGTCATATAAATGGCAGGTGAAGGAGGCATTAATCATTGCTCGTCATACTTCGCGCTGCAGAGGCGTTGGCTGCGCGCATTCATCCCGGTCACTTACTTTAAGTAAGCTCCTGGGATTCATTCACTTGCCGCCTTCCTGCAACACGAATTATTTAGAGCATTAATACATATCAGAAACAAAAAAACCCGCCGCAGCGGGTTTTTTGGCCGTGTTCGATTAGTGTTCGAACATTGCTGAGATGGATTCTTCGTTGCTGATACGACGAATCGCTTCGGCCAGCATCCCGGACAGGGTCAGGGTACGCACGTTTGGCAGTGCCTTGATCTCGTCGCTCAGAGGGATGGTATCGCAAACCACAACTTCGTCGATAACGGAGTTGCGGAGATTATTCACTGCATTACCGGAGAAGATCGGGTGAGTTGCGTAAGCGAATACGCGTTTTGCACCACGCTCTTTCAGCGCTTCTGCTGCTTTACACAGCGTACCGCCGGTGTCGATCATGTCGTCAACCAGCACGCAGTCGCGGCCGGCCACGTCACCGATGATGTGCATCACCTGGGATACGTTAGCGCGCGGACGACGTTTGTCGATGATCGCCATGTCGGTATCGTTCAGCAGCTTCGCGATAGCACGAGCACGTACCACGCCGCCGATATCCGGAGAAACCACAATTGGGTTGTCCAGGTTCAGCTGAAGCATGTCTTCCAGCAGGATTGGGCTGCCGAATACGTTATCAACCGGAACGTCGAAGAAGCCCTGAATCTGCTCTGCGTGCAGGTCAACCGTCAGTACGCGGTCAACGCCAACGCTGGACAGGAAGTCAGCGACAACTTTAGCGGTGATTGGCACACGCGCGGAACGGACGCGACGGTCCTGGCGGGCATAACCAAAGTAAGGAATAACAGCAGTGATACGGCCTGCAGAAGCACGACGCAGGGCGTCGACCATAACAACCAGTTCCATCAGGTTGTCATTCGTTGGAGCACAGGTGGACTGGATGATGAAAATATCACCACCGCGTACATTTTCGTTAATTTGTACGCTGACTTCGCCGTCGCTAAAGCGACCTACAGCGGCGTCGCCGAGGGAAGTGTACAGGCGGTTGGCAATACGTTGTGCTAGTTCCGGGGTGGCGTTACCAGCAAAAAGCTTCATATCAGGCACGAGAAGAACCTCAGGCATGCGTCCAGTGGTGGATAGCGTCCGCCGCAAACTGCGGGGCCTAAGCGAATGCTATCCAGGCGGTGTATTAAAGAGCGCGATGCAACGTCTGGAACAGGGTGACGTTGTCACCGAAACTCAGTCTGCGCCAGAATGGCCTGCTGTAGGGGGGAGGTGTTCATCCCGCGCGCTACAAAACCATGCAGCCAAACCGGCGCTTGCTCAAGCACCTGACGGGCGGCGGACTCGGTGTCAAATTCAGCAAAGACACAGGCCCCTGTACCGGTCAGGCGCGACGGCGCGTATTCTAACAGCCAGGAAAGCACCGCATCAACCTCGCGAAAACGTTTTCTTGCGATATCCTCGCAATCGTTGCTGAATTCACAATTTAATAACGTTTCTATTGACCGTACCGGGGTATTTCTTTTCAGGTCAGGATCTTTAAAGATGACCGGGGTAGGAATACTCACTCCGGGATGCACAATCAGATACCATTTTTCCGGCGGGTCGACCGGCGTCAGAATTTCACCCACGCCTTCGGCAAACGCCGCGTGGCCGCGCACAAACACCGGTACATCCGCGCCCAGCGTCAACCCTAATGCTGCCAGCTCGTCTATGGAAAGATCGCAGCCCCACAGGTGATTAAGGGCCACCAGCACGGTCGCGGCATTTGACGAACCGCCGCCGAGACCACCCCCCATCGGCAGGCGTTTCTCGATACGGATACCCGCCCCGCTTCCCGCGGGCAGACGACCGGACGCCGACGCTGCTTTCATCAGCAGGCGCGCGGCGCGTACGATGAGGTTATCGTCATGCTCCACGCCGTCGACGGGAGTCAGCAGGCAAATCTGACCGTCATGACGTGGCTCGATAAAGATCGTGTCGCCGTAATCGACAAACTGAAACAGCGTTTGCAGCGTGTGATAGCCGTCAGCGCGCTGCCCGGTGATATAGAGAAACAGGTTCAGTTTTGCGGGAGAGGGCCAGCGGGTCATCATTTAACGATCCAGTTGTCCATCTTCAGCTTGATGCGCTGGCTACCCTGCGTCAGCTCCATATTGGACGGCAGCGACGGCTGAGTCTTGCTGTCATAGGCGCTGTAAACCACTTTCCAGGTTTTACCGTTCTGGGTGTAGTTCACCTGGCTCAGACGGTATTGTTCGTCAAGCTTATAGTCGGTTGCATCACCCGGCAGGCCGAGGATCCACTGGCGCAGGCTGTTGAGCGGGATCGGCATCCCGGTTAGCTTGCCAATCATCTCTTCGGCATCGGTCGCGGTATAGTGCTGGCCTTTGTTATCGGTGATCTGCGCTTCGCCCGGTTTCGCGATAAGCTCCAGCTCGGTGCTGCCCAGCGGGTTCAGCAGCAGCAGACGATAGTTGTCCTGGCCCGTCTGCTGCCAGAAGAAGCGAGCATAAACTTTTTGCTCGTCAGAGAGATAGGCAAACGCGCCGCGGGTCTGGTACTGGCTTAATTTCAGCACGTCCTGCTGGTGCTGACGCCACTGCGGTGAGTCAGGGCTTTTGCCCGGGCCTTTCGGCTGATGAACGGAACAGGCGGACAGTACGAGGGCCGCCAGAGGCAGCAGGCGAATCATTCGGGTCATAATGATGACAAATCCTTGAGATACGTTGCAGTTATAAGTGTTAATGCTAGCGTTGAAGGGGGGCACCGTCTACGTTCAAATTATCTCAAAGCGCTATGTAACCTATTACTCCGAAAGGGTGCAGTCTCTTTTATTGATCTCGCGCATCCTGTATGATGCGTCCTGCTAACCTTATTAACGCTGGTACTACTCCCGCTCAACATGACCCTATTAGCACTCGGCATTAACCACAAAACGGCCCCGGTTTCGCTGCGAGAACGCGTTACGTTTTCGCCGGATACGCTCGACCTGGCGCTGGACAGCCTGCTCGCACAGCCGATGGTGCAGGGTGGCGTGGTGCTGTCGACGTGCAACCGTACCGAGCTTTACTTGAGCGTAGAGGAGCAGGACAACCTGCACGACGCGCTGATCCGCTGGCTCTGCGATTACCACAACCTCAACGAGGAAGAGCTGCGCAACAGCCTGTACTGGCATCAGGATAACGATGCGGTCAGCCATCTTATGCGCGTCGCGAGCGGTCTGGATTCGCTGGTGCTCGGCGAGCCGCAGATCCTCGGCCAGGTGAAAAAAGCCTTTGCGGATTCCCAGAAAGGGCATCTGAAAGCCAGCGAACTGGAGCGTATGTTCCAGAAGTCGTTCTCCGTGGCCAAGCGTGTGCGAACCGAAACCGACATTGGTGCCAGTGCGGTTTCGGTTGCCTTCGCGGCCTGTACGCTCGCCCGTCAAATCTTTGAGTCGCTGTCGACCGTCACGGTGCTGCTGGTGGGGGCAGGTGAAACCATCGAGCTGGTGGCGCGCCATCTTCGCGAACACAAAGTGAAGAAGATGATTATCGCCAACCGTACCCGCGAGCGTGCGCAGGCGCTGGCAGATGAAGTGGGCGCTGAGGTGATTGCCCTGAGCGACATCGATGAACGCCTGAAAGAGGCGGACATTATCATCAGCTCTACCGCCAGCCCGCTGCCGATTATCGGCAAAGGGATGGTCGAACGTGCGCTGAAGTCTCGCCGAAATCAGCCGATGCTGCTGGTGGATATCGCCGTTCCGCGCGATGTTGAACCGGAAGTGGGCAAGCTCGCGAACGCCTACCTTTACAGCGTTGACGACCTGCAAAGCATCATTTCGCACAACCTTGCCCAGCGTAAAGCGGCGGCGGTGCAGGCGGAAACCATCGTTGAGCAGGAAACCAGCGAATTTATGGCCTGGCTGCGCGCGCAAAGCGTCAGCGAGACCATCCGCGAGTACCGCGGTCAGGCGGAGCAGGTGCGTGATGACCTGACGGCCAAAGCGCTCGCGGCGCTTGAACAGGGCGGCGATGCGCAGGCAATTATGCAGGATCTGGCCTGGAAGCTGACCAACCGCCTGATCCATGCTCCAACCAAATCTCTTCAGCAGGCTGCCCGTGACGGGGATGATGAACGCCTGACTATTCTGCGCAACAGCCTCGGGCTGGAATAGCGCCCTATACCCATTTTCTATGACAAGGTGCATTTACGCCTATGAAGCCTTCTATCGTCGCTAAACTGGAAGCTCTGCACGAGCGCCATGAAGAAGTACAGGCGCTGCTCGGCGATGCCGGGACCATTGCCGACCAGGAACGTTTTCGCGCGCTGTCGCGTGAATACGCGCAGTTAAGTGATGTTTCAAAATGCTTTACCGACTGGCAACAGGTTCAGGAAGATATCGAAACCGCGCAGATGATGCTCGACGATCCTGAAATGCGCGAGATGGCGCAGGAAGAGCTGCAGGATGCCAAAGCGCGTTCAGAGGAGATGGAGCAGCAGCTTCAGGTGCTTCTGCTGCCGAAAGATCCGGATGACGAACGTAACGCCTTCGTGGAAGTGCGCGCCGGTACCGGCGGCGACGAAGCCGCGCTGTTTGCCGGGGATCTGTTCCGTATGTACAGCCGTTATGCAGAGTCCCGCCGCTGGCGCGTGGAGATCATGAGCGCCAATGAAGGCGAGCACGGCGGCTATAAAGAGGTGATCGCCAAGATCAGCGGTGACGGCGTCTATGGCCGACTGAAGTTTGAATCCGGCGGCCATCGCGTGCAGCGCGTGCCGGCCACCGAGTCGCAGGGGCGTATCCACACCTCAGCCTGTACGGTGGCGGTGATGCCTGAGCTGCCGGAAGCGGAACTGCCGGATATCAACCCGGCGGACCTGCGTATCGACACCTTCCGCTCCTCCGGGGCAGGTGGTCAGCACGTTAACACCACCGATTCCGCCATCCGTATTACCCACCTGCCAACCGGCATTGTGGTGGAGTGTCAGGACGAACGTTCCCAGCACAAAAACAAAGCCAAGGCGCTGTCGGTGCTGGGCGCGCGCATTCACGCGGCGGAAATGGCCAAACGCCAGCAGGCGGAAGCCTCTACCCGCCGCAACCTGCTGGGCAGCGGCGACCGCAGCGACCGTAACCGCACCTATAACTTCCCGCAGGGCCGCGTGACCGACCACCGTATCAACCTGACGCTCTACCGTCTGGATGAGGCGATGGAAGGCAAGCTCGATATGCTGATTGAGCCTATCGTGCAGGAATACCAGGCCGACCAGCTGGCGGCGCTGTCCGAGCAGGATTAATGGATTTTCAACGCTGGCTACGCCATGCCGCCAGCGCGCTTTCTGCGGGTGAAAGCCCGAAGCGCGATGCCGAAATACTGCTGGAATACGTCACGGGCAAAGCCCGGACGTACCTGCTGGCGTTCGGTGAAACCATCCTGACCGCTGAACAGCTTTCGCAGCTGGAGTTGCTGCTTGCCCGCCGCAAAGCCGGCGAGCCGGTGGCGCATCTGGTAGGCGAACGCGAGTTCTGGTCACTTCCGCTGTACGTCTCAGCGGCCACGCTGATCCCGCGCCCGGACACCGAGTGTCTGGTGGAGCAGGCGCTGGCGCGATTACCGGCGCAGCCGTGCCGGATCCTCGATCTCGGAACGGGCACCGGCGCCATTGCGCTGGCGCTTGCCAGCGAGCGGCCGGACTGCACCGTGACGGCAGTGGACGTGATGCCTGATGCGGTCACTCTCGCGCAGCGCAACGTTGAGCGTCTGGGGTTTAGCAATGTTTCCGTTCTGCAGAGCAGCTGGTTTACCGCCCTTGAAGACCGCCTGTTCGACATGATTGTCAGCAATCCTCCCTACATTGACGAAAATGACCCGCATCTGGCGCAGGGTGACGTACGCTTTGAACCGCTGACGGCGCTGGTAGCCGCTAATCAGGGGCTTGCGGATCTCGATCACATTGTGACAACGTCACGGCAACATCTGCTTCCCGATGGCTGGCTGCTGGTGGAACATGGCTGGACGCAGGGGGAGGCGGTGCGGGCGCTGTTTACGCGTGCCGGCTATCGCATGGTGGAAACCTGTCGGGATTACGGCGGCAACGAGCGCCTGACGCTGGGGAAGCGGTCATGAGCCTGTTTACGCTGCTGATCTCCGTTCACCTGTTGGCCGTTGCCCTGACCATCGGCTTTTTCATTGTCCGCTACTGGTGGCGCTACAGTAATAATCCGCTGATTAACGCCCGCTGGGTGCGCATCGCTCCGCACTGCATCGACACGGTGCTGTTTCTTTCCGGCGCCGGGTTAATGTGGAAGACCGGCTATCTGCCATTTACTGATAAAGGCGCATGGCTGACTGAAAAGCTGTTTGGCGTTATCATCTACATCGTTTTGGGTTTTATCGCGCTTGGGCGTCATCGTCCGCGCAGCCAGCAGACGGGTTTTATCGCCTTTCTGCTGGGTCTGGTGGTGCTGTACATCATCATTAAACTCGCCACCACAAGAATACCGTTACTGGGGTAAGTCATGAGGTCCTTAGCCGATTTCGAATTTAATAAAGCGCCGCTTTGCGATGGTATGATCCTGATTTCAGAGATGATCCGCGACGATTTTACGTCACAGTACGTTTACGCTGAACTGGAAAATCTGGTTAGCCTGGCGCGCGAGGAGATCAGTCAGGCACGTCCGCAGGACTGGCAACTGGAGAAGCTGATTGAGCTTTTCTACGGCGAATGGGGTTTCTGCGACACGCGCGGCGTGTACCGCCTGTCTGACGCACTGTGGCTGGACCAGGTGTTGAAAAATCGTCAGGGCAGCGCCGTCGCGTTGGGCGCCATTTTACTTTGGGTTGCGCACCGGCTGGATATTCCGCTGGTGCCGGTCATCTTCCCGACGCAGATGATCCTGCGTGCGGAGTGGCTGGACGGTGAGATGTGGTTAATCAATCCGTTTAACGGCGACACGCTGGATGAACACACGCTTGACGTCTGGCTGAAGGGCAACATCAGCCCGATAGCCGAACTGTTCAATGAAGATCTTGATGAAGCCGATAACGCTGAGGTTATCCGCAAGCTGCTGGATACGCTGAAGTCTGCGCTGATGGAAGAGCGACAGATGGAGCTGGCGCTGCGCGCAAGCGAAGTGCTGCTGCAGTTTAATCCGGAAGATCCGTACGAAATCCGCGACCGCGGCCTGATTTACGCGCAACTCGACTGCGAGCACGTGGCGCTGAACGATTTGAATTATTTCGTCGAGCAATGTCCGGAAGATCCGATTAGCGAAATGATTCGCGCGCAGATCAACGCGATCGCGCATAAACACATTACACTGCATTAAATTTAATTCCGATTCACACCTGAATAAGGCGATCCTATGAAACAAAAAGTGGTTAGCATTGGTGATATCAACGTGGCAAACGACCTGCCGTTCGTGCTGTTTGGCGGTATGAACGTGCTGGAGTCCCGCGATCTCGCTATGCGCATCTGCGAACACTACGTGACCGTGACCCAAAAGCTGGGCATCCCGTACGTGTTTAAAGCCTCTTTTGACAAAGCCAACCGCTCCTCCATTCACTCCTACCGTGGCCCGGGCCTCGAAGAGGGGATGAAGATTTTCCAGGAGCTGAAACAGACGTTTGGCGTGAAGGTGATCACCGACGTGCACGAAGCGTCTCAGGCGCAGCCTGTGGCTGACGTAGTAGACGTGATCCAGCTTCCGGCGTTCCTGGCTCGCCAGACCGATCTGGTTGAAGCCATGGCGAAAACCGGTGCCGTGATTAACGTGAAAAAACCGCAGTTCGTGAGCCCAGGCCAGATGGGTAACATCGTCGATAAGTTTATCGAAGGCGGTAATGACCAGGTGATCCTGTGCGACCGTGGTTCAAACTTCGGTTATGACAACCTGGTGGTGGATATGCTGGGCTTCAGCGTGATGAAGAACGTCTCTAACCAGTCTCCGGTTATTTTTGACGTTACGCACTCCCTCCAGTGCCGCGATCCGTTTGGCGCAGCGTCTGGCGGCCGTCGCGCTCAGGTTACCGAGCTGGCGCGTGCCGGGATGGCAACGGGCCTGGCGGGCCTGTTCATTGAAGCGCACCCGGATCCGGCTAACGCGAAATGCGACGGTCCATCCGCGCTGCCGCTGGACAAGCTTGAGCCGTTCCTCAAGCAGATTAAGGCAATTGACGATCTGGTGAAGAGCTTCGACGAGCTGGATACCAGCAACTAATAAAAAAACCCGCTTCGGCGGGTTTTTTGTTCTCCCTCTCCCTGCGGGCTGAGGGATCCCCGGTAATTTTTTTATGAAGAAGCAATAATGTTGCTTTCTGAATGACTGAGGGCTGTCAGCGATGCCCTGGTCCGGCTGTAAATCGCTGAGGCGTTTCCTGCAGGTCGGGGCGAGGCGCATGGATGCGCCGAGAGGGCGGCTTTACAGGGACGTTACATCCGCCCGTCCCCGATAAGCCGGAAGGAATAAGCCGAGGGCACCGCGAAGCGGCGATTTACCGCCGGGAGCCCGGGTCGCCAGGGTGGTGGCGACTGCACTGAACCCCATATCCTGGACACCAGATCAAAGAATCTGGAGGTCCTTATGAGATATCCCTTTCACATCCGTCTTGCGGCGGTTCAGCATTACATGACTGGCCAGTCGAGCATTATAGAAACA
>NZ_JAPNMC010000021.1:0-66035 GCF_026627565.1 Enterobacter cloacae complex sp. 2022EL-00788 | reverse complement strand
GATTTTGCGCTGAGACAAGGCGGCAAGCGAAGGAAAGGAAGGAGCATACTGAGGTATGTGACTGACTTTACGAGAGCAGCCAACGCAGTATCAGCCCAAAAGACACAGGACAGAGCACAGAATTTGCCTGGCGGCTTTAGCGCGGTGGTCCCACCTGACCCCATGCCGAACTCAGAAGTGAAACGCCGTAGCGCCGATGGTAGTGTGGGGTCTCCCCATGTGAGAGTAGGGAACTGCCAGGCATCAAATTAAGTAGTGAGCCGGTGCATTAATCCGGTGGTTACAGAAGTATTCGGTGGAGCGGTAGTTCAGTCGGTTAGAATACCTGCCTGTCACGCAGGGGGTCGCGGGTTCGAGTCCCGTCCGTTCCGCCACTTATTAATACATTAAGCCTGCCTTATCGGCAGGCTTAATGGCAAAAAACTTTAGGGGCGTAGCTCAGTTGGTAGAGCACCGGTCTCCAAAACCGGGTGTCGCGAGTTCGAGTCTCTCCGCCCCTGCCATATAGAATCCTTTGCTTCGGCAAAGGATTTTTTTTTGCCTGTAAAACAGGCGAAAACCTTCCTGAAATTTGTGCAGCCTGCGTCTCCGCAGGCTTTTGCGTTAATCCAGTATGCTGATTTTCAAAAGATCTTTAATCTGCGACTGCTTATCGCTGTTTTGCAGCCAAATGGCATACAGCGGTCTGGAGAGCGTCGTCGAATCGGTGACAACATGGAGCTCAGGTTTATTATCTGCCCAGCGGACGGGTAGCCAGGTACATCCCTTCAGCGAGGGAAGCTGCTGGCAGGCAATCTCCGCAGAGCTTGTCGTGAGCTGCGGGATATCATCACTGGCAATTAAGCCAGCCTCATGCTGCTGAAAATCCGGCCCCCATTCCAGGCGTAAATAATTGAGGTCTGCCTTCATCATTGAAGGCTCTGTTGCATACAGCGCCAGGCTAAACTGCCCCACAATCTGGCTGCTAAATTCGTCCATCTTGGGCGCTTCGGTAGTGATCAGAAGATCCAGCTGGCGCTCGTGGAGTTGCTTTACCAGCGACTGACGTTGCGCAATTCGGGCCTCGAACTGTAGATGGTTATGCGAGCGATACAGTCGCGTAAGCCACTGGCTGAGCATGCATTCCCACAGAGACGCGCTGGCTCCGATGGAGAACTCATTATGCCGGGAAGTGTGCGCAACCTCCTTTCGCGCCGCCTGCCAGGTATTCATCAAGGTTTCTGCATACGGCAGCAGTTTTTCCCCGGCCGGCGTTAAGCGGATATTGTTGCGATGACGGGTGAAAAGATTCACACCCAGTTGATTTTCCAGCTGTCGAATACGAAAACTGACTGCTGACTGCGTCAGGTAAAGGGCTTCAGCGGCTCGCCCAAAGTGTCGCGTTCTGCTCACTTCGAGGAAAGTTTTTAGCAATTCCGTATCCACATCTTTCTCCACAAAATTATTTGTCGTTATGATTTAAATGTTTTGTTTTACACTCTGTCAAGCGTAACTAATACTCCGCGCCATAAATAGCTCGGCCAAAGAATTAGGAGCGTGTAGGATGGCGGAAAGCTTTACGACGACTAATCGTTTTTTCGACAATAAACATTATCCGCGCGGGTTCTCTCGTCACGGCGATTTCACTATCAAAGAAGCTCAACTTCTTGAGCGCCATGGTTATGCCTTTAACGAGCTGGATCTGGGTAAACGTGAACCAGCAACCGAAGACGAAAAACAGTTTGTCTCTGTTTGCCGTGGTGAGCGTGAGCCGCAGTCTGATGCAGAACGTGTATGGATCAAGTATATGGCTCGCATCAAGCGTCCTAAGCGTTTCCATACGCTGTCCGGCGGTAAGCCGCAGATGGAAGGTGCTGAAGACTACACCGAGTCTGACGACTAAGAAGAGAAGGGGCTACGGCCCCTTTTTTTATGCCAGCATTTTTTGCAGATGCAGCAGCAACCGATCTATCGCCCGATAGCTAAGTGCCTCCTGCAAATGTCGCCTCTCAATTCCTGTGCAACCCTCCACGTCGGCGATAGTACGCGCTACTTTCAACAAACGCTGCCATGCGCGAATGGATAGCCCAAAACGCGTCAGCGTTTCTTCCAGCCAGCCTGCATCCTCCGCGGTGAGAGAACAGAATTGTCGGATCCCGGCGTTATCCAGCCGGGCATTCAGCGTGTTCTGACGAGCATACTGCCGCGCCTGCGCCGTAATGACGCGTTCCCGCACGACTGCCGAACTTTCGCCTTTCAAACCGGTTTGCCTCAGCAGGCCGGGAGGAGGCAGAGGGATCTCCAGCGATAAATCAAAACGGTCAAGAAAGGGCCCGGACAGCTTACTCAGGTAACGCAGCGTCTGCTCCGGCGTGCAGCGGTTATGGTTACCCTGATAATGGCCCGTTGGGCTGGGGTTCATCGCGGCCACCAGCTGAAACCGCGCTGGATAGCTTATTTTGGCTCGTGTACGAGAAAGATGGATCTCGCCAGATTCAATCGGTTCCCGCAGCGCATCCAGCACGCGGCGTTCAAACTCGGGTAATTCATCCAGAAACAGGATGCCGTTGTGCGCCAGTGAGATTTCACCCGGTCCTGGAATTGACCCTCCGCCCACCATGGCGGTGAGAGACGCACTGTGATGGGGAGAGCGAAAAGGGCGGCGGCGCCACTGCTTATGCAGCGACGTTGCGCTGACCAGGCTGAAAATCGCGGCGCTTTCGAGCGCTTCGTGATTATTGAGGGGCGGCAGCAGGCCGCTTAACCTGCTCGCCAGCATCGTTTTACCCGTGCCTGGCGGACCGATAAGCAGCAGATTATGCCCACCCGCGGCGGTTATCTCTAACGCCCGTTTACCCTGATCCTGACCCATAATATCGCTGAGGTCATCGGGCGAATCTGGCACCGCCTCGTCACTCTCCTGCGGTTCGGCAAGCTCGTGTCGGCCTTCCAGCCAGGCGCAAACCTCCTGTAAATGTCCCGCTACCAGACACCCCTTTTCGGCGATAAGGCTGACTTCGGAGGCATTTTCATTGGCTACAATGATTTGTCTCCCTGCGCGTATGGCTTCAAGCGCACCCGAGATAGCGCCGGGAACGCCTCTTAACGCGCCTGTAAGCGCTAATTCACCTATGAACTCGCAGGAGCTTAACGTCGGGGTGTTGAGCTGTTCAGAAGCCGCGAGAAGCGCTATAGCAATAGGTAAATCATATCGCCCGCCCTCCTTTGGTAAATCAGCAGGCGCGAGATTAATGGTGATCTTCTTCGCGGGAAAAGCATAACCGCTATTGATGATTGCACTGCGTACGCGATCCCTCGCCTCTTTGACGGTCGTTTCGGGTAAGCCGACAAGCGTCAGTCCGGGCAGTCCATTACTTAAATGGACCTCCACAGAAATAAGCGGTGCCTTCACTCCGATAGCCGCGCGTGTATAAACAACAGACAGTGACATAAGCACCTCCCTGGCGATGACTATGCCAGCGAGGTTGCGCGCTGTTTAGCGTTGAATGGCCGAATTACGGCGCGCGTTCCTGCTTTTTCGCGGCAAACTGCAATCATTGCACGATTGCGGAACCGGCCTCGCAGAAAAGAAATGACGCGCGCTTTGCCTTCGGGAACCAGGCGAAAAAATGAAGAAACTTCATTTCCATTTTTTCCCTTTATAAAACAAAGGTTTTAATAGAAATAGTTTGCCTGCTACAGAAATTCGCCATAAAAAAATCTTGTGTCATATGAAATATCTGTGGTAACTCTTTAGGTATTCCTTCGAACAAGATGCAAAAAGAACTGAAAATGACAGCCCTTCTACTAGTGATTAGCCTGGTCGTGATTAGCGTGGTGGTGATTATTATCCCACCGTGCGGGGCTGCACTTGGACGAGGAAAGGCTTAAGAATCAAGCCTTAACGAACTAAGACCCCCGCACCGAAAGGTCCGGGGGTTTTTTTATGACTAAAAAACTTAAATGAGGAGCAGAGAATGACTACTAGCACAAAATTCTGTTTCTCCAGATTTATGACGGGGAACTAACTATGAATGGGGCACAATGGGTAGTACATGCGTTGCGCGCGCAGGGAGTCGAAACCGTATTCGGTTATCCGGGTGGCGCAATTATGCCGATTTACGATGCACTGTATGACGGCGGCGTGGAGCACCTCTTGTGCCGACATGAGCAGGGCGCAGCAATGGCAGCTATCGGCTATGCCCGCGCGACCGGGAAAACCGGCGTGTGTATGGCGACCTCCGGTCCGGGTGCAACTAACCTGATTACCGGCCTGGCTGACGCACTGCTCGACTCCGTTCCCGTGGTGGCGATCACTGGCCAGGTGGCCTCTCCATTCATCGGTACCGATGCCTTCCAGGAAGTTGACGTGCTTGGCTTATCCCTGGCCTGCACCAAACACAGCTTCCTCGTTCAGTCCCTCGAAGAGCTGCCGCGCGTGATGGCCGAAGCGTTCGAGGTTGCCAGCTCTGGCCGTCCGGGCCCGGTTCTGGTTGATATCCCGAAAGATATCCAGGTCGCGCTCGGCGATCTGGAGCCGCACTTCTCCACCGTGGAAAGCGACGATGCGTTTCCGCACGCAGAGGTTGAAGAGGCGCGTCAGATGATGGCGCAGGCGAAGCAGCCGATGCTGTACGTAGGCGGCGGTGTGGGCATGGCCCAGGCCGTTCCGGCGCTTCGCGCGTTTATCGCCACCACGCAAATTCCCGCCACCTGCACGCTGAAAGGTCTGGGTGCGGTAGAGACGGATTACCCGTATTACCTCGGCATGCTGGGAATGCACGGCACCAAAGCGGCTAACCTGGCGGTGCAGGAGTGCGACGTGCTTATCGCTGTCGGAGCGCGTTTTGACGACCGCGTCACCGGCAAGCTGAATACCTTCGCGCCGAATGCCAAAGTCATCCATATGGATATCGATCCGGCGGAAATGAACAAGCTGCGTCAGGCGCACGTCGCGCTGCAGGGCGATCTTAACGCGCTGTTACCGGCGCTGGCACAGCCGCTGGAGATCGGCGCATGGCGCCAGCACACCGCAGACATGCGCGCTGACCATGCCTGGCGCTACGACCATCCCGGCGAGGCCATCTACGCGCCGCTGCTGTTGAAGCAGTTGTCCGACCGTAAACCGGCAGACAGCGTGGTGACAACGGACGTGGGCCAGCACCAGATGTGGTCAGCCCAGCACATGACCTACACCCGCCCGGAAAACTTCATCACCTCCAGCGGCCTGGGCACGATGGGCTTCGGCCTGCCTGCTGCCGTGGGTGCACAGGTTGCCCGCCCGAACGATACCGTTATCTGTATCTCCGGTGACGGCTCCTTCATGATGAACGTCCAGGAGCTCGGCACCGTTAAGCGCAAGCAGTTGCCGCTGAAGATCGTATTGCTCGATAACCAGCGTTTAGGAATGGTGCGTCAGTGGCAGCAGCTGTTCTTCCAGGAGCGTTACAGCGAAACGACCCTCACCGATAACCCCGATTTTCTGACTCTGGCCAGCGCCTTCGGTATCCCTGGCCAGCACATCACCCGTAAAGACCAGGTTGAAGCGGCACTCGACACCATGCTGTCAAGCGAAGGGCCTTACCTGCTTCATGTCTCAATCGACGAGCTTGAGAACGTCTGGCCGTTGGTACCGCCCGGTGCCAGTAACTCACAAATGCTGGAGAAATTATCATGATGCAACATCAGGTCGCCGTGCAGGCTCGCTTCAACCCGGAAACCTTAGAACGCGTTTTGCGCGTGGTCCGTCATCGCGGTTTTCAAATTTGCGCAATGAATATGGAAACGGCCACCGACGCGCAAAACATCAGTATCGAATTAACCGTTGCCAGCCCGCGGCCGGTCGACTTACTGTTTAGTCAGTTATCAAAGCTGGTAGACGTTGCCCATGTTGCCATCTGCCAGAGCACAACCACATCACAACAAATCCGCGCTTAAGCGTGACAGGACGAAAAAATGACGACAAAAAAAGCTGATTACATTTGGTTCAATGGTGAGATGGTTCGCTGGGAGGACGCGAAGGTCCACGTGATGTCCCATGCGCTGCACTACGGTACCTCTGTTTTTGAAGGCATCCGTTGCTACGATTCTCACAAAGGGCCAGTGGTGTTCCGCCATCGCGAACACATGCAGCGTCTGCATGACTCAGCCAAAATTTATCGTTTCCCGGTCTCTCAAAGCGTGGATGAGCTGATGGAAGCCTGCCGCGAGGTGATTCGCAAGAACAACCTCACCAGCGCCTATATTCGTCCGCTGGTCTTCGTGGGTGACGTCGGTATGGGCGTTAACCCGCCAGCCGGTTACAACACCGATGTGATCATTGCCGCGTTCCCGTGGGGAGCCTACCTGGGCGCAGAAGCACTGGATCAGGGGATCGACGCAATGGTTTCTTCCTGGAACCGCGTGGCGCCAAACACCATCCCGACCGCCGCTAAAGCGGGCGGTAACTACCTCTCCTCACTGCTGGTCGGCAGCGAAGCGCGCCGCCACGGCTATCAGGAAGGCATCGCCCTCGACGTGAACGGCTACATCTCAGAAGGCGCGGGCGAAAACCTGTTTGAAGTAAAAGACGGCATTCTGTTTACCCCGCCGCTCACCTCTTCCGCGCTGCCGGGCATCACCCGCGACGCCATCATCAAGCTGGCGAAAGATCTCGGTATCGAAGTGCGCGAGCAGGTGCTGTCCCGCGAATCCCTGTATCTGGCCGATGAAGTCTTTATGTCCGGTACCGCGGCTGAAATCACGCCGGTGCGCAGCGTCGACGGGATCCAGGTGGGCGAAGGCCGCTGTGGTCCGGTCACCAAACGCATTCAGCAGGCGTTCTTCGGCCTCTTCACCGGCGAAACAGAAGACAAATACGGCTGGTTGGATCAGGTTAATCACTAAATATAAATTTGGGACGGCACGCACCGTCCCACTGCATAGTCAGACGGGAGTAAATAAAGCATGCCTAAGTATCGTTCAGCCACCACCACCCACGGTCGTAACATGGCGGGTGCCCGCGCGCTCTGGCGCGCCACCGGAATGACCGACGCCGATTTCGGCAAGCCGATTATCGCCGTGGTGAACTCCTTCACCCAGTTTGTACCCGGCCACGTACACCTGCGCGACCTCGGTAAACTGGTAGCCGAACAAATCGAAGCCTCCGGCGGCGTGGCGAAAGAGTTCAACACCATTGCGGTGGATGATGGTATCGCGATGGGGCACGGGGGCATGCTCTATTCACTGCCGTCGCGCGAGCTGATTGCCGACTCGGTGGAGTACATGGTCAACGCCCACTGCGCCGATGCGATGGTCTGTATCTCCAACTGCGACAAAATCACCCCGGGGATGCTGATGGCCTCCCTGCGCCTGAACATTCCGGTGATCTTCGTCTCCGGCGGCCCGATGGAAGCGGGGAAAACCAAGCTTTCCGACAAAATCATCAAGCTCGACCTGGTCGACGCGATGATCCAGGGTGCGGACCCGAAAGTGTCTGACGAGCAGAGCGACCAGGTGGAACGCTCCGCGTGCCCGACCTGCGGCTCCTGTTCCGGTATGTTCACGGCTAACTCCATGAACTGCCTGACCGAAGCGCTGGGCCTCTCTCAGCCGGGCAACGGTTCGCTGCTGGCAACCCACGCCGACCGCAAGCAGCTGTTCCTCAATGCCGGTAAGCGCATCGTTGAATTGACGAAACGCTACTACGAGCAGGACGACGCCAGCGCGCTGCCGCGCAACATCGCCAGCAAGGCCGCGTTTGAGAACGCCATGACGCTGGATATCGCCATGGGCGGCTCCACCAACACCGTTCTGCACCTGCTGGCCGCCGCGCAGGAAGCCGAAATCGACTTCACCATGAGCGATATCGACAAGCTCTCCCGCAAAGTGCCACAGCTGTGTAAGGTCGCGCCGAGTACCCAGAAGTACCACATGGAAGACGTGCACCGCGCGGGCGGCGTCATCGGCATTCTCGGCGAGCTGGATCGCGCCGGGCTGCTGAACCGCGAGGTGAAAAACGTGCTTGGCCTGACGCTGCCGGAGTCGCTGGACCAGTACGACGTGATGCTGACCAAAGACGAAGCGGTTAAAAACATGTTCCGCGCCGGCCCGGCCGGTATTCGCACCACGCAGGCGTTCTCGCAGGATTGCCGCTGGGACACGCTGGATAACGATCGCGCCGAAGGCTGCATCCGCTCGCTGGAACACGCCTACAGCAAAGACGGCGGCCTGGCCGTGCTGTACGGCAACTTCGCGGAAAACGGCTGCATCGTGAAAACCGCAGGCGTGGACGACAGCATCCTGAAGTTCACCGGTCCGGCAAAAGTGTACGAAAGCCAGGACGAGGCGGTAGAGGCCATCCTCGGCGGTAAAGTGGTGGAGGGCGACGTGGTGGTCATTCGCTACGAAGGGCCGAAAGGCGGTCCTGGCATGCAGGAGATGCTCTACCCAACCACCTTCCTGAAATCCATGGGCCTTGGCAAAGCGTGCGCGCTGATCACCGACGGTCGTTTCTCCGGCGGCACGTCTGGCCTCTCCATCGGCCACGTTTCCCCGGAAGCGGCAAGCGGCGGCAACATCGCGATCATCGAAGATGGCGACCTCATTGAAATCGACATTCCGAATCGCGGCATTCAGCTCAGGCTGAGCGACCAGGAAATTGCGGCCCGTCGTGAAGCGCAGGAAGCGCGCGGCGACAAAGCCTGGACGCCGAAAGATCGCCAGCGTGAGGTCTCCTTCGCCCTGCGCGCTTACGCGAGCCTTGCCACCAGTGCAGATAAAGGCGCGGTGCGCGATAAATCTAAACTTGGGGGCTAATGATGGCCGAGTCACAACCCTTATCCGCCGCCCCCGAGGGGGCGGAATATTTAAGAGCGGTGCTGCGCGCGCCGGTCTATGAAGCCGTGCAGGTCACGCCCCTGCAAAAAATGGAAAAACTCTCCTCGCGCCTCGACAACGTGATCCTGGTGAAGCGCGAAGACCGCCAGCCGGTGCACAGCTTCAAGCTGCGCGGCGCCTACGCGATGATGGCCGGGCTGACGGACGAGCAAAAAGCGCGCGGCGTGATTACCGCCTCGGCGGGCAACCACGCGCAGGGCGTGGCGTTCTCCTCTGCCCGTTTAGGGCTGAAGGCGCTGATCGTGATGCCGGTCGCTACCGCGGATATCAAGGTTGACGCGGTGCGCGGGTTCGGCGGCGAAGTGCTGCTCCACGGCGCCAACTTCGACGAAGCAAAAGCCAAAGCGATCGAGCTGGCGCAGCAGCAGGGTTTTACCTGGGTGCCGCCGTTCGACCACCCGATGGTGATTGCCGGGCAGGGCACGCTGGCGCTTGAGCTGCTGCAGCAGGACGCCCATCTCGACCGCGTCTTCGTCCCGGTAGGCGGGGGCGGCTTAGCCGCGGGCGTGGCGGTGCTGATCAAACAGCTGATGCCGCAAATCAAGGTCATCGCCGTTGAAGCGGAAGATTCTGCCTGCCTGAAGGCGGCGCTGGATGCCGGACATCCGGTGGATCTCCCGCGCGTCGGGCTGTTTGCCGAGGGCGTGGCGGTGAAACGCATTGGCGATGAAACGTTCCGTCTGTGCCAGGAGTATCTCGACGATATCGTCACCGTCGACAGCGACGCAATCTGCGCGGCGATGAAAGATCTCTTCGAGGACGTGCGTGCGGTGGCGGAACCGTCCGGCGCGCTGGCGCTGGCGGGCATGAAAAAGTACGTTGCCCGGCACAACATTCGCGGCGAACGCCTGGCGCACGTGCTGTCTGGTGCCAACGTGAACTTCCACGGCCTGCGCTACGTTTCCGAGCGCTGCGAGCTGGGTGAACAGCGTGAAGCGCTGCTGGCGGTGACCATCCCGGAAGAGAAGGGCAGCTTCCTGAAGTTCTGCCAGCTGCTGGGCGGCCGCTCGGTGACGGAGTTTAACTACCGCTTCGCCGATGCCAAAGATGCCTGCATTTTTGTCGGCGTGCGTCTGAGCCGCGGCGTGGAGGAGCGCAAAGAGATCCTCAGCCTGCTGCATGAAGGCGGCTACAGCGTGGTCGATCTTTCTGACGATGAGATGGCGAAGCTGCACGTGCGTTATATGGTCGGCGGTCGTCCGTCGAAGCCGCTAAAGGAGCGTTTGTTCAGCTTCGAGTTCCCGGAATCGCCGGGCGCGCTGCTCAGGTTCCTGCACACGCTGGGCACGCACTGGAACATCTCGCTGTTCCACTACCGCAGCCACGGCACCGACTACGGCCGCGTGCTGGCGGCGTTCGAGCTGGGCGAGCACGAGCCGGATTTCGAAACGCGCCTGAACGAGCTGGGCTATGAGTGTCACGACGAAACCCACAACCCGGCGTTCCGCTTCTTCCTGGCGGGCTAGTGGTTCGGCAGAATGTTCCAGAACGCATCGATAAGCGGCTCATGCAGCCGCTTTTTTTGTGCGCATACGCCAAGCTCGAACGGCGTCTTCTCGTCGCTGCGCTCCAGAATCATCACGCGGTTGCGCACCGGCTCCGGGCTGTTTTCCAGCACCACTTCCGGCAGCAGCGCCACGCCGCAGCCGAGCGCCACCATTGACACCATCGCCTCATGGCCGCTGACCGTGGCGTAAATTGACGGGTTGCTGATCTTCTGGCGTCGGAACCACAGTTCAATGCGGCGGCGCACCGGGCCCTGATCGGCCATGATAAACGGCACCGTCGACCAGTCCGGTTTCTCCACCGAGACCTGATTACGCACCGGGCAGGGCAGCGCCGGGGCGATCAGCACCACCGCCAGATTCTCCAGCATCGAGAATGCCACCGCGCCCGGCAGCGTTTCGGGCTTCCCGGCGATGGCGAGATCCGCTTCGCCCGTGACCACTTTTTCCATCGCGTCGGCGGCATCGCCGGTGGTGAGCTTGATTTCAACCGACGGATGCGCCGCGCGGAAGCGGTCAAGGATGGGGGGAAGATGGCTGTAGGCGGCGGTCACGGAGCAGAAAATATGCAGCTCGCCGGAGAGTGACGGCCCCTGCTGGTCGATGGTGTGCCGCAGCTGCTGATACTGCAGCAACGTCTGCTGGGCAAAGATGCGCAGCTCCTCACCCGCCTCCGTGAGCGTGACGGTGCGGTTATCGCGCACGAACAGCGGCTGGCCAAGGTCTTCCTCAAGGCGCTGGATCTGGCGCGAAAGCGTGGAGGGGCTAACGTGCATCGCCCGGGCGCTGCGGCCAAAGTGACGGCTTTCCGCCAGATGCAGGAACATTTTCAAATCGCGTAAATCCACCGATTCCACTCCCTCTTTTTACATTGCAAAAATTGCAACATGACGTTGTGAATATATCAATTTCCGCAATAAATTTCCTGTTGTAATGTGGGTACATTCTCGCTGAAACGCGAACCGAACAATAAGACACACAACATCACGAGGTATCACCCATGGCTAACTACTTTAATACACTGAACCTGCGCCAGCAGCTGGCGCAGCTGGGCAAATGCCGCTTCATGGCGCGCGATGAATTTGCCGATGGCGCGAGCTACCTTCAGGGTAAAAAAGTGGTCATCGTCGGCTGTGGCGCGCAGGGTCTGAACCAGGGCCTGAACATGCGTGACTCCGGGCTGGATATCGCCTACGCCCTGCGCAAAGAAGCGATTGCTGAGAAGCGTGCCTCCTGGCGTAAAGCGACCGAAAACGGCTTTAAGGTGGGTACCTACGAAGAGCTGATCCCGCAGGCGGATCTGGTGGTAAACCTGACGCCAGACAAGCAGCACTCTGACGTTGTGCGTTCCGTACAGCCGCTGATGAAAGACGGCGCCGCGCTGGGTTACTCCCACGGCTTCAACATCGTTGAAGTGGGCGAGCAGATCCGTAAGGACATCACCGTGGTGATGGTGGCACCGAAATGCCCGGGTACGGAAGTACGCGAAGAGTACAAGCGTGGCTTCGGCGTGCCGACGCTGATCGCGGTTCACCCGGAAAACGATCCAAAAGGCGAAGGTATGGCCATTGCCAAAGCATGGGCAGCGGCTACCGGCGGCCACCGTGCGGGCGTGCTGGAATCCTCCTTCGTTGCTGAAGTGAAGTCTGACCTGATGGGCGAGCAGACCATTCTGTGCGGCATGCTGCAGGCAGGATCTCTGCTGTGCTTCGACAAGCTGGTGGAAGAGGGCACCGACCCGGCATACGCGGAAAAACTGATTCAGTTCGGCTGGGAAACCATCACCGAAGCGCTGAAGCAGGGCGGCATAACGCTGATGATGGACCGCCTGTCCAACCCGGCAAAACTGCGCGCGTTCGCACTCTCTGAACAGCTGAAAACCATCATGGCGCCGCTGTTCCAGAAACACATGGACGACATCATCTCCGGCGAGTTCTCCTCCGGCATGATGGCGGACTGGGCGAACGATGATAAGAAACTGCTGACCTGGCGTGAAGAAACCGGTAAAACCGCGTTCGAAACCGCGCCACAGTTCGACGGTAAAATCAGCGAGCAGGAGTACTTCGATAAAGGCGTACTGATGATCGCGATGGTGAAAGCGGGCGTTGAGCTGGCGTTCGAAACCATGGTGGATTCCGGCATCATCGAGGAGTCTGCGTACTACGAATCACTGCACGAGCTGCCGCTGATCGCGAACACCATCGCCCGCAAGCGTCTGTACGAAATGAACGTGGTTATCTCTGATACCGCAGAATACGGCAACTACCTGTTCTCTTACGCCTGCGTACCGCTGCTGAAAGAGTTCATGACCACCCTGCAGGCAGGCGATCTGGGCAAGGCTATTGCGGAAGGTGCGGTAGACAACGCGCAGCTGCGTGACGTAAACGAAGCCATTCGCAGCCACGAAATCGAGAAAGTGGGCCAGAAACTGCGCGGCTATATGACCGACATGAAGCGTATCGCGGTAGCAGGCTAACAACGACGAATCGGGTGGCGCAAGCCACCCGACTTGCTTTCAGGTACGCAGTATCGCGCCGGGATATCCCAGCTGGCGCCACGCCTCATACACCACCACCGACACCGCATTCGACAGGTTCATGCTGCGGCTGTCCGGCATCATCGGAATACGAATTTTTTGTTCAGCCGGTAAAGCATCAAGAATAGTGGCCGGCAGGCCGCGGGTTTCCGGGCCAAACATCAGATAATCCCCATCCTGATAGCTTACCGCGCTGTGCGCTGGCGTGCCTTTTGTGGTCAGGGCGAACATGCGCTGCGGCTTCTCTGCTTCCAGAAACGCGGCGTAATCGTGATGGCGAACCACGGCGGTAAATTCATGGTAATCCAGCCCCGCGCGGCGCAGGCGTTTGTCGTCCCACGTAAAGCCCATCGGCTCAATAATGTGCAGACGAAAACCGGTGTTGGCGCACAGGCGGATAATATTGCCGGTATTGGGTGGAATTTCTGGTTCGAATAAAACGATGTTAAGCATGCTGCCCCCTTAATTGCGGGGGCAGAATAGCAGAAAAGAGAGCGACTAGGCGACGCCGGGTTCATGCGCGCGGCAGCGCAGCATTTTGTAGCAGGTGGCCGCCGCGGCCACCAGGGCGGGCACGCTGAGGATCATTAAAATACTGTCCGCCTGCCACTGCATGGAAAGCAGCTGGGCGCTGGTCATGGTTCCCGCCACGCCGCCAAAGCGGCCGATCCCCTGCATCCAGGCGATGCCCGTCGCGCGGCATTCGGTAGGGTAAAAGGTGGCGGCCAGGGTTTGCATTCCCGACTGTGCGCCGTTCATCGCGATCCCCATCAGGAAAATCAGGCCGCCAAACAGGGCGATATGGTTATGCTCAAGGCCAAGCAAAAGAATGAGGCACATCGTCAGCATGAATCCTCCCGCGACCACCTTGTGCGCCTCCCAGCGGTCCATCATCCAGCCCGCAAGCAGAATGCCTGCGGTACCGCCGAAGGTGAACAGCGAGGTGAGCCAGGCGGATTCCGCCAGCGCATAGCCCATCCCCTGCATCAGCGTCGGCATCCAGCTAAGCAGGACGTAGTAAATGACCAGCCCCATAAAGTAGGTGACCCACAGCATCAGCGTGCCGGGAAGCCAGGGCATGGAAAAAAGCTGTGCCACGCTCCCCTTTTTAGCGGCAACCTTTTCCTCCGCCAGGAAAAAGCCCGTGACGCCGTCAAGCGTGCTGCGGGCAAACCGGCCGGCGATGCGGCGAACCTGCGCGACGTCTTTCCCGCGCTGCACCAGAAACTTCACCGACTCCGGCAACAGCAGCGCCAGCAGCAGCGTTAAAACCAGCGGAGCAATCGCGCCGGTCAGCAGCACGCTTCGCCAGCCGTGATGAGGGATCAGCCAGGAAGAGATCGCGCCGCCGCCTGCCGCACCCAGAGGGAAGCCGCAGTACATGGTATTAATCGCCATGGCGCGGCAGCGCCTGGGGGCAAACTCTGAGATCAGCGTGATGGCGTTAGGCATCGCGGCGCCGAGCCCCAGGCCCGTCAGGAACCGCCACAGCGTCAGAGTATTCAGACTTTGCGCCCAGGCCGTGCCCAGGCTCGCAAGGCCGAAGAACAGGCACGAAAAGATCAGCACGCGCTTGCGCCCCATCCGGTCCGATACCGGACCTGCTATAAGCGCCCCGAGCGACAGCCCCAGCAGCGCCGCGCTCAGCACCGGCCCCAGATCCTGTTTTTGTATACCCCACTCCGCCGACAGCGTCGGCGCGATGTAACCCATCGCTGCGGTATCGAAGCCGTCGATCGCCAGAACCAGGAAGCCCAGCACAATAAGAAGCCAGTGAAACCCTGAAAAGCGACTTTCATCGATCACCTGCTGAATATCCACCCGACCTGAATACGTCATACGCTCCCTCCGATGTAATGTTGTTTTTGTGTTCTTGTATTTGCTTGTCTATACAATTGCGGAGAGGCGTGGCGTGTCAAATTTTCTTATCCAGAATGTTACGTAGGTGTTATTTTCGACAAAAAAAAGCGCCCGAGGGGGAGTCGGGCGCCTGAGAAACGTATATCAACTAAAAACGATCAGGCCGCGTTCCCCTGGGAAAGGGGAGCCAGCGCCGCCGGCAGCTTGCTGAGTTCCTGCACCAGCGAATCCTTGCTGATTTCTTTTATCGTCTTCGCGCCGGTCAGGGTCATCGCCACCTTCATCTCTTTCTCAATGAGGTTCAGCAGGTTCGCCACGCCCGCCTGGCCGCTGGTGGCCAGCGCGTACAGGTAGGCCCGGCCCAGCAGCACGCTGTCGGCGCCGAGGGCAATCATGCGCACCACGTCCAGCCCGTTGCGGATGCCGCTGTCGGCCAGGATCGCGATATCGCCCTTCACCGCATCGGCAATGGCGGGCAGCGCGCGGGCGGAAGAGAGCACGCCGTCGAGCTGGCGTCCGCCGTGGTTAGAGACGACGATCCCGTCCGCGCCGAAGCGCACCGCGTCGCGCGCATCTTCCGGATCGAGGATCCCTTTGATCACCATCGGGCCGTCCCAGAATTCGCGGATCCACTCCAGGTCCTTCCACGAGATCGACGGATCGAAGTTATTCGCCAGCCAGCCGATGTAATCCTCAAGCCCGGTCGGTTTACCGAGGTAGGCCGAAATATTGCCCAGATCGTGCGGACGACCGTTCAGGCCTACGTCCCACGCCCACTGCGGATGCGTAACCGCCTGCCAGTAGCGGCGCAGGGCGGCGTTCGGGCCGCTCATGCCGGAGTGCGCGTCGCGGTATCGCGCGCCGGGCGTTGGCATATCGACGGTAAAGACCAGCGTTGAGCAGCCCGCCGCTTTGGCGCGCTCGAGCGCGTTACGCATAAAGCCGCGATCGCGCAGGACGTACAGCTGGAACCACATCGGGCGCTTGATGGTCGGCGCGACCTCTTCAATCGGGCAGACGGACACGGTGGAAAGGGTAAACGGAATGCCTTTGGCATCCGCGGCGGAGGCGGCCTGCACCTCGCCCCGGCGGGCGTACATACCGCACAGGCCAACGGGCGCAAGGGCCACCGGCATGGAGAGCGTCTCGTTAAACAGTTTTGTCTCAAGGCTCAGGTCAGACATATTCTTCAGCACGCGCTGGCGCAGGGCCACTTCCGAGAGATCTTCCACGTTGCGGCGCAGGGTGTATTCGGCATACGCCCCGCCGTCAATATAGTGGAAGAGGAACGGCGGCAAAATGCGCTGCGCCGCGGCGCGGTAGTCACTGGCTGCTGAAATAATCATGCTTTGTTCTCCCTGGAAATATCACTGTCGCCGGGCAGACGGGTAATACGCGCCTGTCGGGCCTGATCTTCATCGAATCGTTTAATGGTGGTGTGCACGAAGCCCAGGTGCGCCATCATCGCCTTACGCGCGGCTTCGGCATCGCCGGCCAGAATGGCGTTGAGCACCGCCTCGTGCTGTTCGGTCAGCTGAGCAAACACGGGCGGAACCAGATACATGCGCTGGCGGCTCTGCTTCACGGAGGATTGCAGCAGGTCGAAGAACCCGCGCATGGTTTGCAGCAGCACCACGTTGTGCGACGCCTCGGCAATCGCCAGATGAAAACGCACGTCGGCCTGGGAGGCGATATCGGGGTCGCTGCTTTGCGTGGCCTCAAAGCAGGCTTTGAGCTTCTCTTTGTCGGCCTCGGTTGCCCGCATCGCCGCATGCCAGGCGGTACTGGTTTCGATGGCGTGGCGCGCTTCGAGGATGTCAAAGCTGTAGTCCGGATCGTTTTCCATCAGCGTTTTCAGCGGCTGAACGATGTTTTGCTCGGACCAGTCATCATGCTGCCAGCGCACGAAGGTGCCGCCGCCGCGACGGCTCAGCAGCACCCCTTCGCTGACCAGCGTCGCCAGCGCTTCGCGCAGCGAATTACGCGAAACGCCAAGCTGGGCGGCAAGCTGGCGCTCGGCGGGCAATCTCATGCCCGCCTCCAGCTGTTGTTCTTCAATCAGCGCCCGCACGCGAGTGGCAATCTCGTCGGACAGGCGTCTGGGCATCACTATCATGGGATCATCCAGGTTAAGACATAGGCCTGCAGGGTGGTAATAACGCCCACCATGCAGGTAAATATCAGGCTGTGCTTCACGGTAAAGCGGAACAGATCCGACTCTTTACCCACCAGTCCCACCGCGGCACAGGCAATGGCGATGGACTGCGGGGAGATCATTTTGCCGGTCACGCCGCCGGTGGTGTTCGCCGCGACCAGCAGCACATCCGAGACGCCAATCTGCTGCGCGGCCGTTGCCTGCAGGGCGGCAAACAGGGCGTTTGAGGACGTATCTGAACCGGTCAGGAACACCCCCAGCCAGCCGAGGAACGGCGAGAAGAAGGTAAACGCGTGTCCGGTGTGCGCCAGGGCGAGCGCCAGCGTCGACGACAGGCCGGAGTAGTTCGAGATAAACGCGAACGCCAGCACCATGCCGATGGAGTAAATCGGCAGCATCAGCTCTTTAATCGTCGCCGCAAAGGTCTGCACGGCGGCGGCCGGCTTCATGCGCAGCCACACCACGGAAAGGATAGCCGCAAACAGAATGGCCGTACCGGTTGCCGAGAACCAGTCAAACTTAAACACCGCCGCATACGGCGTGGCGTCGTGCACCACCGGCGGCATGCGGGCGACCATTTTGTCGAGGAACGGCACGGAGATGTTAATCACCATGTCGTACAGCGCGCCGCCCGGGGCGAACAGGGCCTTAAACGGCGGGATGCTCCACAGCGTTACGGTGGCGGTCAGGAACAGGAACGGTGACCACGCGCGGACGATCTGCCCGGCGGTATAGCCCGTGCGGGCGAGCGTCTGATCCACGTGCGACGCGCCCATATCGGCAAAGCGGAAGATGCGCACCGGCTGCCAGCGTTTCAGGAACAGCGTCAGACAGACCAGCGATACCAGGGAAGAGATAATGTCCGGCAGTTCAGGGCCGAGGAAGTTGGAGCTGAGATACTGGGCAATCGCGAACGAACCGCCCGCCACCATCACCGCAGGCCAGGTTTCCTTTACGCCGCGCCAGCCGTCCATAATCGCCATGATCCAGAACAGCACGATAATGGTCAGGAACGGCAGCTGGCGGCCGACCATCTGGCCAATCTCAAAGCTGTCCAGCCCGGTCACCTGTCCGGCCACCAGAATCGGGATACCCATCGCGCCAAACGCCACCGGCGCGGTGTTCACGATCAGGCACAGGCCAGCGGCATACAGCGGATTAAAGCCCAGCCCGACCAGCAGCGCGGCGGTGATCGCCACCGGCGCGCCAAACCCTGCCGCCCCTTCAAGGAACGCCCCGAAGGAGAAGCCGACTATCAGCATCTGTAAACGCTGGTCCGGCGTAATGGAGAGAATCGACGAGCGAATGATGTCGAACTGCCCCGTTTTCACCGAAATTTTGTAGACAAAGACCGCGGCGATGATGATCCACGCAATCGGCCACAGGCCGTAGAAGAAGCCATACACCACGGAGGCCAGCGCGCGATCGACCGGCATTTTGTAGAAGAACAGCGCCACCAGCAGGGCGATGGCAACGGTATACGTCGCGGCGAGGTAGCCCTTCAGCTTGAGCTTAATCAGCGCAAAGAAGAAGAACAGGATCGGAAGCGATGCGATCAGGCTGGAAAGCCAGATATTCCCGGCCGGATCGTAGTTTTGTTGCCAGAGGCTCATGCAGGTCTCCTGAGGACCACACGGCTTGCGCTGCGGGTGAGTCTCCGCTCATCTCTGCGTCACATGCTGTGTAAAAGTGGTCCATCCAATATTGTGATGTAGGGGTAATGACAATGAATGGTTAATCAAGTGTTGCTATTCAGCAATGCTTTTGTGAAGTGAAGCGGTAAAACTGTGAAGGATGGTTCGCTTTGGAGACGATTGGTAGGACCAAAAGGCCTGCGCAGATCGTTCATTTATGACGCAGACGTAGGCTGCGGGCTGAGCAGCGTTCCGTCACCATGGGCGGGCACGGCGGGTAAAATATGATGATGAAAATGCCTGTTTGCGCTATTTACGTTAATCTACCAAGGTGTTTTTGTTTTATTTGAGTTTACGATAAAGGGCTAATTTGTAAACGGCATGATTTATTTAAGAGAAATATAAATTTTTTTTAGGTAAAAATGCGAAATATAATATGTAGCAAAAAATTTTAATTAAGATAAATTTCACATATAGATTTTAACAGCGTATTACAAACGATCAATTGCTGATCAATAATGAAAAATTCTGCGTTTAAGCGTTTTTGCAGAATAATCGCAAAGCTGTCTCTCCTGCTTTAACTTTTCATCCTAATAATGATCTGAAAAAAATTGATCAAACATTGATCAGTCAACTGTTTTTTTAATTTCATAACGGAACTAGAAGGGCGGGAATAGTTTTGTGGGTAAGCAAAACAGGTAAAAATTGTTACATTGCTGTTAATTCCAAAATGTTTATAAAACATGCTGCACCCTTTTCGATACGTAGACGTTATTAGGTATTTGATTTACTATTTATGTCGATGCTGCGTTACGGAAGAAAATAAATTCCTTTTTAACCTTAAAGTATTCATTGTTATTTTCTGCCTAAGGTATTTCTCTCCTGTGGGATATACATTTATGGCTTAAGGAAAATATATGGATTATCACATCGGGATGGACCCCATGCTTTACTAAGAGGTCGCATCACCAACTCTATTAGTACCCTTTGGTGACGTTTCTAAGTTCTTATAGCGATTATTCGATCAGGTACGACAAATCTATATCTGTTTTATTTACAGAGGGTTTTACTTTCAAATGAAAATCAAAAATGTGGCGCTGGCATTTGCCGCGGCGGGGGTTCTGTTATCTTCTCAGGCGGTGCTGGCAAGCAATGGTTCAGATGTTACTGCTAACCTGGATACAGGCGCAGGTACGCAGGGCACAGGCGGGGTAATCAACTTCACCGGTAAGATAACCCTTATTTCATGTGATATTACTCCAGCGTCAAAAAACAAAACCGTAGACCTTGGGGCGTGGGCGAAGAGCTACTTCGATGAGCACGTCGAAACGACGCCGCGTGAGTTCAAAATCAACGTCGAAAAATGCCCGGAAACGGTTGAATCCGTTGCGGTGCTGTTTGACGGAAATAAAGATGCGGAAGATGACTCGCTGTTGCAGGTTACGCCTGGCACGGGCATGGCGACGGGCGTCGGGGTGAAGCTTTATAACAGCGACCGCAGCACGGCTATTAAGCCGGGCACGGTTTCAAAAACCGCCGCACCAGATGAAAAAGGCAATGCAGAATTAACGTTCTATGCCGCACTGGACAAAGATGGAGCGCAAATCCAGGCGGGTGATGTCAACGCCGTGTCCAACTTCCTGATGGTTTATAACTGATTTTTTTCAGCCACCTCCAGAGATAATAGAGATGAAACGTTTATCGTATATTATGCTCACTGCATTAATGGTTAGCTCTGCGTCAGTTTCCGCAGGCGTAGTAATGGGCGGGACACGGATCGTATACCCGCAAAACAGCAAGGAGGTGGCATTTTCTGTTTCTAATATGGAAAGTGCAGTTCCCTATCTGATTCAGTCGTGGGTTGAGAATGACGCCGAAGGGAAAAACCACGCCGCGCCATTTATCGTCACGCCGCCGCTGTTCAGGCTTGATCCGGATCAGACCAATACGCTGCGTATTCAATATACCGGCGCGCCGCTGCCCGCAGATCGCGAATCCGTATTTTGGCTCGATATTAAAGCCATTGCGCCAAAGCCAAAAGAGAGCAGCAACGAATTACAAATTAACGTTAAATCGAAATTTAAAATTTTCTACCGCCCTGAAAATCTGAAAGGCGATGCCGCAACGGCCTGGCAAAAGGTGAGGTTTTCACATACGCCAAAAGGGCTTAAGGCCACCAACCCGACGCCGTACTACGTCTCTTTTTATCGCCTCAGCGTCTCGGGGCATAAAATTGAGCAACCGGGCATGATCGGCCCAGGCGAAACCCGCGAATGGCCTGTGACAGCCTCTGGCAGCGTTACCTGGTCGGCTATTAATGATTTTGGCGCGATTACCGCTACCCGGTCGCAGCCTCTTTAAACCATGCCTTCTCGCCTGTTTCGTTATGCGCCACTGTCGGTGCTGCTGCTCAGCTTCAGCCGCACAGGATGGGCCGAGGATTATTTCGATCCCGCCGCGCTGGAGCTCTCCTCTGCCGAACAGAAAACGGCGGATCTGCACTATTTCTCCGAAAAGGGCGGGCAGATGCCCGGCACGTGGCTCGTAACGATTGAGGTTAACGGACGCGAGGAACGGCATCAGGAGCTTACCTTCGTCAATGAGAAAGGCAGCCTGCAGCCCGTGCTTAGCGTGTCGCTGCTGGAGGCGCTCGGGGTGAATGTGGGGGCGATCCCGGCGCTTTCCCGGTTGCACGAGGGAGAAACCTTCACGCATATCGCCGATTTTATCCCGGCGGCGCGAACCTCCTATGATTTTAACCAGCAGCGCCTGTTTATCAGCCTGCCGCAGGCGGCGATGAAGCATCGCAGCCGTGGCTATGTGCCCCCCTCGCAGTGGGATGACGGTATTCCGGCGGCATTTGTTGATTACAGCTTCACGGGCGGACAGGCCCATCATCAAAACGGCGACACGACGTCAAGCTACCTCAGCCTGCGTAACGGCGTAAACCTGGGACCGTGGCGTCTGCGTAATACGTCGGCCTGGAGCTACAGCAACGCGGGCGGAAATCGTTTTCAGTCACAAAGCAACTGGCTGAGCAGGGATATCCGCAGCCTGAACAGCCAGCTGCGGATCGGCGATGCCTGGACTGCCGGCGATCTTTTCGATAGCGTGGCGTTTCGCGGGGTTCAGCTCTCGTCCAGCGAGAGCATGTTACCCGACAGCCAGCGCGGCTTCGCGCCGACAATCCGCGGCGTCGCGCACAGCTATGCCAGGGTTTCCGTTTCGCAAAATGGCTATGTGATTTATGAAACCTGGGTTGCCGCCGGGCCGTTTGTTATTAACGATCTGTTCCCCGGCGCGCAAAGCGGCGATTTGCAGGTGACCATCACCGAAAGCGACGGCTCGAAACGCGTATTTATCCAGCCTTATTCTGCGGTGCCGTTTATGCGCCGCCAGGGCAGCCTGAAATACAGCCTCAATGCCGGACGCTTTCACTCCGGCGCCAGCGATGCCCGGTCGCCGGACTTTGTTGAAGGCGCTTTTTTCTACGGCCTGTTCTCCAGTATGACGGTGTACGGCGGCTTTCGTACCGCGAATAACTACCAGGCCGGCGCCATTGGCGTGGGCAGAGGGTTTGGCGCGTTCGGCTCGCTGGGCGTTGACGATACGCTGGCAAAAAGCCGTTTACCTGACGGCAAAAGCGTAATGGGGCAGGCGTGGCGCGTTCAGTATCAGAAGGATTTTAATACCACCGGCACCGCCTTCAACCTGGCGAGCTATCGCTATGCCTCGCGCAACTTTTATGAGTTTAGCGAGCTGAATCAGTCTGACAGCCAGCAGCTACGGCTCAATAACCGCCGTAGCCGCTCGCAAATAACCTTCTCACAGACGCTGGGGCAGTTCGGCAGCCTTAGCGTTTCGGCGTGGATGCAGGATTACTGGCACACCTCCGGGCAGGACAAAACCATACACCTTGGCTGGTACACCAGCTGGCGGGGCATTTCATGGGGAGCAGGGTATGACTACACCGACTCAGCGCGTGAGCAACATCCCGATCGCACCGTGTCGTTTAACATCAACGTCCCGCTCGGTAACTGGCTGCCGGGCAGTTCGGTCAGCTACTTCATCAATAAAAATAACCGTGGGATGTCCACGCAGCAGGTATCACTCAACGGCAGCGCGCTGGCGAACCGCAACCTCAACTACAGCGTTCAGCAGAGTAAAGCCAGCGGGGGACAAGCCGACAGCACCAGCCTGGCGCTGCAATACAACGGCGGCTACGGCAACGTAAGCCTCGGTTACGACCGCAGCCGAAACGGCGATAATGCCAGTCTCGGCCTCGCCGGAGGCGTTATCGCCACCCGGTATGGCGTCACGCTCAGCCAGCCGCTGGGCGATAGCGTCGCCCTCCTGCGCGTGCCGGGCGCGGCGAACGTGGAGCCGGAGGGCTACAGCGGCATCCATACCGACAGCCGCGGCTACGCGGTCATGCCCGCGCTTTCGGCCTATCGTAAGAATACCGTCAACCTTGATACGGCGACGCTTGGCGAAAACGTCGACGTTGAGCAGAGCGGGCTGACGCTCGTTCCCACCAGCGGCGCGGTGGTGCTGGCCAATTACGCAACGCACATTGGCTATCGCGTGCTGTTCTCCCTGCGATACCACGGCGAGCCATTGCCGTTTGGCGCGCAGGCAGAGGTGGTGGAGCAAAACCGCCGTTCAGCCAACCGAAGCATGGTGGCTGACGGCGGCCAGGCTTACCTGAGCGGAGTACCGGAGCGCGGCACGCTGCGCGTAACCTGGTATGAAGACGGGGAGCCGCGTCAGTGCCAGACGCCGTTCAGGCTGGGGGCGGCTCATATGGCCCCCGGCATCGCTACGCTGTCTCTTGAGTGCCACTAGAGGAATATCATGCGTCACTTTATTCAATGGGTTTTCTATCTCAGTCTGCTTTCTCTTTTTGGCATGCTGAGTTTTCATGCGCACGCTCAGGCCTCACCCTGCCGCACCACGCGCGATCAGTGGGTTGTCCAGGTACCTTACGCCATTGGATATGCTCCCGGCACCGCGGACTGGACGCCGGTTTCCGCGCCGATACAGTCTACCGGGGCGGATTTCTACAGCTGCGATGGCGGTAGTGACCCCTGGCGTAGTATCGGATTTGTCGAGCTGTATAAACCCGTCGGCACCGTGATGGGGGAAGACGGTGCGCCGCGTCACGTCTACAAAACCCAGATTGACGGCATCGGCTACGCGCTCGGGTTCCGCGAGCAGCAGTACTGTGGTGCGGATGCCGTGCGGTATATTGACGGCACCAGCCCGGTAGACGGCAACGAGTCCCGGCGTATCTGCGACGCCTCACAGAACCCTGCCTTTGCCAGCGCCCCAACGTATAAATTGCAGTTCTGGGTGGTGTTTTACAAAATCCCGACGACCAGCCCCATGCCTGACGATAACGCCAACTCCCAGGAGCAAAACGTCGGATCGCTGGTTTTGCAGGCGGGAGAAAACAAAGCCAGCGCGACTAACGTCGCGACGCCGGTGCAGATCCGTCTCGCCAGCTTCACGGTCAGGCATACCAGCTGTTCCGTTGGATCCCGCAGCATTCTGGTACCGATGGGAACCGTAAGCCAGCGTGAATTTCACGGCACAGGCTCCCGCGCCGGGGGCGGACGCTTCAGCATTCCGGTGACCTGTGAAAATAACACGACGGTGAAGATGGGCTTCTTCGGCGATACCGCGCCGGGCAACGATCGGGCGCTGGCGTTAACGAAGCAGCAGGACAGCGCCAGCGGCGTCGGAATCGAACTGCTTTACGGCGACAATACCGGTGCGGTTCAGGGGCAGGTGGTGCCGTGGAACACCCCGCAGGTATCGGCGCTTGGACAGGTGGGCGATAACCAGACGCAGACCTTCTGGTTTGATGCGCATTATATTCAGACCGAAGAGAACGTGACGGCGGGAAAAGCGGATGCGATGGCCACGTTTAACCTGATTTACAACTGAGTTTTCCCCTGCCGCAGCGGCAGGGGAAGCGGGATCAGAATGCGGTTTTACTAAAACCCGTCATCTCTTTCAGGCCCATTTCGCGGCCAAGCTCGGTCATCGGGTGCACCACCACCAGGCCACGGACGCTTTTCTTCAGCTTGCCCATGTCGGCCTGCTCTTTTTTGGTGATCGCGCGGCGGTGCGGCATGTTCATCAGCTTCTGCGCTTCTTTGCTCAGCTTCTGGCCTTTCACTTCGCGCAGGCGCTCGATTTCCGCTTCCAGCTTCACGGACTCTTTTTCCAGCTCGGCATACTTCTCGGCGGCATCGACCAGAGAGAGGTCGGCCATCTGGTGGCGGATCAGATCCAGGCGGTCGCTCAGGCGTTTAATTTCGTTCTTTTCGACTTCTTTCATGACAAATAACTCTGAAAACGGGGGATTTACAGGGAAGGATACACCAATGTGTGCGGGCTTACTTCTGAAACGCTTTTTTTAAGCTGATTTTAGAAATCAGCTCGGTCAGGGAAAGCACCATGGTGGAGCGGACAACCTGCTGATAACGCTGCTTTTGCATCGCGTACAGCTCAGGGTCGCTGTTATCAAACTGAGGTGCGGGGGGAAGCGCGGATACACAGTGCAGTTCGCCGAAGGGCCCCAGAATCTCGTCATCGGTAAAGGTGTATTCATTACCGTCATGATTCAGCTCTTCGCGCAGCGCCATCAGCAGCTCGGCGTCTTCATACTCTTGTCGGTTCAGCACGCCAAGACCATAGATCAGCTTCAGCCGTACCGACAAATCGCCCAGCGGCCCGTCTCCGTCCAGTAACGGTTCTACAGCATACTTTACCGCGTAGTCGTCTTTGCGAAACACCTGAAGCACCAGAATGTTCACCGCCTCGGTTAACAGCTCGACGGCGGCAATCAGGAAACTTCGTACGGTTTTGCCAGCATTCAGACGCTCAAGCACACGATTTTCAAAGGCCTGGGTTTGTTCCATTATTGCCTGCATATCTGACAATCTGTTATTCGGGCGCAGGCTAACCTGCGCCGGACTCTGCATCATTTGGTTGCTTTATATGCGCTTACCGCCTCCGCAACCACGTCGCTGCTGGCTTCCAGACCGGAGATCTGCGCCAGCGCAGCCTGCGCGCCTTTGCTGTCAATCAGCTGGGCCAGCTCAATCGCCTGCGGATCCTGCTCGCTGCGGTAGTGCATCGCCGCAGCAATGCCCTTCACCAGGTTAGCGTGCGGCAGGCCGTACTCCAGCGTGCCCAGCAGCGGTTTAATCAGGCGATCGCCCGCGCTCAGTTTACGCAGCGGCTGACGCCCAACGCGCTCAACGTCATCTTTCAGATACGGGTTTTCAAAACGACCGAGGATTTTCTGGATGTATGCTGCATGTTTGTCAGCATCAAAACCGTAGCGTTTGATCAGCACCGCGCCGCTCTCTTCCATTGCCCCTTTGACCACCGCACGGATGTTCTCATCGAGGATCGCGTCGCGAATAGTCTGGTGACCGGCCAATTTCCCGAGGTACGCGGTTATAGCATGCCCGGTGTTCAGCGTGAAGAGTTTACGTTCGACAAATGCCATCAGGTTATCGGTTAATTCCATTCCCGGAATGCTCGGCAGCGCGCCTTTAAACTGGGTTTTATCGACGATCCACTCGCTGAAGGTTTCCACGGTGACTTCCAGCGGATCGTGAGTGGCGGATTCAGACGGCGGGACGATGCGGTCTACGGCGGAATCCACAAACCCGACGTGCGCTTCAACCCAGGCTTTGTCTTCGTCTGCGACAGCCGCAAGTACATGGCCTTTCAGCTGCGTAGTGCCGCGCACCATGTTTTCGCAGGCGATGATGTTCAGCGGGGAGTCGATACCCTGCGCCTTACGCTTCGCCAGGCCTTTTGCGATCGCCGGGGCGATACGCTCAAGCACCACCGGACCCACGGCCGTGGTGACGAGATCGACGCTCGCGATGAGGTCAATCACGTCGTCGCCAATGCTGCTGACCGCGTTCACGCCAGAGACCGTTTCAACCTGTTCGTTTTCACCCACCACGTGAACCTGATAGCTATGACGGGCATTCAGGGCATCCAGAACCACCTGATTCACATCGGCGAACGTCAGGGTAATGCCCGCATCTGCCAGCAATTTACCGATAAAGCCACGACCAATATTACCTGCGCCAAAATGTAATGCTTTCATAGTGTTAACCTTCATCAATGTTTTTACCCGAGAGGGCTGGGGTGAGAAACGTTATCCCCTCACCCTAGCCCTCTCCCCGGAGGGGAGAGGGAGGAGACGCTGTTATTTGTTAAGCAGCGCCAGTACTTCTTCCACGCTGGTGGTATTGGCCAGACGCTCAATGACGGTTTCGTCGTCCAGGGCGTTGGTCAGGCTGGTAATCACCTGAATGTGCTCGTTGTTGCGAGCGGCGATACCAATCACCAGACGGGCGATGTCGTCCTCTTCTTCACCGAAGCGCACGCCGTCCGGATACTGGCAGAACACCACGCCGGTTTTCAGCACGCGGTCTTTCGCTTCAACCGTACCGTGCGGCACCGCGATGGATTCACCCAGGTAGGTTGGAGTCAGTTTTTCGCGTTCCAGCATGGCGTCAACGTATTCAGGCTGAACGTAGCCGCCTTTCACCAGCTGCTCGCCGGCAAAGCGAATGGCCTCTTCTTTATTGGTCGCGGTGCGGCCAAGGAAGATGTTTTCTGCGCCCAGCCTGAACAGGTGCGCGTTGCTCTCGTCGAAGCTGTCCTGAAGGCTGGTACGCACCTTCACTTCGTTATCTTCATGGCGCTGCGCCGCCACCAGACGTTCGGTCAGGCTGGAGTACAGGCCGCTGTCCAGGAAGTTGGTCAGGGAAATGTGCTGCGCCTGCGGCACCTGACGCATGGCGCGTTCGGTCAGATCGCGGTGCGTGATGACCAGGTCAACGTCCGGCGGCAGGCTGTTAATCGCGCTGTTGGTAACGGAGATGTTGGTCAGACCCGCATCCTGCACTTTCTTACGCAGCACGCCCGCACCCATTGCGCTGGAACCCATACCGGCATCGCAGGCAACGATGATTTTACGCACGTGGCTCAGGTCGTTAGAGACATCACCGGCCGCCAGCGGGGTTGCGCCTTTGGATTCCGCCTTCATGTCATGCATACGACGGGTTGCCGCTTCGATATCGTCGTCTTCTTTCACTTTGCTGGTTTTCAGCAGGATGGCAGAGACAACGAAGGAGACCGCCATGGCCGCACAGATCGCCACGATATTGGCGAAGTAGGCGCCTTTCGGGGTCATCGCCAGCACCGCCAGGATAGAGCCTGGAGAAGCCGGAGAGACCAGACCGCCGCCCAGCACGCTCAGGGTGAACACGCCGGTCATACCGCCGAGGATAACGGCCAGGATCAGGCGTGGGTTCATCAGCACGTACGGGAAGTAAATTTCGTGAATACCGCCCAGGAAGTGGATGATTGCCGCGCCGCCAGCAGACTGCTTCGCGCTGCCGCGACCGAAGAACATATATGCCAGCAGAACGCCCATGCCCGGACCCGGGTTGGCTTCAATCAGGAAGAAGATGGACTTGCCGAGATCGTGAGACTGCTGAATACCCAGCGGCGAGAAGATACCGTGGTTGATGGCGTTGTTCAGGAACAGGATTTTCGCCGGTTCAACAAAGATAGACGCCAGCGGCAGCATATCGTGCGCCACCATGAAGTTAACGCCCGCCGCCAGCAGCTTAGACAGCACTTCAACGGCCGGACCAATGCCGAGGAACGCCAGAATCGCGAGGATCATCCCGATGATGCCCGCGGAGAAGTTGTTCACCAGCATTTCGAAGCCGGACTTGATTTTGCCATCAACCCAGACGTCGAATTTCTTAATCGCCCAGCCACCCAGAGGACCGGCAATCATCGCACCGAGGAACATCGGCATATCCGCACCGACGATAACGCCCATGGTGGTGATGGCACCCACTACGCCACCACGGTCACCGCCCACCAGACGACCACCGGTATAACCGATGAGCAGCGGCAGCAGATACGTAATCATTGGGCCAACAAGTTTCGCCAGCGTTTCGTTAGGCAACCACCCTGTCGGAATGAATAATGCAGTGATGATACCCCACGCGATAAACGCGCCGATATTTGGCATCACCATATTGCTGAGGAAACGACCAAAGCTTTGAACTTTGATCTTGAAATCGGATGACATAAAACACCCCTTCTTATGTTTACGCTTAGGCTTGCGGCCCGAGGTTTATCGTTAATGTGCGGCGGCAGAGGTAGCCGGGCCCTGTTCTGATGCTGTGAAATCTGGCACTGAATCGTTCAACTGTCCAGATAGCGAAATTTTGTGTGATCGTCGTCACGTAAATGTAGGGGGTGAGGATATTAATGAAGTGATCGTGATCACATATCAGGTGTGTAAAAAAAATACATCGCGCGAAATTTAGTCAGAACAGGCGCTTTTTTGTGATGATTATCACATTGCCAGGTTGGCGCTTTGTTTTCGAGTTGTGACTGAATTCACAAAATATTTTTATGCAGATTTCTCCCGTATCACCTAAGGACAGGAATGCGATACGCCTGCCTGCCTTTTTTCCCGGCTTGATCCATACTGACCTCTTTGTGGGCATTAAGGATAAGCAATGAAACTCATCGGCAGTTATACCAGTCCTTTCGTGCGTAAAGTTTCGATTCTCCTGCTGGAGAAAGGGATCGAATTTGAATTTGTGAATGAACAGCCGTACAGCGCTGAGAACGGCGTTGCGCAGTACAACCCGCTGGGGAAAGTTCCGGCGCTGGTAACGGACGAGGGCGACTACTGGTTTGACTCCCCAATTATTGCGGAGTACGTCGAGCTGCTCGGCGTTGCGCCAGCCATGCTGCCAGCGGATCCCAAAGCGGCGCTGGCGATGAAGCAAATCGAGGCCCTGGCGGATGGCATTATGGATGCGGCGCTAGCCTCCGTGCGCGAGCAGGCAAGGCCTGCCGCACAGCAGTCAGAGAACGAACTGCTGCGCCAGCGTGAAAAAATCAGCCGCAGCCTCGATATGTGCGAACAGCTGATCCGCGACGGCAAAATTCAAAGCGATAGCCTGAATCTGGCGACGATTGCCATCGCCTGCGCCATTGGCTACCTCAATTTCCGCCGCGTCTCCCCCGGCTGGTGCGTGGATCGTCCCCTGCTGGTCAAACTCGCGGAGACGCTCTTCCAGCGCGAAAGTTTTGCCCGTACTGAACCACCAAAGGCTTGACGCGGGTTATAACACTTCCTGGCGGGAGGCGGTACAATCCCCCCACATGTTAACTCCCTCTCCCGTTGGGAGGGGGGAAGATATTTACTCGCCAGGCGCATTCATGACTACTCATCATTCCCTCTACAGCCAGATCCCCGCTACCGATCGTCTGCTTCGAGATCCGAACATTGCCGCGGTGCTGGCGCGGTTCGGCCACGCTGCGACGGTCGACATGCTACGCCAGCTTCAGGACGACGCGCGTCGCCATATTCAGGCTGAAAACGCGCTTCCCGGCTGGTGCGCGGGGTGGGTGCAGGAGGTCGAACGCAGGCTGAGCGAGCACGCCCAAAGCGCCTTGCGCCCCGTTATTAACCTGACGGGCACGGTACTGCACACCAATCTCGGCCGGGCACAGCAGGCGGAAGACGCCATTGAGGCAGTGGCCCAGGCCATGCGCTCGCCGGTGACGCTGGAGTACGATCTGGACGGCGCCGGGCGCGGGCATCGCGATCGCGCGCTGGCGGATCTTCTCTGCCAGATTACTGGCGCGGAAGATGCCTGCATTGTGAATAACAACGCGGCGGCGGTGCTGCTGATGCTGGCGGCCACCGCGAGCGGGAAAGAGGTTGTAGTATCCCGCGGCGAGCTGGTCGAAATTGGCGGGGCGTTTCGTATTCCGGATGTGATGCGCCAGGCGGGATGCACGCTGCATGAGGTGGGCACGACCAACCGCACCCATGCAAAAGATTATCGCGCCGCGGTAAATGAGAACACCGCGCTGCTGATGAAGGTGCATACCAGTAATTACCACATCGAAGGGTTTACCAAAACGGTGGAAGAAGCCGGGCTGGCCGCCATCGGGCGCGAGCTCGGCGTGCCGGTCATAGCCGATCTGGGCAGCGGTTCGCTGGTGGATATGCGCCAGTACGGTTTGCCGAAAGAGCCAATGGTGCAGGAGGCGATCGCCGCCGGCGTGAGCCTGGTCAGTTTCTCCGGCGACAAGCTGCTGGGCGGGCCGCAGGCGGGAATTATTGTCGGCAAGCGCGAGCTGATCGCGCAGCTACAGCAGCACCCGCTGAAGCGCGCCCTGCGTGCCGATAAAATGACGCTGGCCGCGCTGGAAGCGACGCTGCGGCTCTATCTGCATCCGGAAAAACTGGCTGACCGCCTGCCCACGCTGCGGTTGTTAAGCCGTGATGCGGCTTCCATTCGCGCGCAGGCGCAAAGGCTGCTGCCGCAGGTTGCCCCGCATTACCCTGAGTTTGAGGTGCGGAGTGAACCCTGCCTTTCGCAAATTGGCAGCGGCTCGCTGCCCGTGGACCGGCTGCCGAGCGAAGCGCTGACGTTCACCCCGCGCGACGGGCGCGGAAGCCAGCTTGAGGCGCTGTCGGCGCGCTGGCGCGCCTTACCGACGCCGGTCATTGGCCGTATCGGTGATGGTCGCCTGTGGCTGGATTTACGCTGTCTTGAAGATGAAGTGCGGTTTCTGGAGATGATGTTGAAATGATTATTGCCACCGCCGGTCACGTTGACCACGGCAAAACCACGTTACTGCAGGCGATTACGGGCGTAAATGCCGATCGTCTGCCGGAAGAGAAAAAGCGCGGCATGACCATTGACCTGGGCTATGCCTACTGGCCGCAGCCCGATGGCCGCGTGCTGGGCTTTATTGACGTGCCCGGCCACGAAAAGTTTCTTTCCAATATGCTCGCGGGCGTGGGCGGTATCGATCACGCTCTGCTGGTGGTCGCGTGCGACGACGGCGTGATGGCGCAAACGCGCGAGCATCTGGCGATCCTCCAGCTGACGGGAAACCCGCAGTTAACCGTAGCCCTCACCAAAGCGGACCGCGTGGACGACGCGCGTATCGACGAGGTACGCGCTGAGGTGCAGGCGGCGCTACGCGAATATGGTTTTATGGATGCTGCGCTTTTTGTCACCGTGGCGACAGAAGGGCGCGGTATCGACGCCCTACGCGACCATTTGCAGCAGATCCCGTCTCGTGAGCATGCCGGCCATCACCGCTTCCGCCTGGCCATCGACAGGGCGTTTACCGTTAAGGGGGCGGGGCTGGTGGTAACCGGCACCGCGCTGAGCGGGGAAGTTAACGTGGGCGATACCCTGTGGCTGACGGGCATTAATAAACCCATGCGCGTGCGCGGGCTTCATGCGCAAAACCAGCCGGTAGAGCGGGCCCACGCCGGGCAGCGTATCGCCCTGAACATTGCGGGTGATGCGGAGAAAGAGCAGCTCAGCCGCGGCGACTGGCTGATGTCTGACGCCCCGCCAGAGCCGTCTGAGCGTGTAATCGTCTCTCTTCAGACCCACACGCCGCTGGCCCAGTGGCAGCCGCTGCACATCCACCACGCGGCCAGCCATATCACCGGCCGCGTGTCGCTGCTGGAAAACGATCTCGCCGAGCTGGTGTTCGATTCCCCGCTCTGGCTTGCTGATAACGACCGCCTGGTTCTGCGCGACATCTCCGCCCGCGAAACCCTGGCGGGCGCCCGCGTGGTGATGCTGAATCCGCCCCGTCGCGGCAAGCGTAAGCCCGAGTATTTACAGTGGCTGGCCGCGCTGGCCAGGGCCCATGATGATAAATCCGCGTTAGATGCCCATCTTGAGCGCGGTGCGGTGGATCTGACCGCGTTCGCCTGGGCGCGCCAGCTCAGCGGCGAAGGGCTGCGCCTCCTGACGCAGGAGCCCGGCTTTATTCAGGCCGGTAACAGCCTGCTGAATGCGCCGGTGGCGGCAGGCTGGCAGCGCAAAGTGCTGAGCACGCTGGCGACCTACCACGAACAGCATCAGGATGAGCCAGGCCCGGGCCGTGAACGTCTGCGGCGCATGGCGTTGCCGATGGAAGACGACGCGCTGGTGCTGCTGCTGATTGAAAACATGCGCGCCAGCGGGGCGATCGCAAGCCACCACGGCTGGCTGCACCTGCCCGATCACAAGGCCGGTTTTACCGCCGACCAGGAAGTGGTCTGGCAGAAAGTGGCGGCGCTGTTTGGCGATGAACCCTGGTGGGTGCGCGATCTGGCGCGTGAAACCGGTACCGATGAACAGCTGATGCGTCAGGTGCTGCGCCATGCGGCGCAGCAGGGCATGATTGTGGCGATCGTGAAAGATCGTTATTACCGCAACGATCGGATCGTGGCGTTCGCGAACCTGATCCGGGAGCTGGATCGGGAGCGCGGATCAACCTGCGCCGCCGATTTCCGCGATCGGCTGAACGTGGGGCGCAAGCTGGCGATTCAAATCCTGGAGTACTTCAACCGCATCGGGTTTACGCGTCGCCGGGGCAATGACCATGTGTTACGCGACGCGCAGCTGTTCCCGTAAGCGCTAAGCGCTGCGCGCCTGCTTCTGTTTAGCCAGCCAGACCGCGCCCAGCCTTCCCGCCTGGTTACCCAGCTCGCAGGGGAGGATGGGCACCCGGAGCGCTTCCCACTCCTCGAATCGCTGTAGATATTTGTCCAGCAGGAGATAGATTTTCTCCTGCTCGCTAATGCCGCCGCCAATCAGCACCGCCTGCGGATCGAACATGGAGATCACGCTGTAAACGCCGCGCGAAAGACAGTGCGCCCACTCTTCAATGGCCTCGCGCAGGTGCACGTCGCTGTCCATGCGCTTAAACAGCTCCTCACCGTCAGGCATTTCGTCCTCCGACACGGCCAGCGCGCGGCGGCAGGCTTTCATCAGGCCGCTGGCAGACGCCACTTCATGCATCGGCTCGCCCTCATTGCCCACGGGCAGCACGCCAAACTCACCCGCCCGGTAGTGCGACCCGCGGTAGAGATCGCCCTCCATGACGATACCGCCGCCGATGCCGGTACCGATGGTGATGCAGACGAAATGCTCATAGTCTTTACCCGCGCCCTGCCAGCGCTCGCCCAGCGCCGCGCAGTTGGCGTCGTTTTCGATTGTCACAGGGAGATCGGTCAGCTCCGCGAACAGTTCGCACAGGTTTTCCCCGTCAAGGTAATCCAGCGCCCCGGCCTTAGCCGCTTCGCCGGTGTGGTGATTGATATGCCCTGGAAAGCTTACGCCGATTCCGACGATGTCATGTTCCCGGCTGTACTCATCCACCACGGCCTTCCACTTCTGTTTGAAGGTGCTTTCATCGTCAGGCGTATCATATTCATCGGATGTCAGTTCTTCGCCGTTTTCGTTAATTACGCCGTGTTTGATATGGGTTCCACCCACGTCAAAGCCGATAAATAGCTGCATTGCATCGTTCCTCATGAGCCCTTGAGCTATTAAGTATGGCTCCGGTGGCAGAAACGGAACGTAAAGTACGGTAATCCGTGATACGGCTCGTAAACCCGTTACCGACTGGCGAGAAAATCACCTGCCGGAACTACCCTTGTTGTACACCAACAGCAAGGAGACGGACATGACAAACAATCCTCCCTCATCGCGCATCCAGCCTGGCGAGTATGGTTTTCCCCTTAAGCTCAAGCCCCGCTATGACAACTTTATCGGCGGCGACTGGGTGGCACCCGTCGACGGTGAATACTATTCCAACCTGACGCCCGTCACCGGCCAGCCGCTGTGTGAAATTGCCAGCTCGGGCAGGCGGGATATCGATCTGGCGCTGGACGCGGCGCATAAGGTGAAAGATAAATGGGCGCACACCTCCGTTCAGGACAGGGCGGCCATATTGTTCAAAATCGCCGATCGCATGGAGCAGAATCTGGAGCTGCTGGCGACCGCGGAAACGTGGGACAACGGTAAGCCGATCCGGGAAACCATGGCGGCGGACGTCCCGCTGGCGATTGACCATTTCCGCTATTTTGCGTCCTGCATTCGCGCCCAGGAGGGCGGGATCAGCGAGGTGGACAGCGACACCGTGGCGTATCACTTCCACGAGCCGCTCGGCGTGGTGGGGCAAATCATTCCCTGGAATTTCCCGCTGCTGATGGCGAGCTGGAAGATGGCCCCGGCGCTGGCGGCGGGGAACTGCGTTGTGCTGAAGCCCGCACGCTTAACGCCGCTTTCGGTGCTGCTGCTGATGGAGGTGATTGGAGACCTGTTGCCGCCGGGAGTCATCAACGTGGTCAACGGGGCCGGGGGAGAGATTGGCGAGTATCTGGCAACCTCAAAACGTATCGCCAAAGTGGCGTTCACCGGCTCGACGGAAGTGGGCCAGCAGATCATGCAGTACGCGACGCAAAACATCATTCCGGTCACGCTGGAGCTGGGCGGGAAATCGCCAAACATCTTCTTTGCCGACGTGATGGATGAAGAAGATGCCTTCTTCGACAAGGCGCTGGAAGGGTTTGCGCTGTTTGCCTTTAACCAGGGTGAAGTCTGTACCTGCCCGAGCCGCGCGCTGGTGCAGGAGTCCATTTATGAGCGCTTTATGGAGCGGGCAATCAGGCGCGTGGAGTCGATTCGCAGCGGTAACCCGCTCGATAACGTCACCCAAATGGGGGCGCAGGTATCGCATGGCCAGCTGGAAACCATCCTCAACTACATCGATATTGGTAAGAATGAGGGCGCCGACGTTCTGACCGGCGGCCGCCGCAAGATGCTGGGCGGCGATTTACAGGAGGGCTACTACCTTGAGCCGACCATCCTGTTCGGTAAAAACAACATGCGTGTTTTCCAGGAGGAAATTTTTGGGCCGGTGCTGGCCGTAACCACCTTCAAAACGATGGAGGAGGCGCTGGAGATCGCCAACGACACGCAGTACGGCCTGGGGGCGGGCGTCTGGAGCCGTAACGGTAATCTGGCCTATAAGATGGGGCGCGGTATTCAGGCCGGACGCGTATGGACCAACTGCTACCACGCCTATCCGGCTCACGCGGCGTTTGGCGGGTACAAGCAGTCGGGCATCGGACGAGAAACCCATAAGATGATGCTGGAACATTACCAGCAGACCAAATGCCTGCTGGTAAGCTACTCCGATAAACCGCTGGGGCTGTTTTAAACTTCCGGCTCAGGCCGTCCGTGAACGGCCTGAGCTGGCCTACTCCTTCTCCCGTGAGAGAGGGTGAGGGCAACATGCCGCAGCTGTTCAGCCTTCATTAACCCATATGCGCATTTCTCCTTCTCCCCGGTTTGCCCAGCTAAACCAGGGTATAAAGGTCAACGTCTGGGGCTGACGTTGTACCGGTGAGCGGTCGTATTGCCATAGCGCGTCGGTGTCCTTCGCGTGGTAACCGCTCCCTTCTGCCTGTATCACTATCTTGTGCGCGAAAATGCCTTTCCCTTCAAACACCCGGAACTCGCTGTCCGAAGGCAGAGAAAGATGGTGCAGACCGGCGCCGTTATCGGCTTCCTCAAGGCAGTACACCAGCGGCCCGCGCTGAATGGCGACCTTCCCCGCCTGCTGGCGCACATGCGGGTTGCCATACACGCGGCGAACCGGCATGGGTAACGTCAGGGTCAGCGTGTCGCCTTCCTGCCAGCGTCGGTTGAGGTAAACGTAACCGCGGGATACCTCGCCTGAAAGGGCTTCTCCGTTCAGCGAAACGGCCGGTTGCGCGCACCAGTCCGGGAGCCTCAGGGCCAGCGTGTGGGTGACCGGAACAGGCGACGTTATCTCGATTTTGACCTGTTCCTGCCACGGATAGTTACCGCTAATTCGCAGCTGCAGGGTCTTATCCCCAACCGGTATGGCGACGTCGTTCCCCACGTACAGGTTGATCAACAGCGCATCCGGGCGAACGGTATAGATATAGTGTCCCAGCGAGGTCAGCACGCGGGCGATATTTGGCGGACAGCAGGCGCAGCCGAACCAGCGCTGGCGCACCGGTTTTACGTGGTCATAGATATGGTTAAACGCCAGCGTCTTCGGGTGCACTTCCAGCGGATTCACGTAAAAGAAATGCTTCCCGTCCAGCGCCATTCCACCCAGCACCGTATTGTATAGCGCGCGCTCCATGACGTCGGCGTACCGGCTGTCTGCCTCCATTTCCAGCATCCGCCGGGCAAACATCATCAGGCCAATGGAGGCGCAGCTTTCCGCGTACACCGTATCGTTGGGCAGATCGTAATCGCTGCTGAACGCCTCGCCGCTGCTTTGCGAGCCGATGCCGCCGGTAATGTACAGCTGGCGCTGGGCCATATTGTTCCACAGCCGCAGGCAGTCCTGGCGTTTATCCTCGTCGTTGCTCAGGCGCGCCAGGTGCGCCATGCCCGCCATCAGATAGACAAAACGCACGGCGTGGCCGATGGCCGTTTGTTGTTCCGCAAGCGGCTGATGCGCCTGGCTATAGGCTTTGTCGTTAACCATCCACGCCGGTCCATAGGTGTTCCAGTACGACGTTCTGCCGCGCTTCTCGTATTCGATATCGTAGAAGTGAGGCTGCGCGCCGCGTTCCTCAATAAAATATTTCACCAGACTGAGGTAACGAGATTCCTGCGTGACGTCGTACAGCCGCATCAGCGCCAGCTCGATTTCCGGATGGCCCGGATAGCCGTGCAGCTGGCTGTCACCAGGGCCAAACACGCTGTCGATATGGTCCGCCAGCCTGCACGCCACGTCCAGCAGGTCGCGCTTACCGGTTCCCTGAAACCAGGCCACGCCCGCCTCAATCATATGTCCGGCGCAATACAGTTCATGGCATTCGGCCAGATTGGTCCAGCGCGCTTCGGGGGCTTTCACCGTAAAGTAGGTGTTGAGGTAGCCATCTTCACACTGTGCCGCCGCGACCAGTTTAATTACCTCGTCGGCGGTTTTTTCCAGCTCTGCGTCGGGCTTCTGGCACAGCGACCACGCCACGGCTTCCAGCCATTTCGCCACGTCGCTGTCCTGAAATACCATTCCGTAGAACTCTCCCTGTTCCAGACCGGCCGCTATGCGGAAGTTGGTGATGGCGTGGCTGGGCTCGGCCTCCGCCACCCGGTCGTTCAGCGCATCCCACTGGTAGGGGATCACCACATCGCGAACCAGGCGTTGATACTGACCAAGAAACGGGTCGTTGATTTTCAGCTTGTGCAGGTCGGCTTCCATTATGGACATATCGTTCTCCTCAGGACGGTACATGACGCTGGCGCAGGTCGGTAGCAATGCGCGACATCATGGGATTGTTAAGCCTGCACCGACGGATAGCGAACGCCAGCAGCAGGTGGAAAAGGGCAGGGAGCAGCGTCTCCATGGCGGTTATGCCCTGCAGTGAGGCTGGCGTCTGGTTGCCGGTGCCTGGCTGATAGGCCACGGCGATGAAAACCAGGCTGATGATCCCGGCGCTGGATGCCCACGCGAGCTTGATGAAAAACAGGTTGAAGGCGAAGTTCATTCCCGATGAGCGCACGCCGGTTTTCCATTCGCCGTAGTCGTCCGCAAAGGCCATTAGCGAGAAGTGCAGCGGCAGGGTGAAGCCCAGGATCACGCCGTTGCTTAAGATGACGATCAGCCAGAGCGTCTGGTGCGCCGGACCACCCGGCAGGAACCACATACCTGCCGCAAGTGCGGCGAGCACAAGGTTGGTGCGGTAGTAGAGTTTGACGGTATCAATACGGCGCGACAGCGGGTTAACGATCACCGCGCCCAGAATGGCGGCAAACGTCACCATGGTGAAAAACAGCGAGGTATACGCCGTACTGCCCTGGAGAACGTAGGTAATGAAGTACATATACCCGCCGCCTCGAATATTGAAGACGTTAATCAGCAGGAACGACATTACCAGCATCAGCAGCAGCTGATCGTTCTTACGCAGGCCCGCCAGGTGCTCGCGCAGCGTGAATTTACCCATCAGCGCCAGCGGGACGCGCTCGCGCACCCAGCAGAAGCAGCACAGGAACATCACCACGGCGATGGCGCACAGCACGCCAACACCCAGCTGATAGCCCCGAGCGGCATTGCCCTGACCAAGCTCCGCCACCAGCCACGGCAGACCAACGGAGACCAGAAACCCCGCCACGCCGCACAGCACAAAACGCCATGACTGGCAGGAGATCACCTCGTTATGGCGAGTGGTCATGGTGTTGATCAGGGCGCAGTACGGCACGTTGATGGCGGTATAGCCTACAGACAGCAGTAAATAGGTGCCGAACGCCCAGGCAATTTTCACCCCCATGCTGGCTTCCGGAACGGTGAAGGTCAGTACGCCGACGATCCCGATGGGCAACGCAACCCACAGCTGCCAGGGGCGAAAACGTCCCCAGCGGCTCTGGGTGCGGTCAGCAATCACGCCCATCACCGGATCGGAAATAGCGTCGAATACCCGCAGGGCAATGAACAGCGTGCCGACGAGCGCGGGAGTCAGGCCGAAAACATCGGTATAGAAAAAGGTCAGAAAATTCATGATCAGGCAGGTAATTACCGTTCCGCCCGCGTCGCCCAGGCCGTAGCCAATTTTTTCGCGGACTGACAGCCGGTCATCGACCGTCTGTTTGGCAACTTCTGCGTCTGTAATCGGTGTGGAAGTCATGGGGTAACTCCTCGTTAACGATTTTTATCGTATTTGTAGGTACCCCATTTATTCTGCATCCAACGGGCAGACCAACAAGGGAAGGGAAAAGTATAAAAAGGTGACGATTCCGACCTTATGATAAAAGTGTGAGTTTGATCGAGCCGTTAAGCTGATATTTATTAATAATCAAGGAATAAAGGCAATATTCACCCTCATAAAAGCGGAAAAATGAATATCCATGCTTAATTTATCCATAGCGCTTCCGATTAAGGTACAAAATGGCGGGTTATTTATATCCCGGGGCGTGGGGCGTCATCCTGCCCGGAAATTAACCTCCTGGGAGATTATTTTTGTCGAAAAAGGGACATTAACGATCCAGGAGGAGAATACGCAGTTTCAGGTTAACGCCGGAGAGAGTTTATTGCTCTGGCCGCAGCGACGGCACGTGGGCGTGGAGGATTTTCCCGAGGATCTGAAATTTTACTGGCTGCACTTTGAGGTGGATGAACGATTTCCCGCATTGCCGAACGCGGCGCCGCTGGCGATAGAACAACACTGTCACGTGCGCGATCCCGATTATGTCATAGCGTTATTTCGTCAGTTTTTAAGCGAGCAGGAAAAATTACATCGCAGTCAGGCGCTGGAGATGATTTTGCTGTTAATTTTGCAGCAAATATCGCTCTCGCCGGGATATGAAGACAACGCGGATGACGCGGGAGCGGCAATGGCGTGGAAGGCCAGGCAGCTTATCCGCACGCAATTTCATTTGCCTATGTCTACCTCGCAGCTGGCAAAAGCGCTGCACTGCAATGCGGATTATCTGGGGCGCGTATTTCGCCGGACATTCCATTTAACGCTGACGGAGGCAATACATCGCCAGCGCGTCAGGGCGGCGGAAAAGCTGTTGCTGAACGATGCGGCCTCGTTAACCGAGGTGGCAGCCCGCTGCGGCTTTAATGACGTGGGCTATTTTCGGCAAATCTTCTCGAAGCATACCGGCTTAACCCCCGCCGTCTGGAAACGACGGTACTGTAAGGAACATATTAATTCCGGCTGAGCGCCTCCTCTTTGACCCATAACACCTTCGCTGGCTCAGACGTTTTGTATGATGTGCGCAGAACCGGGTTTTACTGCACGCGAGGCGTAACTGATGAACCGATTTATCCTGGCGGATCCTGAAAAATGCATCGGGTGCCGCACCTGTGAAGTGGCTTGCATGATGTCGCACCAGGATGCTGCTGCGCCAGATGCATTGACGTCCCGCATCAGGGTAGTTAAGGGTGGCACCTTCACTACGGCCGTGGGCTGCCATCAGTGTGAAGATGCGCCCTGCGCTAATGTCTGCCCGACGGGGGCTATCCGCCGCACCGCGGGAGCCTGGCTGGTGGATCAGGCGCGCTGTATCGGCTGTAAAAGCTGTATGGTGGCGTGCCCGTTCGGAGCGATGCAGGTTCGGTACGTGGCGGAACGCGCTCGGGCGCTGAAATGTGATTTATGCGCGCATCGCGAGGGCGGGCCCGCCTGCGTTGAAGCCTGTCCTACCCGCGCGTTGAGCTGCGTCGACCCTGCCAGATTACGCGCTGAACGGCTGCGTAATCTGGCCTGAGGTCTGATTAACCGGCCTCGCGCCAGGCGTTTTCAATCTCTTCGGCGAGAATTTTCACGCCCGCTTCAATTTTTTCCGGGTCCGGGACGTAGTTCATGCGCATGCACTGATGCGTGTGCGGCCACGGCTTATCCAGCCCGGGGAAGAAGTAATCCCCCGGCACCATCAGCACGCCACGCTTTTTCAGGCGCTGATAGAGCAGTTCCGTCGTAATAGGCAGATCTTTAAACCACAGCCACAGGAAAATCGCCCCTTCCGGTTTGTGGATCAGGCAGCGCTCTTCCGGTAAATAGCGGCGCAGGATAGCGATGGTTTCCTGAACGCGCTGAGAGTAAAACGGCTTAATCACCTCATTCGACAGGCGCAGCAGGTCGTTACGCTTGATCATTTCGCACATCATCGCCGGGCCGATCCCGCCAGGAGACAGGCTGATAATGCCGTTCATGTTGGTAATGGCGGTGATGATCTTTTCGTTCGCGATAATAATGCCGCAGCGGCTGCCCGGCAGGCCCAGTTTGGAAAGGCTCATGCAGAGGATGATGTTCGGGTTCCAGAGCGGGCGCGCGTCGCTGAAGATAATTCCCGGGAACGGGACGCCATAGGCGTTGTCGATGACCAGCGGAATACCGTGCTGATTCGCCAGCGCATCCAGCTTCATCAGCTCCTCGTCGGTGATCACGTTGCCCGTCGGGTTGGTAGGACGCGACACGCAGATCATGCCCGTCTCTTCGCCGATATGCAGATGTTCAAAATCGACGTGGTATTTGAACTGGCCTTCCGGTAACAGCTCAATGTTCGGGCGCGCGGAGACAAACAGGTCTTCTTCGAGGCCGGAATCGGCGTAGCCGATATACTCCGGCGCCAGCGGGAACAGCACTTTTTTCGTGGTGCCGTCGGCGCGGCGTCCGGCGAACAGATTAAACAAGTAGAAAAACGCGCTCTGGCTGCCGTTTGTTAGCGCAATATTCTGTGGTTCAATATCCCAACCCAGCTCTTCCCGCAGCATCGCCGCCAGCACCGTCAGCAGTTCTGTTTTGCCCTGCGGGCCGTCGTAGTTGCACAGCGCATCGGTCGCTTTACCGTTTTCCAGCATGTCTGCCAGCAGCGTCTGGAAGTAAGTATTCATCTCAGGAATCTGAGCCGGGTTTCCGCCGCCGAGCATGATGGCGCCTGGCGTGCGCAGCCCGTCGTTGAGGTCCTCCATCAGGCGGGTAATGCCTGAATGGCGGGTAAATTTGTCGCCGAAAAGTGAAAACGTCATAGCAGGTGATCTGTCGGGCTTATGATGAAAGGCAGTCACCATAACGCCAGCACCGTCCTGGTGCAAATCGGGAGGTGTGGTCGGATTTGTTGTTTTATCTTGCGGGTTTGGATTTGTGTAGTGAATCGTTCTGGTGAAAGGCCGCGCCGTGCAGTCCCCTCTCCCTTTGGGGAGAGGGTTAGGGTGAGGGGAGGCGACCTACTGATTCCCCGCCCACACTACCATCACCTTATCGCCCTTATGTTCGCGCACAAAGCCATACCCGTCTTTCAGCGAAAGCGTGGTTTGCTTGCCTTCACCCATCGCCGGATGGCGGGCGCGGAACTGCCCCAGAAGCTGCCAGTGGGCGACGGTCAGAGCCTGTTTACCCGTTACGTCCTGCCAGTTCATATCCGAGCGGGTGCCCTGTAGCGGGTCGGAGCCCGTCGGGCCAAAGGGGCGCTCTGATTCATCGCCGTAAAAGATCTGCACGCTTCCCGGAGCCAGCAGCAGCAGCTCAGCGGCGCGCTGGCCGCCTTCCCGGAACAGGCGCGTATCGTGCGAGGAGAGGTAGCTCAGCACGTTAAAGCTTTGCAGCTTTTCGGCCATCTGCTGCCAGGTTAAATCCATATCCGCCAGACACTCCACCGCCTTCGCGGCCTGCTCCTGATAGTCAAAGTTGATCATCGCATCGAAGCCGTGGCGATAATAATCGCTCTGCATTACGCCGTGGCCCCAGGATTCACCGGTCATCCAGAACGGCGCATTATCGAGTTTTTTGTCGGGGTTGGCGGCTTTCCACGCGGCCAGCGCCTGGCTTGCCTGGTCTTTCAGCTGCAGCCAGGCTCCATGCTCAACGTGTTTTGCCGTGTCGACTCGGAAACCGTCGATGCCGTAATCACGCACCCACTGGCTGAGCCAGTGGGTCAGGTAATCGCGCGGCGTAAACCCGGCTACCGCTTTTGCGCGGGTGTCGGGCTTGTGTTGATAAAAGTTGGGCAAGCCGGATGGTGTGGTCGATTCCGTTTTCAGGTCCGGCAGAAACGCCAGGGACATGGTCAAATCGTCAAAGCCGGGGTTGTCGTAATCGCCGATATCGGTGCGGATCCATTTTTTACCCCACCATTTTTCCCACGCGGCCTTATCACTGAAGTTGATATAGTCGTTGAAGCTGTGCCAGCTTTGTCCCGCACCTGGCTTCCAGTCTGTCCAGCGCTCGCCGAGCGTTTTTTTCAGCTCATCGCCCTGAACATACAGCGCGCCAAACTGATACTCCTGCATATCCGCAAGCGTCGCGTAGCCCGCGTGGTTCATGACGATATCAAACAGGATGCGGATACCGCGCCTGTGCGCTTCGTCGACAAGCTGACGTAAATCATCTTCGCTGCCCATGTTGGCATCGAGTTTCGTCCAGTCCTGGGTGTAATAGCCGTGGTAAGCGTAGTGGGGGAAATCTCCTTTGGTTCCGCCGCCAACCCAGCCGTGGATCTGCTCCAGCGGAGAACTTATCCAGAGCGCGTTCACGCCCAGCTGCTGGAGGTAATCCAGCTTGCTGGTCAGCCCCTTCAGATCGCCGCCGTGGAAGGTGCCAATCTCCTGCATTCCGTCCTTATGGCGGCCGTAGCTGTTGTCGTTGGCGGGATCGCCATTCACAAAGCGATCGGTCAGCACGAAATAGACGGTGGCGTTTTGCCAGCTGAACGGCGCGGGTTTGTCGGTTTCGGCGCGCTCCAGCAGCAGCAGGCCGTTGCTGTTCGCGGCTGGCTGGAGGGTAACTTTGCCATTCAGGACGGTTGCGGTCTGTTTGCTGTAGAAATCACGCACCACCGTTCCTTCCGGGAAGGTGTCAGCCACGTCGAGGGTGAGCGGTTTCCCGTCCCACTTCGGACACTGGCGAATGACGTTTGCGACGGGCTGCCGGGCCGCACTTTGCACCGTCAGCATCAGAGTTGGCGTTCCCGAACGCGTATCGATACGCATCTGGTAATCACCGTCACGGAATACCCGCCACTGAGGAGGCGTGCCTTCGCACGGTTTGAGCGACAGCATTTCATTGAGCTTAATGGCGCCCGTCGGCTGCCAGCACGCGTTGTCAAGACTCAGCGTCAGCGGACGGGTACCCTTCGCAAGCGTTGCCTGACCGGTAAAGACGCCGGTACCTTCAGCGCTAAACGCGTCAAACCCCGGCGATGACCAGCCGGCATGGGCGAGTGCGGGTAACATCAGAAAAGCTAATGCAGTGCGTTTCATTCCATTTTCCTGTCGCGGCATTTTTAACCAGTGTGCCATTCGGCTCAGGGGAAAAACTCCTCCTGCGGCGCTTTCTGCCGGGAGGACGCGAAGGGATGAGTGATCCCGCGCAAATTTAGGCAGTTATCTGCGATATCGCACACATTTTTTCAGTATTGATGGTTAATTGAGCACGTCCGGGATGACATAGTTTCGGAATTGGACTATTTGTATACGTGCTCTTGAGGACTATTTTTGGTATGATTTGAGATTCCGCTCTCAAATTTTTAAACAAAATAAGGTGTTGGAATGCTTATATCCGACCAGGAGACCTAATGATATCGACTCCCATTCGACGATATGGGGCCGCGATACTCATGTTACTCACCATGGCGTTTTCAGGTGAGGTGCTTGCAAAGACGCACACGGATACAACGAGTAAGAAAGCCCACGTAATAAAGACGACAAGCAGTAAGGTTAGCAGTAAACAAGAGTATTCTCGCAATAGTGCAAAGAGTAGTTCACTTCCTGATTTGCGAAAATACCCTTCCGGGACACCACGAAAAAAAGCGTTTCTCCGGACGGTAATGCCTTACATTAAAAGTCAAAATGCCGCGATTACGGCGGATCGTAACTGGCTGATCTCCAAACAGTACGATAGCCGCTGGTCGTCGTCCGAGCGCACGCGCCTGAAAGATATTGCCAAACGCTATAAGGTGAAGTGGAACGGGAACACGCGTCGCGTGCCGTGGAACTCGCTGTTAGAGCGCGTGGACATCATTCCGGGCAGTATGGTCGCGACGATGGCCGCCGCTGAAAGCGGCTGGGGCACCTCGAAGCTGGCCCGCAGCAACAACAACCTGTTTGGTATGAAATGCGCAAAAGGTCGTTGCACCAATGCGCCAGGCAAGGTGAAGGGCTATTCACAGTTTGAATCGGTGAAAGATTCCGTACATGCCTATGTGGTGAATCTGAACACCCACCCGGCCTACTCTTCGTTCCGTAAGTCGCGCGCGCAGCTGCGTAAGGCGGATCAGGAAGTGACGGCTACGGCGATGATCCACAAGCTGAAAGGTTATTCCACCCAGGGACAGCGCTACAACAACTACCTGTTCTCAATGTACCAGGATAACCAGCGTCTGATTGCCGCGCATATGTAATGAAAAACGCCTTCCACCGGAAGGCGTTCTTATTTCTAAAGCAGGACTTCGCTGTACCGTTCACGGTACTCTTTCGGCGTGGTGTCGTACTCTTTCCTGAACACCGAATAGAAATACTGTAACGACGGGTAGCCGCACATCTGTGAAATCTCGTTAATCGACAGTGAGGTGGAGATCAGCAGACTGCGAGCTTTCTCCAGCTTTTCCGCGTGAATAACGGCGTGGATCGTCTCGCCCACTTCCTCCTTGAACCGCTTCTCGAGATTCGAACGTGAAATGCCGACCGAATCCAGCACCTGATCGACCTTAATCCCTTTGCAGGCGTGGTTACGAATGTAGTGCATCGCCTGAATCACGGCCGGATCGTTTAACGAACGGTAGTCGGTTGAACGACGCTCCACCACCCGAACGGGCGGAACCAGCTGGCGCTGAAGCGGAAGGGACTCGTTGTCTAACAGCCTGTGCAGCAGCTTCGCGGCCTGATAGCCCATCTGACGGGTACCCTGCGCCACCGATGAGAGCGCCACGCGAGACAGATAGCGCGTAAGCTCCTCGTTATCGATACCAATCACGCACAGCTTTTCAGGCACCGGAATGTGCAAATGTTCGCATACCTGCAGTACGTGGCGGGCGCGGGCGTCCGTCACGGCGATAATTCCGGTCTGCGGCGGCAGCGTTTGCAGCCAGTCAGCCAGCCGGTTTTGCGCGTGCTGCCAGTTTTCTGGTGCGGTTTCCAGCCCCTGATACACCACGCCGCGGTACTTTTCCTGAGCCACCAGCTGGCAGAAGGCATATTCGCGCTCCATCGCCCAGCGCTTTCCGCTGGTGGCGGGCAGCCCGTAAAACGCAAAACGATGTACGCCTTTCTCTTTTAGATGGAGAAAGGCGGCCTCGACCAGGGCGTGGTTATCCGTGGCGATGTAATGGACGGGGGGATAATGTTCCGGCGAATGGTAGGAGCCGCCAACGCCCACGATAGGGACGTCGACGCCGTTGAGCAGCTGCTCAATCACGGGATCGTCAAAGTCAGCGATGACCCCATCTCCCAGCCAGTCTTTAATGTTCTCCAGACGGGTGCGGAAATCTTCTTCGATGAAAATATCCCATTCAGATTGCGACGCCTGCAAATATTCACCAACCCCTTCAACCACCTGGCGGTCATAGGCTTTATTGGCATTGAATAACAACGTAATGCGGTGACGCTTTTCAAACATGGTTCACTTTCCCAAATTAGTCACGATACTGTTATCAGGCGCGCCGCTTGGTGGCCGAGTCCATCCAGACTGCCAGCAAAAGAATGGCACCCTTGACGATATACTGCCAAAACGTCGGCACGTCCATCATACTCATCCCGTTATCCAGCGAAGCCATAATAAATGCGCCCATTACCGCCCCCGCCACGCTGCCAATGCCCCCGGCAAGGCTGGTTCCGCCAATCACGCAGGCGGCGATGGCATCCAGCTCGGCAATATTACCGGCGGAGGGGGAACCCGCGCCCAGACGCGAGCTAAGGATTAGCCCGGCGATGGCCACCATCAGCCCGTTAATGGCAAAGACGGCGAGTTTGGTGCGCTCCACGTTGATGCCCGACAGACGCGCGGCTTCAAGATTGCCGCCGATGGCATAAATACGGCGACCGAAGGCGGTACGTGTGGCCATAAACATCCCACCCAGCAGCAACAGCGCCAGCAGCAGAACGGGCGTCGGGACACCGCGATAATCGTTCAGCAGCCAGATGGCCCCCAGCACAATTACGGCGGTAAGTGCCTGGCGGCCAACAACCGAGGTTGAAGCAGGGGAAGCCAGTCCCAGCGCCTGACGACGCATGCGTCCACGCCATTGCCACGCGATAAACGCCATCATCCCAACCACGCCGATCGTAAAGCCGACCCCGTCTGAGAGGTAGCTTTGGCCGATCTGGGACATGGAGGCGCTGGTGGGGGAGACGGTGGTGCCGTTGGTAATACCAATCAAAATGCCGCGGAAGGCCAGCATCCCCGCTAAGGTGACGATAAACGACGGGACTTTACGGTAGGCCACCCACCAGCCATTCCATGCCCCAAGCAGCAGGCCCAGCACCAGCGTCACCGCAATCGTCAGCGGCAGCGGCCAGCCGAGCCAGACGTCAAAGATGGCCGCCACGCCGCCGAGCAGGCCCATCATCGACCCTACCGACAGGTCAATTTCCGCGGAGATAATGACGAATACCATCCCCACAGCCAGGATGCCGGTGATAGCGGTCTGACGCAGCAGGTTTGAGATGTTACGCGCGCTCAAATAGGAGCCATCGGTCATCCAGGTAAAGAACAACATGATGACGATAATGGCTGCAATCATCACAAAAACTTGCAGATTCAGCGATTTAAGTCCTGCGAACGCACCGGGCGTCGGAACAGCGACTTTGATATCAGACGGGTTGCTTTTCGACATGGCGTTCGCTCCTTAAGGCAGCTTCCATCACCTGCTCCTGCGTCAGGTTCTGGTTGTTCAGGTTGGCTTTGAGTTTCCCTTCGTGCATGACCAGCACGCGGTCGCTCAGCCCCAGCACTTCCGGCAATTCAGATGAGATGACAATAACGGCAATCCCTTGCTGCACGAGCTGGTTGATCAGCTTGTAGATTTCATACTTCGCGCCGATATCGATCCCGCGGGTGGGTTCATCCAGGATTAAAATGCGCGGATTAAGCAGCAGGCAGCGCGCCAGAATGGCCTTCTGCTGGTTGCCGCCGCTCAGGCGCCCTATCGCCAGCTCCGGTGAGGACGTTTTCACCTTAAGCCTGGCGAGCGACTGGAGAATACACTGCTGTTCTGCGGCATCATCCAGGCTGCTCAGCGCGCCGGTAAACTGTCCGAGCGCCGCCAGCGTGATATTTTTTCCCACCGCCATCACCGGCACGATGCCGTCTTTTTTGCGGTCTTCAGGCACCATGGCAATGCCTTTGGCAATAGCCTGCTGGCAGCTGTCGATTTTCACCGGCTGGCCGTCGATATAGATTGTGCCTTCCCAGCGTCCGGGCCAGACGCCGAACAGACACTGCACGGCCTCGGTCCGTCCGGCACCCACTAAACCCGCAATGCCGAGAATTTCACCGCGGTGCAGCGAGAAGGAGATATTGTTTACGCGCCTGATGTGGCGGTTGACGGGGTGCCATGCCGTCAGGTTTTCCACGCGCAGGATCTCTTCGCCGATGGCGTGCGGTTCGTTGGGGTACAGCGCGGTCAGTTCGCGGCCTACCATCATGGTGATGATGTCATCCTCACTCATGCCTTCCGCTTCACGGGTGCCGATGTGCTGCCCGTCGCGGATCACGCAGATGGTGTCTGAAATGGCCTTGACCTCGTTGAGCTTGTGCGAAATATAGATGCAGGCGATGCCGTGATGTTGCAGGTCGCGGATGATGTTGAGCAGTACGGCGGTTTCCTGTTCGGTGAGCGAGGCGGTCGGCTCATCGAGGATCAGCAGGCGTACCTGTTTATTAAGCGCCTTGGCGATCTCCACCAGCTGCTGCTGGCCCAGACCCAGGTCGCCTACGCGGGTATCCGGTGAAATGGTAAGGCTCACCTGCGCCAGTAGCTTTTCGCAGCGCAGCGTCATGGTGTCGTAATCCAGCACGCCGTGGCGCGAGAGCTCGGCCCCGAGGAAGATATTTTCCAGCACGGTAAGGTGCTTCACCAGCGCCAGCTCCTGGTGAATGATGGCGATGCCCTTACGCTCGGTATCGCGAATGTGCGTGGCCTGGAGCACCTCACCGGCAAAAACGATTTCGCCCTCATAGCTGCCGTGCGGGTAGATCCCACACAACACTTTCATCAGGGTGGATTTCCCCGAGCCATTTTCGCCGCACAGGGAGAGTACCTCGCCAGCGTTCAGGTGCAGGCTTACATTGTCGACGGCTTTCACCGCCCCGAAGGCTTTGGTGATGCTTTTCATTTCAAGTAAATAAGACATAACTGCTCCACATAGCCCGACAGATGAACAGGGCAGAACGATGCGCCCCTGCCGGGCAGGGGCTGCGCTGGATTACAGTTCACTCTTCTTATGGAAACCGTCTTTTACCACCGTGGCGTCAATATTCTCTTTGTTGACTTCAATAGGGGTTAACAGGCGAGCAGGCACGTCTTTCAGGCCGTTATTTAACGTTGCATCTGCTTTAGGCTGTTGGCCATTGCCCAGCTCAACGGCAATTTCAGCGGCCGTATTGGCAAGCTCGGTGATGGGTTTATAAACCGTCATGGTCTGGGTGCCCGCGATAATTCGTTTCACACCCGCAAGGTCTGCATCCTGGCCGGAGATAGCGACTTTTCCGGCAAGCCCCTGAGCGCTCAGCGCCTGAATGGCGCCCCCCGCCGTGGCATCGTTAGAGGCTACCACCGCGTCGATTTTGTTATTGTTCGCGGTTAGCGCGTTTTCCATGATTTTCAGCGCGTTTTCCGGTAACCAGCCGTCAACCCACTGGTCACCGACGACCTTAATTTTCCCCTCGTCGATATATGGCTTAAGCACTTTCATTTGCCCCTGGCGGAACAGCTTGGCGTTGTTATCCACCGGCGAGCCGCCCATCAGGAAATAATTTCCCTGCGGCACTTTAGCCACCAGGCTTTTAGCCTGTAATTCACCGACTTTCTCATTGTCGAACGAAATATAATAATCAATATCCGCATTATTAATCATGCGGTCATAGGCCAGAACTTTTATGCCTTCCTGTTTAGCTTCTTTCACCACGTTGCTTAATACCTGGCCGTTATACGGGATAATGACCAGCACATCGACGCCCCGGTTGATCATATTCTCGATTTGCGACATTTGCGTCTCTTCGTTGCCGTTAGCGGACTGAACGAACACCTCCGCACCGAGAGATTCCGCTTTTTTAACAAAGATATCGCGATCTTTTTGCCAGCGCTCCAGGCGTAAGTCGTCAATCGCCATGCCGATTTTGACCTCTTTGGCGTGCCCGGCAAAGCTTGCAAGCAGGAGAGTAGTGCAGAGCGTTAGGGTCAGGTTCTTTATCTTCATAATTATTAGGCCTTTTTGTAGGGTATGTGTAGCTGAGATAAAAGAAACGTTCACTGCTGAGACGCAGCAAATTTTTAACGTGGAAAGGCCTGCTGGCAATTACAGATTTTTATCTTCTCATTACGATATTTGGTTTATTTCTGAATTTATGACCGCGATCGGATTTTAAAAAGCGTAACCTACTAATTACATTTGATTCTGGAATATGCGCCGAAAAATAGTTTGTCTGCACATTATTTTGCGAGCCAGCGCACAGTTGTGCATTCTCTCAATAGCAGTGTGAAATAACGTAATTGAGCAACCCAAAATGTCTATTCACTATTACTCCAGAAGCAATACCACGCCGCATACCCTGATTATGGAGCTCAATATGCAAGCTTATTTCGACCAACTCGATCGCGTTCGTTTCGAAGGCACGAAAACGACCAATCCTTTAGCATTTCGTCATTACAACCCGGATGAGCTGGTGCTGGGTAAGCGCATGGAAGATCACTTGCGCTTTGCCGCCTGTTACTGGCACACCTTCTGCTGGAACGGTGCCGATATGTTCGGTGTGGGCGCTTTTGACCGCCCCTGGCAGCAGCCGGGCGAGGCCATCGAGCTGGCAAAGCGTAAAGCCGACGTCGCGTTCGAGTTCTTCCATAAGCTGAACGTGCCGTACTACTGTTTCCACGACGTGGACGTGTCGCCGGAAGGGGCGTCGCTGAAGGAGTATCTGAACAATTTTGCGCAGATGGTCGACGTGCTGGCTGAAAAACAGCAACAAAGCGGCGTGAAGCTGCTCTGGGGTACCGCTAACTGCTTTACTAACCCCCGCTACGGCGCGGGTGCGGCAACCAACCCGGACCCGGAAGTCTTTAGCTGGGCGGCTACTCAGGTCGTGACCGCAATGAACGCCACGCATCAGCTGGGTGGCGAGAACTACGTTCTCTGGGGCGGTCGCGAAGGCTATGAAACGCTGCTCAATACCGACCTGCGTCAGGAGCGCGAGCAGATTGGCCGCTTCATGCAGATGGTGGTGGATCACAAACACAAAATTGGCTTCCGCGGCACGCTGCTGATTGAGCCAAAACCGCAGGAGCCAACCAAGCATCAGTATGACTACGATGTCGCCACCGTGTATGGCTTCCTGAAGCAGTTTGGTCTGGAAAAAGAGATCAAAGTGAACATTGAGGCTAACCACGCCACCCTGGCGGGGCACTCCTTCCATCACGAAATTGCCTCTGCGATTGCGCTGGGTATCTTCGGCTCGGTGGATGCGAACCGTGGCGACCCGCAGCTGGGCTGGGACACCGACCAGTTCCCGAACAGCGTGGAAGAGAATGCGCTGGTGATGTACGAAATCGTCAAAGCGGGCGGTTTCACCACCGGCGGCCTGAACTTCGACGCCAAAGTGCGTCGCCAGAGCACCGACAAATACGATCTGTTCTACGGCCATATTGGAGCGATGGACACCATGGCGCTGGCGCTGAAAGTGGCGGCCCGTATGATTGAAGACGGAGAGCTGGATAAGCGCGTGGCGAAGCGTTACAGCGGATGGAACAGCGAGCTGGGCCAGCAAATACTGAAAGGTCAGTTATCGCTTGCGGAGATCGCGAAGTACGCTGAACAGCATCAGCTGGCACCGCAGCATCAGAGCGGACACCAGGAGCTGCTGGAAAACCTGGTTAATCACTATCTGTTCGATAAGTAAAAACACAGGCCCGGCTCGCCGCGCGCTGCCGGGCATTTTTGTCAAAGGAGTCACCGCAATGTATATCGGGATCGATCTTGGCACGTCGGGTGTGAAAGCCATCCTGTTAAGCGAGCAGGGCGAGGTAGTCGCAACGCAGACTGAAAAGCTACAGGTTTCACGCCCGCATCCGCTGTGGTCTGAGCAGGATCCGGAGCAGTGGTGGCAGGCGACGGATTGCGCAATGAAAGCGTTGGGCGAGCAGCACAGCCTGCGCGACGTGAAAGCGCTGGGCATTGCCGGGCAAATGCATGGCGCCACGCTGCTGGATAGCCAGCACCGCGTCCTGCGCCCGGCGATTCTCTGGAATGACGGGCGCTGTGCAGAAGAGTGCACGCTGCTTGAAGAGCGCGTGCCCACGTCCCGCGACATCACCGGCAACCTGATGATGCCCGGCTTCACAGCCCCCAAATTACTGTGGGTGCAGCGCCATGAACCCGACGTTTTCCGCCAGGTGGCGAAGGTTCTGTTGCCAAAAGACTACCTGCGTTTTCGCATGACGGGGGATTTTGCCAGCGATATGTCTGACGCCGCCGGCACCCTGTGGCTCGACGTGGCGAAACGGGACTGGAGCGAGGCGATGCTCGATGCCTGCCATCTGACGCGCGAGCACATGCCTGCGCTGTTCGAAGGCAGTGAAATAACGGGTGCTTTGCAGCCATCCATTGCGGAACGCTGGAATATGCCGGCCGTGCCGGTTGTTGCCGGCGGTGGCGATAACGCGGCGGGTGCCGTGGGCGTAGGGATGGTGGGCGCAGGGCAGGCCATGCTCTCGCTCGGCACTTCTGGCGTCTATTTTGCCGTGAGTGACGGCTATCGAAGTAACCCTGAAAGTGCCGTACACAGCTTCTGCCACGCGCTGCCGGGAAAATGGCATCTGATGTCGGTGATGCTGAGCGCGGCGTCCTGCCTGGACTGGGCGGCGAAGCTCACCGGAATGGCGGACGTCCCTGCGCTTATCGCAGCGGCACAGCAGGCGGATGAAAATGCCGGTGCGGTCTGGTTTTTACCCTATCTTTCCGGCGAGCGGACACCGCACAACAATCCGGAAGCAAAAGGGGTATTCTTCGGTCTTACCCATCAGCACGGCCCGGCGGAGCTGGCGCGCGCGGTGCTTGAAGGTGTCGGTTATGCGCTGGCGGACGGAATGGATGTGGTGCATAACTGTGGCCTGAAGCCATCCAGCATTACGCTCATTGGGGGCGGTGCGCGCAGCAGCTACTGGCGGCAAATGCTTTGCGATATCAGCGGACTCACGCTGGACTACCGCACCGGGGGAGACGTCGGCCCTGCGCTCGGTGCGGCGCGACTGGCGCAAATTGCGCTTAACCCGGATAAGCCACTGAACCAGCTTTTGCCGCAACTGCCGCTTGAACAGCAGCATTTTCCCGATGCGAAAAACCACGCCCGCTATGCCGAACGACGGGACGTGTTCCGCAAAATCTATCAGCAGCTTTTGCCGCTAATGTCATAAACAGGAGCCGGGGGGCGCTAACGCTTACCCGGCCTGCCAGCCTTCAACCGGGTTAGCTCACAAACCTGCGCGTATCGATGCGTTGCAGCAGCATCGAGAGCAACAGGCTGATGGCCAGCGTGGCGGTAAAAATCCAGACAATATCCAGCACCGGCCAGCTTTTAAGCTCAACGCCGCGCGTACGCAGGGCGTGGATCGCCAGCGCGTGAAAACCGTAAATGCCCAGCGAGTGGCGTGAGATGAACCCCAGCACCGGAAGCGGACGTTCGTTCAGGGTGTTTTTCACCAGGGTCAGCAGGGAAATCGCGCAGATAAAGACCATCGGACCGCAGTACAGATACCAGGTATCGGCAAAGTTGCCGCGCCATTGCAGCTCGTGCAGCGTCCCGCGAGAGATAATAAACACGCTGGCGATAAACGCTGCCGCGCAAAGCCAGTTCATTCCCCGCTTTTGCGTGGTCATCATGCCGATGGCGCGCCCCAGCATGCCGTACAGCACGTAGTAGAACGTGTCGCCGTTGATATAGAGATTGACGGGCAGCCACTCAAAGCCCGCTATTTTCTGCGAGACGGTATTCGGGTTTGCCACAATCCCGATGACCACCATCAGCGCCAGCAGCATTTTACCGCTGACGTTTTTTACCTGAATTAACGGTGAAACCAGATAAATGACGATTATCGCGAAGAAAAACCACAGATGATAGAACACGGGTTTTTGCAGCAGGTTGGTCAGGGAAAGTCCGGCGTTAATTGAGGTGAACAGGGTAATGTAGACCAGAGAAATGGCGCTGTAGAAAAGCAGACACGAGGCGATACGGATGAAATGTCTCGGCTGCGCGCTCCGCTCGCCAAAAAAGAGAAAACCGGAAATCATAAAGAACAGCGGGACGCTCACGCGGGAGGCCGAGTTCAGAATATTGGCGACATCCCAGTTAACGGGGCTGATACTGTGCGCGTTTGTGACATACCAGGTCGTCGTGTGGATCATCACCACCATCAGACAGGCTATTCCCCGCAGGTTATCAATCCAGTTAATTTTTGACTGCATCAGTTCCTCTGTATTCCTGATAAAGAAAGTGTGACTGCGTTTGGGTAAATCTTTTCCCTTGGAAAATTCTGAGTTTAGCCAGGCTATCTTGTAGGGAGCAGGCGAGATTCGCAGAATGAAGGACTTTACTCTATAAACGTATTGCTACTAAAAATAACAGCCACTGGCCAGGGCGGTAATAAAAATGATGATGAAGCGTGGGGCGTCACTCTTTCTGCTGCTTTTATTAGCGGGATGCAGTGCTTCTGAGGAGGCACCTGCACAAAAAGCGCAGCAGGGAAAAATCAGCCCGGAGCGCTCCCTGAACATGGAGCAGCTGTGCAAAGATCGGGCGGCTCACCGCTATAACGCTGATGCACAGAAAATAAACGTGACCGGCTTTGAGCGCTTTCAGGGCAGCTATGAGCTTAAAGGCTATACTGCACGTAAAGAGGGCTTTGTCTGCTCTTTTGATGCAGACGGCCAGTTTTTACATCTCTCAATGCGCTAAACTGCTCGCATAATCAGCAGCCAGAGCCCTTACAGGTTCTGGCTACGCGCCTTATTCCCCAATTTATCTTAAACAACCCCGTTTCGTACTGTATATCTTGCAGCCAGCGGGTATACTGATCCCTTCCATTTAAAACCACACGTATCCAGCACGAAATACTATGCAAAAGTTTGATACCAAGACCTTCCAGGGCCTGATCCTGACCTTACAGGATTACTGGGCTCGTCAGGGCTGCACCATTGTTCAACCTTTGGACATGGAAGTTGGCGCAGGCACCTCACACCCGATGACCAGCCTGCGCGCGTTAGGGCCGGAGCCAATGGCGACCGCCTACGTGCAGCCATCCCGTCGTCCGACCGATGGCCGTTACGGCGAAAACCCGAACCGTCTGCAGCACTACTATCAGTTCCAGGTGGTGATTAAGCCATCACCAGACAATATTCAGGAACTGTACCTCGGGTCACTGAAAGAGCTGGGTATGGATCCGACCATTCACGACATTCGTTTCGTGGAAGACAACTGGGAGAACCCAACGCTGGGTGCCTGGGGTCTGGGTTGGGAAGTGTGGCTGAACGGCATGGAAGTGACCCAGTTTACCTACTTCCAGCAGGTTGGCGGTCTGGAATGTAAGCCGATCACCGGTGAAATCACCTATGGTCTGGAACGTCTGGCAATGTACATTCAGGGCGTAGACAGCGTTTACGACCTGGTCTGGAGCGACGGCCCGCTGGGTAAAACCACCTACGGCGACGTGTTCCATCAGAACGAAGTGGAGCAATCCACCTATAACTTCGAATACGCGGACGTGGACTTCCTGTTCACCTGCTTCGAGCAGTACGAGAAAGAAGCGCAGCAGCTGCTGGCGCTGGAGACTCCGCTGCCGCTGCCTGCCTACGAGCGTATTCTGAAGGCCGCCCACAGCTTCAACCTGCTGGATGCCCGCAAAGCGATCTCCGTGACTGAACGTCAGCGCTACATTCTGCGTATTCGTACCCTGACCAAAGCCGTTGCAGAAGCTTACTACGCGTCCCGTGAAGCCCTTGGCTTCCCGATGTGCAACCGAAACAAATAAGAGGCGGCCATGTCTGAGAAAACTTTCCTGGTGGAAATCGGCACCGAAGAGCTGCCACCAAAAGCCCTGCGCAGCCTGGCTGAGTCTTTCGCTGCGAACGTCACTGCTGAGCTGGATAACGCCGGCCTGGCGCACGGTAAAATTGAGTGGTTTGCTGCCCCGCGTCGTCTGGCGCTGAAGGTGGCAAATCTGGCGGCATCCCAGCCGGATCGTGAAGTCGAAAAACGTGGCCCGGCGATTGCCCAGGCGTTCGACGCGGAAGGCAAGCCAAGCAAGGCGGCTGAAGGCTGGGCGCGCGGCTGCGGCATCACCGTTGACCAGGCCGAGCGTCTGACAACCGATAAAGGTGAATGGCTGCTGTATCGTGCCCATGTAAAAGGCGAAAGCGCAGAAGCGCTGCTGCCGAACATGATCGCGACCTCGCTGGCTAAGCTGCCGATTCCTAAGCTGATGCGCTGGGGCGCGTCTGACGTTCACTTCGTGCGTCCGGTTCACACCGTGACCCTGCTGCTGGGCGACACCGTTATTCCGGCAACCATTCTGGGCGTGGCGTCCGATCGCGTCATTCGCGGCCACCGCTTTATGGGCGAGCCAGAGTTCACCATCGACAATGCCGACCAGTATCCACAGATCCTGCTGGAGCGCGGTAAGGTCATTGCTGACTACGAACAGCGTAAAGCCAAAATTAAAGCGGACGCAGAAGAAGCGGCGCGCAAGATTGGCGGAAACGCCGACCTGAGCGACAGCCTGCTGGAAGAAGTCACCTCTCTGGTTGAATGGCCAGTTGTGCTGACCGCGAAGTTCGAAGAGAAATTCCTCGCCGTTCCGGCAGAAGCGCTGGTGTACACCATGAAGGGTGACCAGAAGTACTTCCCGGTTTACGCCAACGACGGCAAGCTGCTGCCAAACTTCATCTTCGTTGCGAACATCGAATCCAAAGATCCGAGCCAGATTATCTCCGGTAACGAGAAAGTGGTGCGTCCGCGTCTGGCGGATGCCGAGTTCTTCTTCAATACCGACCGTAAAAAACGTCTGGAAGATAACCTGCCGCGTCTGCAAACCGTACTGTTCCAGCAGCAGCTGGGTACGCTGCGCGACAAGACCGACCGTATCGCGGAACTGTCCGGCTGGATTGCCCGTGAAATTGGCGCGGACGTTAACCACGCCACCCGCGCGGGACTGCTCTCCAAGTGCGACCTGATGACCAACATGGTGTTCGAATTTACCGACACCCAGGGCGTCATGGGCATGCACTACGCGCGTCACGATGGCGAAGCGGAAGATGTGGCGGTAGCCCTGAACGAGCAGTACCAGCCGCGCTTTGCCGGTGACGATCTGCCGTCTAACCCGGTTGCCTGCGCCGTGGCGATTGCCGATAAGATGGACACCCTGGCGGGCATCTTCGGTATCGGTCAGCATCCAAAAGGCGACAAAGACCCGTTCGCGCTGCGTCGTGCCGCGCTGGGCGTGCTGCGTATCATCGTTGAGAAGAACCTGAACCTCGATCTGCAAACGCTGACCGAAGAAGCGGTGCGTCTGTACGGCGACAAGCTGACCAATGCGAAGGTTGTGGATGATGTTATCGACTTTATGCTCGGTCGTTTCCGCGCGTGGTATCAGGACGAAGGCTACAGCGTCGATACCATTCAGGCGGTGCTGGCGCGCCGTCCAACCCGTCCGGCAGATTTCGATGCGCGAATGAAGGCGGTATCGCACTTCCGTACGCTGGAAGCGGCATCAGCCCTGGCCGCGGCCAACAAGCGAGTCTCTAACATCCTCGCGAAATCCGACGAGACGCTGAACGAGCGAGTAAACGCCGCGACGCTGAAAGAGCCGGAAGAGATCGCTCTGGCGATGCAGGTTGTCGTGCTGCGTGACAAGCTGGAACCGTACTTCGCGGAAGGCCGCTACCAGGAAGCGCTGGTGGAGCTGGCGGAGCTGCGTGACGTGATCGACGCCTTCTTCGAGAAAGTGATGGTGAACGTGGAAGATAAAGAGCTGCGTATTAACCGTCTCTCTATGCTTGAGAAGCTGCGCGAGCTGTTCCTGCGCGTGGCGGATATTTCGCTGCTGCAATAATGCAAAAAACCCGCCCCTGACAGGCGGGAAGAACGGCAACTAAACTCATGCCGGGCGGCAAAAGCAGCCCGGCTTTTTTATTACACTCTCTCAAATACCGTTGCGATACCCTGACCCAGCCCGATACACATTGTTGCCAGACCAAACTGAGCATCTTTGCGTTCCATCAGGTTAATCAGCGTGGTGCTGATGCGCGCCCCGGAGCAGCCCAGCGGGTGGCCGAGGGCAATCGCGCCGCCGTTGAGGTTAATCTTCTCGTCTACCTGATCCATCAGGCCCAGATCCTTAATGCACGGCAGGATCTGCGCGGCGAAGGCTTCGTTCATCTCGAACAGATCGATATCACTTGCGCTCAGCCCCGCTTTTTTCAGCGCCAGTTTTGACGCCGGAACCGGACCGTAACCCATGATGGAAGGATCGCAGCCCACGACCGCCATCGAACGCACGCGGGCACGCGGGGTCAGGCCTAGCTCGCGGGCGCGGCTTTCGCTCATCACCAGCATTGCGGCGGCGCCGTCGGACAGGGCAGACGAGGTGCCCGCCGTTACCGTGCCGGTGACCGGATCAAATGCCGGACGCAGGGCAGAAAGCGCTTCGACCGTGGTTTCAGGACGGATCACTTCGTCGTAGCTGAACTGCTTCAGTACGCCGTCAGCGTCGTGGCCGCCGGTTGGGATAATCTCATTCTTAAACGCGCCGGACTGCGTGGCGGCCCAGGCGCGGGCGTGCGAGCGCGCGGCGAAGGCATCCTGCATTTCACGGCTGATGCCGTGCAGGCGGGAGAGCATCTCGGCGGTCAGGCCCATCATACCGGCGGCTTTCGCCACGTTGCGGCTCATGCCCGGGTGGAAATCGACCCCGTGGATCATCGGCACGTGGCCCATATGCTCCACGCCGCCCACCAGGCAGGCCTGCGCGTCGCCGGTCATGATCATGCGCGCCGCGTCGTGCAGGGCCTGCATTGACGAACCGCACAGGCGGTTAACGGTAACCGCCGGAACCGAATGCGGGATTTCTGCCAGCAGGGACGCATTACGGGCGATGTTAAAGCCCTGCTCCAGGGTCTGCTGCACGCAGCCCCAGTAGATATCGTCCAGCGCTGTTGGGTCCAGCGCCGGGTTACGCGCCAGCAGGCTACGCATCAGGTGCGCGGAGAGATCTTCCGCCCGCACGTTACGGAACGCGCCGCCTTTTGAACGGCCCATCGGGGTGCGAATCGCATCAACAATGACAACCTTTTCCATTGTGACTCCTTAAGCCGTTTTCAGCGCGCCAACCGGACGGGCTGGCTCGACTGCTGGATAGTAGGGTTCGTTATGGCGCGCTTTGTTACGCAGACCTTCCGGCACGTCATAAAGCGGGCCGAGGTGCTGATACTGCTGAGCCATATCGAGGTAGCGGGCGCTGCCGAGCGTATCCAGCCAGCGGAACGCGCCGCCGTGGAACGGCGGGAAGCCCAGACCGTACACCAGCGCCATATCCGCTTCTGCCGGGCTGGCGATAATGCCTTCTTCCAGACAGCGCACCACTTCGTTAATCATCGGGATCATCATGCGGGCGATGATTTCATCGTCGGTGAAGTCGCGTTTCGGCTGACTGACGTCGGCCAGCAGGCCATCCACCGCCGGATCTTCTTCTTTCTTCGGTTTGCCTTTGCTGTCTTCCTTATAGCGCCAGAAGCCCAGGCCGTTTTTCTGACCAAAGCGGCTGGCATCGAACAGGGCGTCAATCGCGTCGCGATAGTCTTTCTGCATACGCTGCGGGAAGCCGGCAGCCATGACCGCCTGGGCGTGATGCGCGGTGTCGATCCCGACCACGTCCAGCAGGTAGGCCGGGCCCATCGGCCAGCCGAACCGTTTTTCCATCACTTTGTCGATTTTGCGGAAGTCCGCGCCGTCGCGCAGCAGCTGGCTGAAACCGGCGAAGTACGGGAACAGCACGCGGTTAACGAAGAAGCCCGGGCAGTCGTTAACGACGATTGGCGTTTTGCCCATTTTGCTGGCCCACGCCACCACTTTGGCGATGGTGTCGTCAGAGGTTTTTTCCCCACGGATCACTTCGACCAGCGGCATACGGTGCACCGGGTTAAAGAAGTGCATCCCGCAGAAGTTTTCCGGACGCTTCAGCACGCTCGCCAGTTCGCTGATGGGGATGGTGGAGGTGTTGGAGGCCAGCACGGTTTCCGGACGAACCTTCTCTTCGGTTTCGGCCAGCACCGCTTTTTTAACGTTCGGGTTCTCGACGACCGCTTCAACCACCACGTCAACGCGATCGAAACCGCTGTATTCCAGCACGGGCTGAATGGTGGAGATCACGCCGGAGAGCTTCAGTCCGTCAATTTTGCCGCGCTCAAGCTGTTTATTCAGCAGCTTGGCCGCTTCGGTCATGCCCAGCGTCAGGGATTTTTCATTGATGTCTTTCATCACAACCGGCACGCCTTTCCAGGCGGACTGGTAAGCGATGCCGCCGCCCATAATGCCGGCGCCGAGCACCGCCGCGTGTTTTGGCGTCTCAACGTTTTTGGTCAGCTGTTTAGCCTTTCCCTTAACGAACTGATCGTTAAGGAAGATGCCGACCAGCGCGCGGGCTTCACTGGTGTGCGCCAGCGGGACAAAGCTCTGATTTTCAAGCTTCAGGGCTTCATCGCGACCCAGACGGGCTGCGGCTTCGATGGTTTTTACCGCCGTGATGGGCGCCGGGTAGTGTTTACCTGCCGTCTGCATCACCATGCCTTTGGCGATGGTAAAGCTCATGGTGGCTTCAATTTTGCTGAGCTTCAGTGGCTCGAGCTTCGGCTGGCGTTTGGCTTTCCAGTCGAGGTCGCCGTTAATCGCCTGTCGCAGAATGGCGACGGCACCGTCGACCAGTTTCTCAGGTTTGACGACGCCGTCCACCAGGCCGATTTTCTGCGCCTGCTCCGCGCCAACGTCTTTACCTGCGGCAATGATTTCCAGCGCGCTGTCTGCGCCCAGCATGCGCGGCATACGCACGGAGCCGCCAAAGCCCGGCATAATGCCCAGTTTGGTCTCCGGCAGGCCGATGCGCAGGTCAGGGGTGGCCAGACGGTAATCAGTGGCTAACACACATTCGCAGCCGCCGCCCAGCGCGTAGCCGTTAACGGCGGAAATGGTCGGGACAGGCAGGTCTTCCAGACGATTAAAGACGCTGTTGGCGAAATGCAGCCACTGGCTCAGCTGTTCTTCCGGCACCATAAACAGCGACAGAAACTCGGTGATATCTGCACCAACGATAAAGGCCGCTTTGTTTGAGCGCAGCAGCAGCCCTTTCAAATCTGATTGCTTTTCAAGTACATCCAGCGCCTGGCCAAGACTGGCCACCGTCGCGGTATCAAGCTTGTTCACTGAGCCGGGGGCATCGAACACCAGTTCGGCAATGCCATCTTCCAGCCAGTCTACGTACAGGGTGTCGCCTTTGTAGAGCATGTCGGTCTCCTGAATCCAGCAATTGGATCTGGTCATACCAGATGAGACGGAGTGTGGAATTTATGTTAATAAAATGCAAATTACTCATTAAGAAAATGCTGCGCTGATCACGGTCGGCGGAAATCACGCAGCCGGAGTGAGGTGTGCTAAGATGCGATGACTTGAGGTCAAAAAAACGAAAGGAAGAATGATGGACTCACTGGCTTCTCTCTATAAAAATCATATCGTTACCCTACAGGAACGTACCCGCGATGTACTGGCCCGCTTCAAGCTGGATGCCCTGCTGATCCACTCCGGCGAGCTGATGAATACGTTTCTTGATGACCACGCTTATCCCTTCAAGGTTAACCCGCAGTTTAAAGCCTGGGTGCCCGTCACGCAGGTTCCAAATTGCTGGCTGCTGGTGGATGGCGTGAACAAGCCGAAACTGTGGTTCTACCTGCCGGTGGATTACTGGCACAACGTGGAACCGCTGCCGACCTCTTTCTGGACTGAAGAAATTGACGTGATTGCGCTGCCGAAAGCGGACGGCATTGGCAGCCAGCTGCCAGCGGCGCGCGGCAACATCGGCTACATTGGCCCTGTGCCTGAACGCGCGCTGGGCCTGGATATCCCGGCCGATAAGCTCAACCCGAAAGGGGTACTGGATTATCTGCATTACTATCGCGCTTATAAGACCGACTACGAACTTTACTGCATGCGCGAAGCGCAAAAAACGGCGGTAAATGGCCACCGCGCGGCGCATGAGGCGTTCCAGTCAGGCATGAGCGAGTTCGATATCAACCTGGCGTACCTGACCGCGACCGGTCACCGCGATACCGACGTGCCTTACAGCAACATCGTGGCGCTCAACGAGCATGCCTCGGTTCTGCACTATACCAAACTGGATCACCAGGTTCCGTCTGAGATGCGCAGCTTCCTGCTTGACGCGGGTGCCGAGTACAACGGCTACGCGGCAGACCTCACCCGTACGTGGGCGGCGAATGCGGATACCGATTTTGCGCACCTGATTAAAGACGTGAACGATGAACAGCTGGCGCTGATCGGCACCATGAAAGCGGGTACCAGCTATGTGGATTACCATATCCAGTTCCATCAGCGCATCGCTAAACTGCTGCGCAAGCATCAGATTGTCAAAGACATGAGCGAAGAGGCGATGGTTGAGAACGATCTGACCGGGCCATTTATGCCGCACGGTATCGGCCACCCGCTGGGTTTGCAGGTACACGACGTCGCGGGCTTTATGCAGGACGATACCGGTACGCACCTGGCGGCGCCGTCGAAATATCCTTACCTGCGCTGTACCCGCGTTCTGGCACCGCGCATGGTATTGACCATCGAGCCGGGCATCTACTTTATTGAATCTCTGCTGGCGCCGTGGCGTGAAGGGCAGTTCAGCAAGCACTTCAACTGGGAAAAAATTGAAGCGCTGAAGCCGTTTGGCGGCATTCGTATCGAAGATAACGTGGTTATCCATGAGAACAGCATCGAGAACATGACGCGAGACCTGAAGCTGGCCTGATGGAAAGCTGGCTGATACCGGCTGAGCCGGTCACTTTTGTTGAGGAAATCAAGAAAAGCCGCTTTATCACGCTGCTGGCGCATACCGACGGCGTGGAGGCGGCAAAGGCGTTCGTCGAGTCCGTTCGCGCGCAGCACCCCGATGCCCGCCACCACTGCGTGGCGTGGGTAGCCGGGCCGCCGAACGATTCACAGCAGCTCGGGTTTTCTGACGACGGTGAACCGGCGGGCACGGCCGGAAAACCGATGCTCTCCCAGCTAATGGGCAGCGGCGTGGGCGAGATAACCGCCGTTGTGGTTCGCTACTACGGCGGCATTTTGTTAGGCACCGGTGGCCTGGTTAAAGCCTACGGTGGCGGAGTCCAGCAGGCGCTTAATCTTCTGACAACGACCCGCAAAACGCCGCTAACCGAATATACTTTGTTATGCGATTACGCCCAGCTTTCGGGTGTAGAAACACTGCTTAAACAGTTTAACGGCGTCATCGCGCACAGTGATTATCAGGCAATGGTGCAATTACGCGTGGCGCTTCCTCAGGCGGAACTGGCTGCTTTTTCAGCAAAACTCGCTGATTTTAGTCGCGGTTCATTGCAATTACTGCCGATTGAAGAATAATCCCCACCTCACAATTTTGAATACCTAAGGAAGCGGCAGAGATGCATTTTCGTGCCATTACCCGAATCGTTGGATTACTGGTCATACTTTTTTCCGGAACGATGATCATTCCCGGTCTGGTGGCGCTTATCTACCGGGACGGCGCGGGGCGTGCATTTACGCAAACCTTTTTTGTTGCGCTGACCATTGGTTCGCTGCTGTGGTGGCCAAACCGTCGTGAGAAAGGCGAGCTGAAAGCCCGGGAAGGTTTTCTGATTGTCGTCCTGTTCTGGACGGTGCTGGGAAGCGTCGGTGCGCTGCCGTTTATCTTCTCTGAACAACCGAATCTCACCATCACGGATGCGTTTTTTGAGTCGTTCTCCGGCTTAACGACCACCGGGGCCACCACGCTTGTAGGGCTGGACTCGCTCCCTCATGCGATCCTCTTTTACCGGCAGATGCTGCAGTGGTTCGGCGGTATGGGGATCATCGTCCTGGCGGTGGCTATTCTGCCTATTCTGGGCGTCGGCGGTATGCAGCTTTACCGGGCCGAAATGCCCGGCCCGCTAAAAGATAACAAAATGCGCCCGCGCATTGCGGAGACGGCGAAGACCCTGTGGCTTATCTATGTCCTGCTGACGGTGGCCTGTGCGCTGGCGCTGTGGTTTGCCGGGATGCCTGCTTTTGATGCTATCGGGCACAGCTTTGCGACTATCGCTATCGGCGGGTTCTCTACGCACGATGCCAGCGTAGGCTACTTCGACAGCCCGACGATCAATACCATCATTGCTATCTTCCTGCTGATCTCAGGCTGCAACTACGGTCTACACTTCTCGTTGCTGAGCGGACGTAGCCTGAAGGTGTACTGGCGCGACCCGGAATTCCGGATGTTTATCGGCGTCCAGCTGACGCTGGTTATCATCTGTACCCTGGTGCTGTGGTTCCACGATGTCTATAACTCGGCGGTTACGACCCTGAACCAGGCGTTCTTCCAGGTGGTATCAATGGCGACTACCGCTGGTTTCACCACGGACAGTATCGCGCGTTGGCCGCTGTTCCTGCCGGTACTGCTGTTGTGTTCTGCGTTTATCGGCGGCTGTGCCGGGTCGACGGGCGGCGGCCTGAAGGTGATCCGTATTCTGCTGCTGTTTAAGCAGGGGAACCGTGAGCTGAAGCGTCTGGTTCACCCGAACGCGGTTTACAGCATCAAGCTGGGGAACCGCGCGCTGCCGGAGCGTATCCTCGAAGCGGTGTGGGGGTTCTTCTCTGCGTATGCGCTGGTCTTTATTGTCAGTATGCTGGCCATTATCGCCACGGGCGTGGATGATTTTTCCGCCTTCGCCTCTGTGGTGGCAACGTTAAACAACCTGGGGCCAGGGCTGGGCGTAGTGGCGGATAACTTTGCCAGTATGAACCCCGTGGCGAAGTGGATCTTAATCGCCAATATGCTGTTTGGTCGTCTTGAGGTCTTTACGCTGCTGGTGTTGTTCACCCCAACATTCTGGCGTGAGTAAGGAGACATTAGTGAAAACGTTAATTCTTTTCTCAACGCGTGACGGGCAAACGCGTGAGATTGCTTCATATCTGGCTTCTGAACTCAAAGAGCTGGGCATTTACTCTGATGTGGTGAACCTGAATCGCACGGAGCAAATTTCCTGGCAGGATTACGACCGTGTGGTGATTGGCGCGTCAATTCGTTACGGCCATTTCCATCCGGCGCTGGATCGCTTTGTGAAAAAGCATACGGCGGAGCTTGATAAGCTGCCCGGCGCATTTTACTCGGTCAACCTGGTCGCCCGTAAAGCCGAGAAGCGCACGCCGCAGACCAACAGCTATACGCGCAAGTTTTTGCTGAGTTCACCCTGGCAGCCCGATATCTGTTCTGTCTTTGCTGGCGCGCTGCGCTACCCGCGCTATCGCTGGTACGACCGCTTCATGATCCGCCTGATCATGAAGATGACGGGCGGCGAAACCGATACGCGTAAAGAGGTGGTTTATACCGACTGGGCTCAGGTTGCCAGTTTTGCCCGTGAAATTGCGCGTTTAACGGACGATTCGCGGGTTAAATAAGCGTTGAGTTTGAAAAGTGAGCGAACGAAAAGTTTTTTGTATTTTGTGCTTGTCACTTCGGAAGAACTCCCTATAATGCGCCTCCACTGACACGGAACAACGGCACGCAAGCCGCCGGGTCAGCAGAGAAAAGCGAAATAATCGCTTGACTCTGAAGCGGGAAAGCGTAATATGC
>NZ_JAPNMC010000020.1:0-70756 GCF_026627565.1 Enterobacter cloacae complex sp. 2022EL-00788 | reverse complement strand
GTCATCCGGCATGAGCCCGGGAAAGTAAGACGCCTGAATATAGTTAACGAGATGAAAAAGCTGGGAAAAGAGTACAGTAATATGGTCATGGTGGTATGACCATATTACTGGGGATCCCTCAGCCCTGCGGGAGAGGGTCGGGTGAGGACATCAGGCCGCACTCAGCCCTTACGAATCATATACCGGTACGGCAAGGCTTCCGTTTCCTGCGCCACCAGCTCGTGTTCCATGAAGGTACAAAAACCGGGAATATCGCGGGTGGTGGCCGGGTCATCAGCGATAATCAGCAGCGTTTCGCCGCTCTGCATGTTGCGCACGGTTTTGCGCACCATCATTACCGGCTCCGGGCAGCGGAGGCCCAGGGCATCAAGCGTGTGGTCAGGGCTGGAAAACAGGTCGGTCATTTTCTTCTCGTTCAGGTAAAAACGGCTGTAGTTTACGCCCCGCCGCCGTCAATGCAAACCAGGTTAACGATTGCGTGAAAATTAGCCATTGCAAAGCGTCGTCAAAGCAGTATCATGCGGCGGCTTTATTGGGTTCCCTCACCCCAAATATTAATCAAAAAGGTACAATATGAACTCCTTTACACAATCGCAGCGCGTTAAGGCGTTGTTCTGGCTTTCGCTATTTCATCTGCTGGTGATCATCTCCAGCAACTACCTGGTGCAGCTCCCGATCTCCATTTTTGGTTTCCATACCACCTGGGGCGCGTTCAGTTTTCCGTTTATTTTCCTCGCAACCGATTTGACCGTACGCATTTTCGGCGCACCGCTGGCGCGGCGGATTATTTTTGCGGTGATGATCCCGGCGCTGTTTGTCTCCTACGCCATCTCCTCCCTGTTTTATATGGGAAGCTGGCAGGGCTTCGAGGCGCTGACGCATTTCAACCTGTTCGTCGCGCGTATTGCCGCCGCCAGCTTTATGGCCTATGCCCTGGGGCAGATCCTCGACGTTCACGTATTTAACCGCCTGCGTCAGAACCATCGCTGGTGGATGGCGCCAACGGCCTCCACGCTGTTCGGAAACGTGAGCGATACGCTGGCCTTCTTCTTCATCGCCTTCTGGCGCAGCCCGGACGCCTTCATGGCAGAGCACTGGATGGAAATCGCCCTGGTGGACTACGCCTTCAAGGTGCTTATCAGCCTGGTATTCTTCCTGCCGATGTACGGCGTACTGTTGAATATGCTGCTGAAAAGGCTGGCAGATAAATCTGAAATCTCCGCATTGCAGGCAGGTTAAGGGTTCGCTTTATCAGTTGTGATAAGATGAACGAATGAGCCGCTATGGCCGTTTATCGAAAGGAAGAAGTCAATGCGCAATCTGGTTAAATATGTCGGGATTGGCCTGCTGGTAGTTGGCCTTGCAGCCTGTGATAACAGCGACACCAAAACGCCTGCTCAGGGCGCGTCAGCAGAAAGCAACGCCACCGGTCAGCCGGTGAGCCTGATGGATGGCAAACTCAGTTTCTCTCTGCCCGCAGACATGACCGACCAGAGCGGTAAGCTGGGCACCCAGGCAAACAACATGCACGTCTATTCCGATGCCACCGGCCAAAAAGCGGTGATCGTGATTGTCGGTGACGATACCAGCGAAGATCTGGGCGTGCTGTCCAAACGTCTTGAAGATCAGCAGCGCAGCCGCGACCCGCAGCTCCAGGTGGTAACCAACAAGTCCGTTGAACTGAAAGGCCACACGCTGCAGCAGCTGGACAGCATTATCTCTGCCAAAGGCCAGACCGCGTACTCCTCCGTCGTGCTTGGCAAGGTCGATAATAAACTGCTGACCATGCAGATCACCCTGCCGGCAGACGATCAGCAGAAAGCGCAGACCACCGCTGAAAACATCATTAACACCCTCGTGATCCAGTAACGCTTCACCAGGATGACGTGGCCTCCGTCGCTTGCGCCGGGGGCCATTTTTTTGCCGCGACTTTCAGACTAACGCTCCAGACGAAGCAACTCCGGCGCACTACAATTAGCAGGCCCCCCCGGAAAAAGGAATTCTTATGACTGCCAGCCCGCCCGATAAAGCCGGACTCCATATTTTATTAAAACTCGCCTGCCTGGTGGTTATCCTTGCGGGTATCCACGCGGCGGCGGATATCATTGTCCAGCTGCTGCTGGCGCTGTTTTTCGCTATCGTCCTCAACCCGCTGGTGACATGGTTTTTACGACGCGGCATCAGCCGCCCGGTCGCTATCACCATCGTGGTGATGGTGATGCTGGTTGTCCTGACGGCGCTGTTCGGCGTGCTCGCCGCCTCGCTGAGCGAATTTTCCACCATGCTGCCGCAATACAATAAAGAGCTGACGCGCAAGCTGGTCGATCTCCAGCGAATGTTGCCGTTCGTAAACCTGCATATTTCACCGGAACGGATGCTGCGCCGGATGGATTCCGAGAAGGTGATGACCTACGCCACGACCCTGATGACGGGGCTTTCCGGGGCGATGGCCAGCATTCTGCTGCTGGTAATGACGGTGGTGTTTATGCTGTTCGAAGTGCGCCACGTGCCGTATAAGCTGCGTTTTGCCCTGAACAATCCGCAGATCCATATTGCCGGTTTACACCGCGCGCTGAAGGGCGTCTCTAAATATCTGGCGCTGAAAACCCTGCTTAGCCTGTGGACCGGCGTCATTGTCTGGCTGGGGCTGGTATTGCTGGACGTGCAGTTCGCGCTGATGTGGGGCGTGCTGGCGTTTTTACTGAACTACGTGCCCAATATCGGCGCGGTGCTCTCCGCCGTCCCGCCGATGATCCAGGCGTTCCTGTTTAACGGATTTTATGAGTGCATGCTGGTGGGGGCGCTGTTCCTCGTCGTGCATATGGTGCTGGGCAACATTCTCGAACCGCGCATGATGGGCCACCGCCTGGGCATGTCAACGATGGTGGTGTTCTTATCGTTGCTGATCTGGGGATGGCTGCTGGGACCGGTGGGCATGCTGCTCTCCGTGCCGCTCACCAGCGTCTGTAAAATCTGGATGGAAACCACCAAAGGAGGCAGTAAACTCGCCATTCTGCTGGGGCCGGGTCGGCCAAAAAGCCGTTTGCCGGGATAACCGGGTGCAAAGGGTTAAAAGTGACGTTTATTCGCCAGCGCGCCGACAACATTGTAGGATGTGCGCAGCAAATCGCGCTGGCGAACAAAAAGACAACGAAACAGGTTTATCGCGGACGCGCGCAGATGAAATTTACACTCACCATTATCGACTGGCAGGCACGAGCGCCGGGACTCAGCGATGCCGACGCATGGCAGGCGTGGTCACGCCGGTCTGACGCCATCGATCCCGCTGCGCCGCTGGCGAAACTGACCGATCTGCCGATGATGACCGCCCGCCGCCTTAACCCGGGCAGCAGGCAGGCCGTCGATCTTGGCCTGACCATGCTTCGCAAACATCGCATCGACGCCGTCGTCTACGCCAGCCGCCATGGCGAACTGGAACGCAATTACCGCATTCTGGAAGCGCTGGCGGCAGAGGAGCCCGTTTCACCCACTGATTTTGCGATGTCGGTCCACAACTCGGCGGTTGGCAATTTGACCATCGCTGCCCGCCAGCCGATCGTCTCGTCGTCGGTGTCCGCCGGTATGGATACTTTTCAGCAGAGCTTATGCGAGGTGCTGAGCCTGCTGCATGCGGGCTACTCCCGCGTGCTGCTGGTGGATTTCGACGGCCTGCTGCCCGCGTTTTACCACGCCGGGCTGCCGCCCCAGATGCCCGTCTGGCCCTACGCGCTGGCGCTGGTGATTGAAGCCGGAGAGGCGCTCAGCTGTGAAACGCACGGTAAAAGCGCAGGTGAAGAGCCCGCGCTGCCACAAAGCCTTCAGTTCCTGCGCCATTATCTGAGCGACGAACAACGCTTCACGCTGCCCGGCGAGCGCCTTGAGTGGCAATGGACGCGTCGGTGAGCGGGCTGCTTACTCGCCTCGAACGGCTATGGCGCGTGCTGATGACCGGATTCTGCTTCGCGCTGTTCGGCTTCGGCGGGCTGATGCTGTCGCTGGTGTGGTTTAACCTGCTGCTGATTTTCCAGCGCGACCGCACCAGGCGCCGCCGTCTGGCACGCCGCAGCATCTCCGCCAGCTTTCGCCTGTTCCTCGCGGTGGTACGCGGGGTGGGGGTGCTGGATTACCGCTTCACGAACCTGGACGCGCTGCGCGCCGAGCGCGGCTGTCTGGTGATTGCGAATCACCCTTCGCTGCTGGACTACGTCCTGCTGGCTTCGGTGATGAACGAAACCGACTGTCTGGTTAAAAGCGCGTTGCGGCGTAACCCGTTCGTCAGCGGCGCGATCCGCGCGGCGGATTATCTGATTAACAGCGAAGCAGACGCGCTGCTTTCCGCCAGCCAGCGGCGTCTGGCCCAGGGCGACACGCTGCTCATCTTCCCGGAAGGGACCCGTACCCGGGTGGGCGAAGGGATTACCCTGCAACGCGGGGCGGCGAATATCGCCGTTCGCTGCAACAGCGCCGTGCGCGTGGTTATTATCCACTGTAGCGAACGAATGCTGGATAAACAGAGCAGCTGGTATAACGTTCCGCCCAACAAACCTGTTTTCACCGTGGATGTTCGCGAACGCATCAACATTCATGATTTTTATGATGCGAGCCAGCACGAGCCCGCGCTGGCGGCAAGGCAGTTAAACCGGCATATGCAGCATCAGTTAACAACCGGTCTTCAATCTTTGTCAGGAACGAAAGATGCAAGCGCTCTATCTTGAAATTAAGAATCTCATTATCTCTACGCTGAATCTGGAAGAACTTACCCCAGAGGATATTGATACAGACGCCGCGCTGTTTGGCGACGGGCTGGGTCTGGACTCAATCGACGCCCTTGAGCTGGGGCTGGCGGTGAAAAATCAGTACGGCGTAGTGCTTTCTGCCGAAAGCGACGAGATGCGTCAGCACTTCTATTCCGTTGCCACGCTCGCTGCTTTTATCCATCAACAACGCGCCTGAGAATGACCCGCTATGACAGAACAAAAAACGATTTATCAGGAAGTCTCTGCGCTTCTTATTACGCTGTTTGAAGTCGCGCCGGAGGATATTACGCCAGAGGCACGGCTTTACGAAGACCTGGATCTCGACAGCATCGATGCCGTCGATATGGTGGTGCACCTGCAAAAGAAAACGGGCCATAAAATCAAGCCTGAAACCTTCAAAGCGGTGCGCACGGTGCAGGACGTCGTGGACGTTGTGGAACAGCTTCAGCGCGACGCGTAACGTGCGTTCGATTCCGGTACTTCCCGTCCTGACGGGGCTGATGCTGCTGGCATGGCCGTTTTTGATCGGCTTCGGTCTGGCGAATAATAGTCTGCACGGGATCCTGCCCGTGATGGCGCTGGTGCTGCTGTTGCGCATCTGCCAGGCCCGCCGGCAGGACGGCCCCCTGCGCTATATGCTCGTGAGCGTAGCGCTCGTGGGCATCGTGCTTTGCGCCGCGAGCTATGTCCTGCACGCGCATCGGTGGGTACTGTATTATCCGGTGGCGGTGAATCTGGTCATGCTGGCGGCGTTTGGCGGCTCGCTGTGGACGTCAATGCCTGTCGTCGAACGGCTGGCGCGCCTGCGTGAACCGGATCTCTCCCCCGCCGGGGTACGTTACACGCGCCGGGTGACTCAGGTATGGTGCGGCTTTTTTATTATCAACGGGGCGATTGCGCTGTTTACCGTGCTGCACGGCGATATCCGCCTGTGGACGCTGTGGAACGGGATGATTGCCTATCTCCTGATGGGCACGCTGGCAATCTGCGAGTGGCTGGTGCGGCAACGGGTGATGAAAAACGATGATTAATCCTCTTCCGCTGAGCCAGTGGCTCAACGCGCCCCGTCCTGACGATACGCCCGTTGCCTGGCGCGGGGAGCGCCTCTGGACGCTCGGCGACCTGCGCCACGACGTCACGCGCCTGGTCGACGCGCTGCGTCATGAAGGCGGCGATCGCTGGGCGCTGTGCGTTGAGGACGGCTATCTGTTTATTGTCGCGCTGCTGGCGACGCTGCACGCGGGCAAAACGCCCGTTCTTCCCGGCCACGCCCGCGGCGCGCAGCTTGATGAGCAGCGGGCGCTGTTCAGCGGCATCCTGAGCGATACCGCGCTTGACGTTCAGGGGCGACAGCTGCGGGTGACTTGCACAACGCGAACGGACCGCGCCTTTTCACCGCTGCCCGATATCGACGAAACGCGCGTGATTGAGCTTTACACCTCCGGCTCGACCGGCACGCCGCAGCGGGTGAGCAAGCCGGTGGTCAGCCTGGATCGCGAAGCCCGCCTGCTGGCGGACCATTTTGGCGATCGCCTGGCGGGCCGTCACGTCGTGGCTTCCGTGGTTCTGCACCACCTGTACGGCCTGACGTTTCGTGTCGTCCTGCCGATGGCGCTCGGCCTGCCGCTGCACGCCAGCCTGCTCAGCTATGCCGAACAGCTCTCTGCCCTTCCCGACGATAAACGCTATCTTTTCATCAGCAGCCCGGCGTTCCTCAGGCGGCTTGACCCGTCGCTGACGCCGCCGCCCGTCGACCTGCTTCTCTCCGCCGGCGGCGTGCTCCCCTGGCGGGATATTGCCGCGGTTCACGGCTGGCTCAGCGTCTGGCCGGACGAGATTTACGGCAGCACGGAAACGGGGATTATGGCCTGGCGCTACCGTCAGGAGGAAAGCACGCTCTGGGAGCCTTTCCCCGGCGTGACGTTTCACGGCGACCGCGTTTTGTCGCCGCTGATCCACGAGCCGGAGGGGATCGCGCTGGATGATATCCTGCAGTTCACGGCTGACGGGCGGTTCAGCCTCGCCGGGCGTCGGGGGCGGGTGGTCAAAATTGAAGATAAGCGCATTTCGCTCGAGGAAGTCGAGCGCCGCCTGCTGGCGCTGGACGGCATCCGCGAGGCCGCCGCGCTGGCGGTCACGCGCGGCGGGCGTCAGGGCATTGGCGCGCTGCTGGTGCTCAGCGACGAGGCGCTTCTGCACAGAGAAAGAGTGGGTAAAAATGTTCAGGAATCCGCCTGGCGTCGCGCCCTTCGTCCCTGGCTTGAGCCGGTTGCCGTACCGCGCTGCTGGCGCATCGTTGATGAAATTCCGGTCGACAGCATGAACAAGCGCGTGACCGCGCAGCTACAGGAGCTATTTCATGAAGATGCATGAGATCGAACGCCGCCAGCCCGAGCCCGGGCATCTGGAGATAACGCTCTATCTCGACCCCGGCCTGGTCTGGTTCAGGGGGCATTTCGCCGTACAGCCGCTGCTTCCCGGCGTGGCGCAGCTCGACTGGGTGATGCACTACGCCGCCGCGCTGGCGCCGGGCTATCGCTTTCACAGTATTCAGAACGTGAAGTTCGCGGCCCCGCTGCTGCCGGAGAATACGGTGTCGCTGCTCCTGGCCTGGCAGCCCGAACGCCAGATGCTCACCTTCAGCTATCAGCGCCATGCGGGCGGCGAGCGCCTTACCGCCAGCAGCGGGAAAATTCGCTTATGCCAGTAGCCTTCCGCCCCTGCGTGCTGATCCCGTGCTACAACCACGGCGCGACGATGCCCTCGGTGCTGGCGCGCCTCGCGCCGTTCGATCTGCCCTGCCTGGTGGTGGACGACGGCAGCGATGACTCCACCCGCCGCACGCTTGAAGCGCTGGCGGCGGAGCAACCGGAGGTGACGCTGCTGCGTCTGCCAGAAAACCGCGGTAAGGGCGCGGCGGTGATGCAGGGTCTGGAAGCCTGCGCAGCGCGCGGCTTCACCCACGCCGTTCAGGTGGACGCTGACGGCCAGCACGCTATCGAAGACATCCCCAAACTGCTGGCGCTGGCCGAACGCCACCCCGAGGCGTTAATTTCCGGGCAGCCCGTTTACGATGATTCGATTCCCCGCTCGCGCCTGTATGGACGCTGGATCACGCACGTCTGGGTCTGGATCGAGACCCTCTCCCTGCAGCTGAAAGACAGCATGTGCGGTTTTCGCGTTTACCCTGTCGCACCGGTACTGCGCCTTGCGGCAGAGGTGCCGCTCGGTAAGCGGATGGATTTTGACACCGAGGTGATGGTGCGGCTCTACTGGCAGGGCAACACCAGCTATTTTCTGCCTACCCGCGTGACCTATCCGCCGGACGGGATATCCCATTTCGATGCCCTGAGAGACAACGTGCGCATCTCGCTAATGCATACCCGCCTGTTCCTCGGCATGCTGCCGCGCATGCCCGCGCTGCTGATGCGTCGCCGCGCGCAGCACTGGGCGCAGCAGCAGGAGGTGAAAGGGCTGTGGGGCATGCGCCTGATGCTGCGCGTCTGGCAGCTGCTGGGGCGAAAGGCGTTTACCGTCCTGCTGTGGCCGGTGACCGCCGTCTACTGGCTCACCGCCCGCTCTGCGCGTCAGGCGTCCCGGCAGTGGCTGGCGCGCGTCAGGCGGGTGATGGCGCAGCGGCAAATGCCGCAACCCGCGCGGCTTAACAGCTTTTCCCACTTCCTGCGCTTCGGTCATGCCATGCTCAACAAGGTGGCCAGCTGGAGCGGCGAAATGAAGCTGCATCGCGATCTGGTCTTTGCGCCGGGAGCGCAGGAGGCGCTTGGCCTCGACGATCCTCAGGGTAAACTGCTGCTGGCATCGCACCTTGGCGACGTGGAAGCCTGCCGGGCGCTGGCGCAGCGTGAAGGCGCAAAAACCATCAACGCGCTGGTCTTTAGCGATAACGCCAGACGGTTTAAGCAGGTGATGGAGGAGATGGCGCCGCAGGCGGGCATTCACCTGATGCCGGTCACCGACATTGGCCCGGATACCGCCATCCTCATTAAAGAGAAGCTCGATCGCGGCGAATGGGTGGCGATCGTGGGCGATCGCATCGCCGTTACCCCGCAGCGCGGCGGCAGCTGGCGGGTGATCTGGAGCGAGTTCCTGGGCCAGTCCGCGCCGTTCCCGCAGGGGCCGTTTATCCTGGCGTCCATCTTACGCTGCCCGGTGGTGCTCATTTTTGCCCTCTGCCAGCAGGGAAAACTGACCCTGCACTGCGAGCGCTTCGCCGACCCGCTGCTGCTGCCGCGCGGCGAACGCCAGCAGGCGCTACAGCAGACCGTCGACCGCTATGCGCAGCGGCTGGAGCACTACGCGCTCATGTCGCCGCTTGACTGGTTTAATTTTTTCGATTTCTGGCGGCTGCCAGAGGTCAACGAGAAGGAGTAAAGGGTGCTGACCGATCCCCGCTTTACGGCTGAAGTTGAAATCACCGTCCCCTTCCACGACGTCGATATGATGGGCGTGGTGTGGCACGGCAACTACTTCCGTTACTTTGAGATTGCCCGCGAAGCGCTGCTCAACCAGTTTGACTACGGCTATCGCCAGATGAAAGCCTCGGGCTACGTCTGGCCCGTGGTGGATACCCGCGTGAAGTACCGCGACGCGGTGACCTTCGAGCAGCGCATCCGCGTTCGCGCCCGGATTGAAGAGTATGAAAACCGCCTGCGCATCGCCTATCAAATCGTTGACGCGCAAACCGGGAAGCGCACCACCACCGGCTACACCATTCAGGTGGCGGTGGATGAAGCAAGCCGGGAGATGTGCTTTGTCAGCCCGGCCATTCTGTTCGAACGCATGGGGATCGCGCCATGAAATGGATACCTCTTATCGCCCTGCTGCTTAGCCCGCTGGCCAGCGCGGTGACGCTGGATGAACTGCAGCAGCGGTTTGCGGAGCAGCCGGTCGTGCGCGCGCACTTTGAACAGACCCGCACCATCAAGGGCATGCCCCAGCCGCTGCGCTCGCGGGGGGAGATGCTGATCGCCCGTGACGACGGCCTGCTGTGGGATCAACAGGCGCCGTTCCCGATGACGCTGCTGCTGGATGACAAACGGATGGTGCAGGCGATCGGCGGCCAGCCGCCGCAGACCATCACCGCCGACAATAACCCGCAGATGTTCCAGTTCAACCATCTGCTGCGGGCGCTGTTCCAGGCCGACCGTAAGGTACTGGAAGAGAACTTCCGCATCGATTTTCAGGATCGGGGAGAAGGCCGCTGGTCGCTGGTGCTGACGCCTGTCACCACACCGCTGGACAAGATTTTCGCCACCCTTGATTTGCAGGGTGCCCTCTATCTGGAGTCTATTCGCCTGAACGACAGGCAGGGCGACACGACGGATATCGCCCTTTCCCGCCACCAGCTTACGCCCGCTCGCCTGACCGATGCAGAACGCCAACGCTTTGCCGCACCGTAACCCTCTGCGCCCGGCGCTGCTGTGGGCTGGGTTATGCCTGATCCTGCTCGTCGTGCTGCTGTCGCTGCTGCCCGGCGCGCGGCTGAACAGCAGCGTGCTCGCCATGCTGCCGAAACAGACGCTCGGGGCAGTTCCTCCGGCCCTCAACGACGGGTTTATGCAGCGCCTGGACCGCCAGCTCGTCTGGCTGGTCAGCCCCGGCAAACGGCCGGACCCGCGCGTGGCGCAGCAGTGGTTAACCCTGCTGCAGCGCAGCCAGGCGCTCAGCGAGGTAAAAGGCCCGCTGGACGCCGCCGGGCAACGGGCGTGGGGGGATTTTTTCTGGCAGCACCGCAATGGTCTGATCGATCCGGCCACCCGCGCCCGCCTGCAAAACGGCGGAGAGGCGCAGGCCAGGTGGATCCTGTCGCAGCTTTACTCCGCCTTTTCCGGCGTGAGCGGCAGGGAGCTGCAAAACGATCCGCTGATGCTGACGCGCGGCGCGCAGCTCGCGCTGGCGAAGAACAGCCAGAAGATGCAGCTGATGGACGGCTGGCTGGTGACGAAAGATGAGGCCGGAAACTACTGGTATCTGCTGCACGGCGAGCTGGCGGGCTCCTCGTTTGATATGCAGCAAACCCACCGGCTGGTGACCACCCTTAACGCGTTGCAGCAGACGCTGAAAGCCCGTTATCCACAGGCGCAGCTGCTCTCGCGCGGAACGGTGTTCTACAGCGATTACGCCAGCCAGCAGGCCAAACGGGATATTTCCACGCTCGGCGTCGCCACGGTGCTCGGCGCGATCCTGCTGATTGTGTCGGTGTTCCGCTCCGTGCGCCCGCTGCTGCTGAGCCTGCTCTCCATTGCCATCGGCGCGCTGGCGGGCACGGTCGCGACGCTCCTGCTGTTCGGCGAGCTGCATCTGATGACGCTGGTGATGAGCATGAGCATCATCGGTATCTCGGCGGACTATACGATTTACTACCTCACGGAGCGGATGGTGCACGGCGCGACACAGACGCCCTGGCAGAGCCTGGAGAAAGTGCGTAACGCGCTGCTGCTGGCGCTGCTGACCACCGTCGTGGCGTATCTTTTCATGATGCTGGCTCCCTTCCCCGGCATTCGGCAGATGGCGGTGTTCGCCGCCGCAGGGCTGAGCGCCTCGTGCCTGACGGTGATTTTCTGGCATCCGTGGCTGTGCCGGGGTATGCCGGTTCGCCCGGTTCCCCTGAGCGGGGTGATGCAGCGCTGGCTGAACGCATGGCGCAACGGTAGAGCCCTCTCCGTCGGGCTGCCGGTAGCGCTGGCGCTGCTCTCCGCCATCGGGATCGCCAGCCTGCGGGTTGATGACGATATCGCCCAGCTTCAGGCGCTGCCGCAGGACATACTGGCCCAGGAAAAAGCCATCACCGCCCTGACCGGGCAGAACGTCGATCAGAAGTGGTTTGTGGTGTACGGCGCGTCGGCTCAGCAAACGCTGGAGCGGCTGGAGGCGTTTACCCCGGCGCTGGCGCAGGCGCAAAAAGCCGGCGAGTTTTCCCGCTGGCGCACCCTGCCGCTGAACTCGCTGACGCGCCAGGAGAGCGATCTGCATCTGCTGCGCGGCGCCGCGCCGACGGTAACGAACATGCTGCAAAGCGCGGGGATGAACGCAGTGAAACCGAATCTGAACGCCATGCCCGTCAGCGTGGAGGCGTGGCTCGCGAGCCCCGCCAGCGAGGGCTGGCGACTGCTGTGGCTGACGCTGCCGGACGGTAAAAGCGGCGTGCTGGTTCCGGTCGACGGCGTCAGAGACAGCGCCGCACTCGGCGAGCTGGCCGCCCGCCATCCAGGGGTCGTCTGGGTCGATCGTAAGGCCAGCTTCGACAGCCTGTTTGCGCTCTACCGCGCGCTGCTGACGGGGCTGCTGTGCGTGGCGCTGGCGGTGATTGCCTGCGGCGCGGTGGTGCGTCTCGGCTGGCGAAAAGGGCTGGTGGCCCTGGTGCCGTCCGTGCTGTCGCTGGGCGGCGGGCTGGCGGCGCTGGCCGTGGCAGGCCACCCGGTGAACCTGTTTTCCCTGCTGGCGCTGGTGCTGGTTCTGGGCATTGGCATCAACTACACGCTGTTTTTCAGCAACCCGCGCGGTACGCCGCTGACCTCCATGCTGGCAATTACCCTTGCCATGATGACTACCCTGCTGACGCTGGGGATGCTGGTGTTCAGCACCACCCAGGCCATCAGCAGTTTTGGCATTGTGCTGGTGAGCGGTATCTTTACCGCGTTCCTGCTCGCTCCGCTGGCGATGCCCGCTAACAAAGAGAACACACCATGACCCGTTTTATTCGCCTGGCGGCTGTCGTGATGGCCCTGCTGCTGGCGGGATGTAGCCATACGACGAATCGCGATGACGCGCGCCCTCAGGCCTGGCTACAGCCGGGCACCCGCGTCACGCTACCGCCGCCGGGCATCACCCCGGCTATTCGTTCGCAGCAGCTTTTGACCGGCAGCTTTAAGGGTCAAACCCAGTCGCTGCTGGTAATGCTTAACGCAGACGAACATAAAGTGACGCTTGCCGGCCTCTCCTCCGTCGGGATCCGCCTGTTCCTCGCCACCTACGACGAGACCGGGATCCACACCGAGCAGTCGGTTGTGATGCCGCAGCTGCCGCCAGCAAGCCAGGTACTGGCCGATGTGATGCTTAGCCACTGGCCGCTCCGCGCCTGGCAGCCGCAGTTGCCGAAAGGCTGGACGCTGAACGATACTGACGCCAGACGCGAACTGCGCAACCCCGACGGCAAACTGGTTACGGAGATTGTTTACCTGAACCGCAGCGGCAAACGCGAGCCGGTTAGCATTGTGCAGCACGTTTTTAACTACCACATCACCATTCAATATCTGGGTGACTGAGATGATTTACCTTTCTGCGGTTGGCATGGTCAACGCCCTGGGCAACTCGGCTGATGAAATAGCGGCAAACCTGAACGCAGGCGTGGCGCCCGGGATGCGTCCGCGCGCGGGCTGGCTACAGGGCTTTCCGGAGGCCGTGCTGGGAGGCGTTGAGGGTGAACTTCCGCCTATACCCGAGCGTTTTTCCGCCCATCGCAGCCGCAACAACCAGCTGCTGCTGGCGGCGCTGGCGCAAATACGGCCCGCGGTTGAGGCGGCCATTAACCGCGCAGGACGCGACCGCGTGGCGGTGGTGCTGGGCACCAGCACCTCCGGGCTGGACGAGGGTGATGAAAACGTGCGCCTCTCCCGGAGCGGCGAGCGCAGCCCGAAGTGGCAATATCCGCAGCAGGAGCTCGGCGATCCGTCGCGCTTTCTCGCCAGCTGGCTTGAGCTGGACGGCCCGGCGTATACCATCTCGACGGCCTGCTCCTCCAGCGCGCGGGCGATTATCAGCGGGCGTCGCCTGATCGACGCCGGGCTGGTGGACGTCGCCATCGTCGGCGGCGCAGACAGCCTGAGCCGCATGCCGGTTAACGGCTTCAACAGCCTGGAGTCACTCTCGCCGACCCTGTGCGAGCCGTTTGGCCGCGACCGTCGGGGGATCACCATTGGTGAAGCGGCGGCGCTCATGGTGCTGACCCGCGAGCCGGGAGAAATTGCGCTTCTGGGCGCGGGAGAATCCAGCGATGCGTACCATATTTCCGCCCCGCATCCGCAGGGTGAAGGGGCGATCCGCGCCATCAACCAGGCGCTGAACGAGGCGGGGATCACGGCGGAGGACGTAGGCTATATCAACCTGCACGGCACCGCCACGCCGCTGAACGATCGGATCGAGGCGCAGGCGATCCACGACCTCTTTTGCGAACGCGTGCCGTGCAGCTCGACGAAACACCTAACCGGCCACACGCTGGGCGCCGCCGGGGTCACCGAGGCCGCCCTGAGCTGGCTGATCCTGACCCGCGGCCTGCCGCTGCCGCCGCAGGATTTTTCCCGCTACGCGCCGGACGACACGCTCCCCGCCTGCGGCTTGCTGCACCACAGCGCGCCGCTGAAAAAGCCGACGATCCTGTCGAACTCGTTCGCGTTTGGCGGCAACAACGCCAGCCTTCTGCTGGGGAGAGTGTGATGCGCTATTTACCGCCAGGCGATTATCTTCCTCACGACGCGCCGATGATGCTGCTCGAAACCGTTGAGAGCGTGACCGACGACAGCGCCGTCTGCCGCGTGACGGTAAACGGGCAGGGCGTCCTTGCGCCCTTCCTGAACGCTAATGGCGACCTGCCCGGCTGGTTTGCGCTGGAGCTGATGGCCCAGACCGTGGGCGTCTGGTCTGAGTGGCACCGGATGCAAAAAGGGCTGCCGCACTGTGCGCTGGGTATGGTGCTGGGCGCGCGCGAGCTGACGTGCGGCGCGGGGCATTTTGCCGCAGGCAGCACGCTGAACATCACCATCGAACGCCTGATGCAGGATGAACGCTTCGGCAGCTTCGAGTGCGCCGTTCAGTGCGACGGCGTGCCCCTCGCCACGGGCCGCGTGAATACCTTCCAGCCGAGCGAGGATGAATTAACCACACTTTTCAACCAGGGAACACCACCATGAGTCTGAGTCGATCCGTACTGGTCACCGGGGCCAGCAAAGGCATTGGCCGCGCCATCGCCCTTCAGCTTGCGGCGGACGGTTTTACCGTCGGCGTGCACTACCATCGTGATGAGGCGGGCGCGCAGGAGACGCTGGATGCGATTGTCCGGGCGGGCGGCGCGGGCCGTTTACTCACGTTCGACGTGGGCAACCGCGAGCAGTGCCGCACGGTGCTGGAGCAGGAGATCGCCGATCGCGGCGCGTTTTATGGCGTGGTAAGTAACGCCGGCATTACCCGCGACGGCGCGTTTCCGGCGCTCAGCGAGGATGACTGGGACCGCGTGATCCACACCAATCTCGACAGTTTTTATAACGTTATTCACCCCTGCATTATGCCGATGATTGGCACCCGCAGGGGCGGTCGGATCGTCACCCTGTCGTCGGTGTCAGGCATTATGGGCAACCGTGGGCAGGTGAACTACAGCGCGGCCAAAGCCGGGATTATCGGGGCCACCAAAGCGCTCGCCACCGAGCTGGCGAAACGCAAAATTACCGTCAACTGCATCGCGCCGGGGCTGATCGATACCGGCATGATCGAGATGGACGAGGCCGCGCTGAACGCGGCGATGTCGATGATACCCATGCAGCGCATGGGCCAGGCCGAAGAGGTGGCCGGGCTGGCGAGCTACCTGATGTCGGATAAGGCAGGCTACGTGACGCGTCAGGTGATTTCGATTAACGGAGGCATGCTATGACCCGCCGGGTAGTGATTACGGGCACGGGCGGCGTTACCGCGTTTGGCGAGGACTGGCCGACCATTTCGCGCCGCCTGCGCGGGTATGAAAATGCGGTGCGCACCATGACGGAGTGGCAGGCGTATGACGGCCTGCAAACCCTGCTCGCCGCGCCGATTGAAGGCTTCACCCTCCCCGCTCACTATACCCGCAAGCGCATTCGCGCCATGGGCCGCGTGTCGCTGCTTTCAACCCGCGCCACCGAGCTGGCGCTGGAGCAGGCGGGCCTGATCGACGACGCGGTGCTCACCAACGGTCAGACCGGGATCGCCTACGGCTCGTCGACGGGCAGCACCGGGCCGGTCAGCGAGTTTGCCTCCATGCTCACGGAAAAGCACACCCATAACATTACCGGCACCACCTACGTGCAGATGATGCCGCACACCACTGCGGTCAACACCGGGCTGTTCTTTGGCCTGCGCGGACGGGTGATCCCAACGTCGAGCGCCTGCACCTCCGGCAGCCAGGCGATTGGCTACGCCTGGGAAGCGATTCGTCACGGATACCAGACGGTGATGGTGGCGGGCGGCGCGGAAGAGCTGTGCCCCTCGGAGGCGGCGGTTTTCGATACCCTGTTTGCCACCAGCCAGCGTAACGACGCGCCGAAAACCACGCCGTCGCCGTTTGACGTTCAGCGCGACGGCCTGGTGATTGGCGAAGGGGCTGGCACCTTAATTCTGGAAGAGCTGGAGCACGCCACCGCGCGCGGGGCGACAATTTATGGCGAGATCGTGGGCTTTGCCACCAACTGCGATGCGGCGCACATCACTCAGCCCCAGCGTGAAACCATGCAGGTGTGTATGGAGCAGTCGCTGGCGATGGCCGGTCTGCAGCCTCAGGACATCGGCTACATTTCTGCCCACGGCACGGCGACCGACCGCGGGGATATCGCCGAGAGCCAGGCGACCGCCGCCATTTTCGGCGACGGGGTGCCCATTTCATCCTTAAAGAGCTACTTCGGCCATACTCTGGGCGCCTGCGGGGCGCTGGAAGCCCTGCTGAGCCTGCACATGATGCGGGAGGGCTGGTTCACGCCGACGCTCAATTTAAGACAACCGGATGAGCAATGTGGCGCTTTAGATTATATTATGGGGGAAGCCCGCCCGATTGACTGCGAATTTATACAGAGCAATAACTTTGCCTTTGGCGGCATCAATACCTCAATAATCATCAAACGCTGGGCGTAACTATGTACCAGTTTGTACTGGGAAAGATCTCCACCCTTAGCGCGGACCCGCTGGCGTCAACGCTCGCAGACAGGGCACCTCAGGGTGCACGACGCGCTTCCTGGCTTGCAGGCCGGACGCTGCTCGCCAGAACCTTATCCCCCTCGCCTCTCCCCGAGATAATCTACGGCGAGCAGGGAAAACCGGCCTTCGCTAGCGGCCATCCGCTGTGGTTTAACCTGAGCCACAGCGGGGACGACATTGCCCTGCTGCTGAGCGACGAAGGCGAAGTTGGCTGCGATATTGAAGCGATCCGCCCGCGCGAGAACTGGCAGGCGCTGGCGAATGCCGTCTTCAGCCTTACCGAACATGCGGAGCTGGAACGTGAAGCTCCGGAAGAGCAGCTTTCCGCCTTCTGGCGCATCTGGACGCGCAAAGAGGCCATCGTCAAACAGCGCGGCGGCAGCGCGTGGCAGATTGTCAGCATTGACAGCACCGCCCAGCCGCTGCCGGTCAGCCAGCTACGCGTCGGCTCGCTGAGCCTTGCGGTCTGTACGCCCACGCCCTTCACCCTGACGGCGGAATTAATCGCTTATTCCGGTACCTCTGCGGCATAAAAAAACGGCCATTCCGGTAAAACCGCAATGGCCGATGTGCATTTAACGCGCTGCGAAGCTTATTTTAAATTTTCAGGGAAGTTTGCCGGCAGCTCGCTGGCGGCACACGCGATTACGCTGTCATCGTTAGCGCCGCAGTCGCGTACAAAGGTAATCGTCGCAAATTCATCAATCACCTCCGTCGGATAGGCCGGACCGGCATCACGGTAGCTGTTCATCAGCGGAATGTGATCGTTCTGGAAGCAGACGGTTTTTTCCGGATTGTTCATGACCCAGCGCGGGAAGAAGATGGTGCCGTGGAACAGGCTGTCGCCCAGGTTCACAATCAGGCTTACGTCGGTACCGGTTGGCTCCGTCCAGGAAATTTTATAGATGCTCTCCCCGACGCGAACGATGTACGCCTGCTGATCTTTCACCCAACGGTTGCCCACCAGACCGCTGTGAATACGGTAGTCGAGGGTATTCTCGTTTTTGACGTAAATTTCGTAGTTCCAGCCATTATCGTAGGTATAAACCAGATGTTTGCCGACGAAGCCGCTTAAGTCATGTTTGTCGAAGGTGCTCATAAGATGTCTCCTTTGTTTTGATGAAGCTATCGTACCCCTTCAAAAAATGAATGAATAACGCTATGTTTGAATCAAATTCATCCAAAATTTAGATTGATCATGCATAAGACGACGCTAGAACAATGGGCCCTGCTGGAGAGAGTAGTTGAGGCTGGCAGCTTTGCCAGAGCTGCGGAGGAGACGCACCGCAGCCAGTCCTCGGTCAGCTATAACCTGTCGCTTTTGCAGGAGCGGCTTGGCGTGGCGCTGTTAATGACTGAAGGCAGGCGGGCGGTGCTGACCCCGGCGGGAGAACTGTTGCTGAATCAGGTGAAGCCGCTGCTGAAAGCCTTCGCCTACGTTGAGACGCGCGCCGCCACCCTGCGCAGCGGTATGCGAACCCGTATCGATCTGATGGTAGACAGTATTTTTCCGCGCGGCCGGCTGTTTGCGATTTTGCGCCAGTTCCAGCAGCGGTATCCGCAAACGCAGGTGCGGCTCACCGAGGTGCTGGAAAACAGCCGGGAAGATGCGCTCAATGATGAAGCCGACGTGATGGTCTTAACCCGCCGCCAGGACATTACCGGGCTGGGTGAATGGCTAATGAACATTGATTTTGTCGCCGTCGCGCATCATGCGCACCCGCTTTTTGCGCTGGACACGCCGCTAAATGACGAGACGCTGCGGCCGTGGCCACGCATTCAGATCGCAGACAGCCAGCCCGCCGTTCGCCCGGGCGGCGAGTCGTGGACCTTTTCCACCATTGATGCCGCGATCGAGGCGGTGATGTATCAGGTTGGGTACGGCTGGCTACCGGCAGAACGCATTCAGCCCCAGCTTCAGCAAGGCATACTCAAAACCCTGCCCCTCAGCCACGGCATTCGACGCGCCACGCCGCTCCACCTCATCGTTAAGCGCTCCCTTAGCCCGCTGGACGAGCAGGTTGAGACGTTGTTGCGCCTTTTTAAGCAGGAGCCGTCATCGTCAACTGCTACGCTTTAAGGTCTGAAGGTTAAGACAACAAGGAGCGAACGATGAAAATCGATTTAACGGGGAAAGCGGCGCTGGTGACCGCATCAACCGGCGGGATTGGCTTCGCCATCGCCCGCGGGCTGGCGGAAAGCGGTGCGGAAGTGATTGTGAACGGGCGCAGCATCGACTCGGTAAATAAGGGCATTCAGGCGCTGCAGCAGGTGGTGCCAGGCGTACAGGTTCGTGCCGCCGTCGCCGATCTCAGCTCGCCGGAAGGCGTAGACGAATTGCTCAGGGTCGCCTCGCAGGTCGATATTCTGGTCAATAACGCCGGGATTTATGGTCAGCAGGATTTTTACTCCACCGACGACGATACCTGGGAACGCTACTGGCAAACCAACGTGATGTCCGGCGTGCGGCTCTCCCGCGCCCTGCTGCCGGGCATGGTGCAAAAAGGCTGGGGCCGCGTGGTGTTCATCTCGTCAGAATCGGCCTGCAATATTCCTGCGGACATGATCCACTATGGCGTAACGAAAACCGCGCAGCTCTCCCTGGCGCGCGGGCTGGCGAAGTTCGTGGCCGGCAGCGGCGTCACCGTGAACAGCGTGCTGCCCGGGCCGACAATGTCGGACGGCTTTGCCGCGATGATGAAAGACGAGATGGAGAGAACCGGTAAATCGCTGGAACAGCTGGCGAACGCGTTTGTGATGGCGAACCGCCCCAGCTCGGTTATTCAGCGCGCCGCGACGGTTGAAGAAGTGGCCAATATGGTGGTGTATGTCTGTTCAGTGCAGGCCTCCGCTACCTCCGGCGCGGCGCTGCGCGTCGACGGTGGCGTGGTGGATGACATAGTTTGACCCGTCAGTCACAGGTTAGAGAAAAAATGAGGACTGATATAAGGACTGTGAAGATAAAGCAGGTAAACTAGTGAACAGAATGTGTATTTAAGCTAAGACGTATTTATGACCAATATGATTGCCGACGAAGCCGTGGCCAGATCCAGCGTGCTCTCTGTCTTTGACTTTGATGGTACGTTGACGCACCACGACAGCTTTATTCCCTTCCTGCGCTTTGCCTTTGGCAAGCGCTACTTTGCGGGCCGCCTGGTGCGGATGGCCCTGCCCACGCTGCACTGCGTGCGCCGCAAGCTGACGCGTGATGAGCTGAAAGAGGTGCTGATTAAAACCTTCCTGACGGGGGTGGATGAGCGCTGGTTACGCCAGCAGGCAGAGGCCTTCTGTGAAAAATACTGGAGCAAGCTGATGCGCCCGGAAGGCGTTATGGCCGTGGCTAACGAAGTCAATTCCGGTGCGGAAGTGACGATTTGCTCCGCCTCCCCGGCGCTGGTATTACAGCCGTGGGCCGACAGGCTCGGCATTAAGCTGATTGGCACGCAGCTGGAGGTGAAAGACGGCAAGCTGACCGGGCGGATCACCGGCAACAACTGCCGCTGCGCGCAGAAAGTGGCGAGGCTGGAGAAGGTGTATGGCGACCTGAACGCGTATCACCTGCGCGCCTGGGGCGACACGCGAGGCGACCACGAGCTGCTGGCGGCGGCGCAGGATCCGCACTGGCGGCACTTCCATCATCCGCGCAAGCGCCGGAACTCACCGATTAAGGGGTAAGTGCGGTCTTTTGCCCTCACCCCGCCCTCTCCCACAGGGAGAGGGATAAACCCAAATCGTAGGCCCGGTAAGCGAAGCGCCACCGGGCGGTACATCAGGCCTCACGTTTCCCCGGGAACATCACGCTCGCAATAATCCCCAGCGCCAGCACGCCCAATACCACGAACAGGCTGGCCGTTGCGCCAATGCTGTAACCGTGGTGCCAGAAGTGGTCGGTCGCATTTAGCCCCAGCTTGAACGCCACGAAGAACAGCAGCAGCACTACCGCTTTCTCCAGATGCACCAGATACTGCTTCAGCGCTTCCAGCACGAAGTAGAGGGTACGCAGGCCGAGGATCGCGAACATCATTGCGCTGTAGATAATCAGCGGCTCGCGGCTGACGGCAATGATCGCGGGGACGGAGTCAAACGCGAACATAACGTCGGACAGCTCCACCACCGCGACGCAGAGCAGCAGCGGCGTCGCGTAGCGCTTCGCCTTCTTCACGCGGCCTACCATCACATCCTTGTTTTCAGGCTTCTCCAGTTCGGCATCCACCTCTTTCTGGGTCAGGATAAACGCATGGCTGCTGATTTTTGGCCAGACCGGATAGAAGCGTTTTACCAGGCGGTACGCCAGGTGACCGGAGTAATCTTCCACCTCGTCGCTCTCTTCATTGCGCCTCAGCATCATCACCGCCGTCCAGCCAACGACCAGCGCAAAAATGACCTCAACGTATGGCCCCAGGCTCAGCAGGCTGGTGCCGATAGCAACAAAAATACCGCGGAACACGATCGCCCCCAGCACGCCCCAGTAGAGCACGCGGTGGCGATACTTATCCGGTACGCCGAACCAGGCGAAGATCGCCATCATCACGAACAGGTTGTCGACGGAGAGAACCTCTTCCAGCGCATAGCCGGTGAGGAACAGGCTCGCCATCTCCGCGCCGTGGTGCACGTATAAGAAGCCTGCAAACGCCATGGCCATCATGACCCAGAAGATGGACCACATGGCCGCGCTTTTCAGCGAGATCGGTTTATCGTGACGGTGCATGAAGAGGTCGATAAACATCGCCCCAACGGCCATCACCACAAAGACAACAACGGTTTCCGTCGGGAAACCGAGATGAGCAGCAGACATAGACAACCCTTTTAAGAAGACAAAACACAACACCATGCAGGCTGGCGTAAACCAGAAGTGGAAATGGGGGAACGTGTTATTCGCATATACCCCACAAAACCGCAGCTCTGTGGCCGCGCAAGGTATGTACTTTACCTCACAACGTGGGGTGGTGCATCTGTCGTTTAGGCACATTCCGCAGCGCGCATTATCTGTGAGTCACGTCTTATTTACATCATTTAAACCTTCCATTAACTGGATAAAAAGAACGCGCCGACGCTATAGTGGTTTTGTTTAATAAAACTGAGTTGTACCTGATAAAACCAAGAACAGACCCTGCGAGGAACACATGACAGAACATATTCGTAATGGCGTTGCCGCCATTGAGGACATAGAACGAGAAACTATGCGCAAGGTGATCTGGCGTATTCTTCCGTTTCTGATAGTCAGTTACCTGATTTCCATTATCGATCGCGGCAATATCGGTATGGCTTCGCTACAGATGAATGAGGATCTCGGCCTCAGCAAAGCGGCGTTTGGCTTCGCCAGTAGCCTCTACTTCGTGGCGTATTTTCTGTTTGAAGTTCCAAGCAATCTGGCGATGCAGAAAGTTGGCGCACGCTTGTGGATCCCCCGCATTATGATCAGCTGGGGCGTGGTATCCATGTGCATGGCACTGGTACAAAACACCACGTCGCTTTATATCGTGCGTTTTCTTCTGGGTGCCGCTGAGGCGGGCTTTTTCCCCGGCGTCGTGCTCTTTCTGACCTGGTGGATCCCTTCCCGCTACCGCGCGCGAATTATCGCGTCCTTTATGGTTGCGATCCCGCTGGCCAATTTTATCGGCTCGCCGCTGTCCGGGTTGATCCTCTCACTGGATGGCTGGCTGGGCCTGCGCGGCTGGCATCTGCTGTTTATCATTGAAGGTTTACCCGCGGTTCTGCTGGGTATTGCCGCCTGGTTTGTTCTTCGCGATCGCCCTCACCAGGCCAACTGGCTTAGCGCGGAACAGAAAAAATGGCTGGAAACGACGCTTGAAACCGAGCGTCAGCAGCAAAAAAATATCGGTCACCAGACGACGTGGCAGCTGCTCCGGCATCGTCAAATCTGGCTGCTGGCCCTGATTTACGCAGGCGCGTCATCGGCAGGCACCACGATCAGCGTCTGGTCACCGCAGCTGCTGAAATCGTTCCACCTGGATAATCTGGAGACCGGGCTGTTCAACGCCATTCCTTACGGCCTGGCATCCGTACTGATGATTGTCTGGGGACGGAGTTCTGACCGAACCAACGAACGCCGCTGGCATACCGCTCTGACCCTTTTCATGATTGCCGCAGGCGTAATCGCCGCATTTGTGAGCACCTCCCTTTTTGCCACGATTATTATATTGAGCATCATTCTGATAGGGGCGTATTCAATGAAGGGGCCGTTCTGGGCGCTGGCGTCAGGCTGGATGAGCAGCACGTCTGCCGCTGCGGGGCTGGCCGCGATTGGCGCCATCGCTAACCTTATCGGCGGCGCGGTGATGGTTAACGCTTACGGCATCATCAGCGAGCGGACCGGTAGCCACACGCTGGCCATGCTTCCTCTGGCTGCGCTGTGCGTCGCAGGAGGTGTCGCGGTGCTGGTGATGGGACGGCAGGCGCGCAATTCGCATCTGCATGAAAAGCAGGTCACCCATTAGACATAAAAAAGCGGGACGCCCGTCCCGCGTTATGCTCAGAGGCTCTCTTCCGCAGCGTCTTGCGTTTCCCCATAAAACTGCTGGCAGAAAGCCTTACTCGCCCCCATTTTCTGCGACAGGCGACTGGCGGTGGCGTGCATCAGCTGGCTGATCCCCTGTTCACGGCGATCTTCAGTCAGTCTGGAGATGGGCCCGGTCAGCGCCAGCGCCGCAATCAGCTTGTCGTTGACGCCGAAGACGGGCATCGCAAACGCCGCGGTATGCGGATCCCGGGCGCCTGCGGTATAGAGCGGAACGGCGGGTTCTCCCTCCGGGGGCGCGTCATTCAGGCCCCAGTGGCGAAGCACCTTACTGATGGCAGAATCGTCCAGCGGAAACTGAGTGCCCGGCAGATTACTGTGGCGTAGCCCGTGGGAGGCTTCCGCACGGAACAGGCACAAGCGTTGCCCGCCTTCTAACACATACCAGCTGGCGCTCTCCTGAGAGGCCAGGGATAATGCCTGAAGCTCGGGCTGCACCACCCGGGAAAGATGGAAAGATTGTTCATAAAGCTTACCGAGGTAAAGCAGACGTGGGCCAAGCGCGTAATTGCCGTCCTCGTGCCTGACGACATAGTTCATTCGTTCAAGCGAATTCATTAACCGGTAAACCGTGGTTTTGTGATAACCCGACAGCTGCGCCAGCGCGGTCAGCGTCAGGCTCTCATCGCCGGGACGGAAGCAATCCAGTAAAGCCAGCGCCTTTTCGACCGCTACAACGCCTTCATTACCCATCATCATCTCCTTTTCTGCTCGGCAGTGAGTGTACCTTAATTTTTGTGAGTCACTTCGTGTTTACATCACAAACGCCGCCGCAGATCTGGCTAAAGGGAAAGCTACACCGCTATAGTTGTTTTGTATTGTACACCTGCATTGTACACAGTAAAACAATATGGAGGCATTCATGTCCGTTTCAGAAAAACCATTCATTAACCGTCAGTTCGAACGCGTATCGGCCGAAGAGGTTCACCAGGCCGCCGAGTATCAGGCCGCCATTCTGGCGGACGTTGCCGGTCGCCGCGGTACGCTGCATGGTCGTATCAAGCCGCTCGCACCTCACATGGTCGTTGCGGGCCCGGCGGTCACCGTGGAGGTGCGTCCGGGAGATAATCTGGCCATCCATGCCGCAATGGCCGTCGCGCAGCCGGGCGATGTGCTGGTTGTTGACGGTAAAGGCGACCTGACCTGCGCGCTGCTCGGCGAGATTATGGCGACGCAGGCCCAGGCGAGCGGTATCGCGGGCATCATCATTGACGGGGCGGTACGTGATGCCGACACCCTGAGTAAAGGGCACTACCCGGTCTTCGCGGCCGGCCTCAACCCCTGTGGCCCGACAAAATCAATTCCTGGCCGGGTAAATCATCCCATCTCCATTGCCGGAGCGACGGTACGAGCCGGGGATCTGGTTGTAGCGGACATCGACGGCGTGGTGGCGATCCCGCGTGATGAAGTTCAGGCCGTTATCGCCATGGCTAAAGGGAAACTCGAAACGGAGACCAGACGTCTTGCTGCTATTCGTGAGGGCGATTTACGTCCGCACTGGCTTAACGACGCGCTGCGCAAGGCGGGCATGTTATCTGACGGGGAGACGCTGTAATGGGAGGGAAACGCGTTGTGCTGGTCACCGGGAGCGATCTGGCAGACCAGGCTGTAGACATGCTGCGGGACGTTGACGTGGTGTATGCCGGCCGTCAGCCTACGGAAAATGAGCTGGTTACGCTGTGCGAGCGGCACAATCCCGTGGCCATCCTGGTGCGTTACGGCAGGATAACCGCGAGGATCATGGACGCAGCCCCCGCGTTACGGGTCATATCGAAACACGGAAGCGGTATTGACGTGATAGACCAGCCAGCGGCAGCGGCGCGTAATATCGCCGTACGTTCCGCCCCCGGCGCCAATGCGGCAGCGGTGGCAGAGCATACCTGGGCGCTGATCCTTGCCTGTGCCAAATCCGTGGTCACCCTCGATAAGCGCCTGCGCGACGGGCACTGGGATAAAGCCACGCACAAATCGATCGAACTGGAAGGTATGACGCTGGGGCTTGTCGGCCTGGGAGCTATCGGCTCGCGGGTTGCGGCTATAGGTCAGGCATTCGGCATGCAGGTGGTAGCGTACGATCCGTACGCTAAAACGATGCCTTCAGGTTGTGAGCGGGCAAACACCTTAACGGACCTGCTTTCCCGTGCCGACGTTATCTCCCTGCACTGCCCGCTCACCGACGAAAACCGGGGAATGATCAACGCAGAGACGCTTGCGCACTGTAAGCGTAACGCTATTCTGGTTAACACGGCGCGCGGCGGGTTAATAAACGATGAAGCCCTGTTCCACGCCCTGAAGGAGGGAACGTTGCACAGCGCGGCACTCGACAGCTTTACCAGCGAGCCACTGACCGCCCCGAACCTGTGGCAGAACGTCGAAAACGTCATTATCTCGCCGCATATTGGCGGCGTCAGCGCAGCGTCTTACATCAAGATGGGAACCGTGGCGGCCAGCAATATTCTGGACGTTTTGCGCGTGACTGACGACGCCACCGTCAGCCCGTAAGCGCATTGATGAATGACGGCGCCCGCCTGTCACTTATCCTCAGCGAGTGCCTGCGCGCATGCCCAGGCACTGGCCCACGCCCACTGGAAGTTATACCCGCCGAGCCAGCCGGTTACGTCCATCACTTCGCCAATAAAATAGAGGCCCGGCACGTTGCGGGCTTCCATCGTGCGCGAGGAGAGCTCATTCGTGTCAACGCCGCCCAGCGTTACTTCCGCCGTGCGGTAGCCCTCGGTGCCGTTTGGCTGCACGCGCCAGTTCGTTAGCGTTTCCACCAGCGTTTCCTGCTCGCGGCTGTTCAGCTGCTTAAGCGACACGTCCGGGATCTGCCCTAACGCCTGCAGACACTCAACAAGACGCTTCGGCAGCTGCATCGCCAGGGTATTTTTCAGGCTCTGATTCGGGTGCGCGGCGCGCTGTTCGTTAAGGAACGCGTCCAGATCGCAATCCGGTATCAGGTTCACGGTGACAAACTCTCCCGGCTGCCAGTAGCTGGAAATCTGCAACACCGCCGGCCCCGAGAGGCCGCGATGGGTAAAGAGCAGGTTTTCGCGGAATACCGTACCGTCTTCGGCAGTGATGACCGACGGAACCGACACGCCGGAAAGCGTCTGAAGCTGCTCAAGCAGCGGCTTATGCAGCGTGAACGGCACCAGCCCGGCGCGGGTTGGCAGCACCTTCAGGCCAAACTGCTCGGCGATTTTGTAGCCGAACGGCGAGGCGCCGAGCCCCGGCATCGAGAGGCCGCCGCTGGCGATCACCAGATTATCGGCGCTGACGGTTTCGCCGTTGAGCTGCAGCGTGTACCCCTGCTCGTCGCGCGCGACCCCGAGCACTTCCGTGCGCAGGCGCATCACCACCCCGCCTTTCTCGCACTCGGCCACCAGCATATCGACGATTTGCTGGGCAGAGTCGTCGCAGAACAGCTGTCCCAGCGTCTTCTCATGCCAGGCGATACCGTGTTTACCTACCAGTTCAATGAAATCCCACTGGGTGTATCGCGCCAGCGCAGATTTACAAAAATGACGGTTCTGGCTCAGATAGGCCGCCGGCTCGACATAAAGGTTGGTGAAGTTACACCGCCCGCCGCCGGACATCAGGATCTTGCGGCCAGGCTTTTTTCCGTTATCCAGCAGCAGCACGCGACGACCCGCCTGTCCGGCCATTGCCGCACAAAACATACCCGCCGCACCGGCGCCAATTATTACGGCATCAAACCTTTCCACGTCAAAATCCTCTTCGTTAACTGCCGCGGATTGTAAAGTTTCCTCAGTGGTCGCACCAGCGTAAAAAGATATTACAAAGCCATTCCATTGATATTTAAAGATTATCCTTTCAGGCACATTTCTCAAATCAGGTGGTATGTCAAAAAAAGTCTATATTTCACTTTGCCCGTTGCGCATTTGTCCTGGATAATGCGCCGCGTTCATGTCCTCAAAATGGCGTAACGTCCTATGCTACATTTGTTTGCCGGCCTGGATTTACATACCGGGCTTTTATTATTGCTTGCTCTGGTTTTTGTGTTGTTTTACGAAGCGATCAACGGCTTCCACGACACCGCAAACGCAGTCGCAACGGTTATCTACACTCGCGCAATGCGATCGCAGCTTGCGGTTGTTATGGCGGCGGTATTTAACTTTTTTGGTGTCCTCCTGGGCGGACTGAGCGTTGCGTATGCGATCGTGCATATGCTGCCAACGGATCTGCTGCTTAACGTTAGTTCTGGTCATGGCCTTGCCATGGTGTTCTCAATGCTGCTTGCCGCCATTATCTGGAACCTCGGTACCTGGTATTTCGGCCTGCCTGCATCCAGTTCTCACACCCTTATCGGCGCGATTATCGGTATTGGGTTAACCAATGCCCTGATGACCGGCACATCGGTTGTTGATGCGCTGAACCTGCCTAAAGTGCTGGGCATTTTTGGCTCTCTCATCATCTCCCCTATCGTGGGTCTGGTCGTTGCGGGTGGATTAATTTTCATTCTGCGTCGCTACTGGAGCAACACGAAGAAACGCGCGCGCATCCACCTCACGCCAGCAGAGCGTGAAAAGAAAGACGGCAAGAAAAAGCCGCCGTTCTGGACGCGTATCGCTCTGATCGTTTCCGCCATCGGCGTTGCCTTCTCTCACGGCGCGAACGATGGTCAGAAAGGTATTGGTCTGGTGATGCTGGTTCTGATTGGCGTCGCACCGGCGGGATTCGTGGTTAACATGAATGCCTCTGGCTACGAGATCACCCGTACCCGTGATGCGGTGAACAACGTTGAAACGTACTTCCAGCAGCACCCGGATCTGCTGAAGAAAGCAACCGGCGTAGACCAGCTTATCCCTTCTCCTGACTCTGGTGCACTGACTGCACCGGGCGAGTTCCATTGCCACCCGGCAAACGCGATTAACGCGCTGGAGCGTGCGAAGGGCATGCTGGCCGATATCGAAAGCTACGACAAACTGGCTGTTGAACAGCGCGGACAGCTGCGTCGCATCATGCTCTGCATCTCCGACGTGACCGATAAAGTCGCGAAGCTGCCAGAGGTGACTGCTGACGACAAACGTCTGCTGAAGAAACTGAAAGGCGATATGCTCAACACCATTGAGTACGCGCCAATCTGGATCATCATGGCCGTCGCGCTGGCGCTGGGTATCGGTACGATGATTGGCTGGCGTCGTGTGGCGACCACCATCGGCGAGAAGATCGGTAAGAAAGGCATGACCTATGCGCAGGGTATGTCCGCGCAGATGACGGCGGCGGTTTCTATCGGTCTGGCAAGCTACACCGGTATGCCGGTATCAACAACCCACGTACTCTCCTCTTCCGTGGCAGGTACCATGATTGTTGACGGCGGCGGTTTGCAGCGTAAAACCGTGACCAACATTCTGATGGCCTGGGTGTTTACCCTCCCGGCGTCCATCCTGCTGTCTGGCGGTCTGTACTGGATTTCGCTGAAGCTGATTTAATCGGTTGAAGGCGACAAAAAAGCGGGTCAGGAAACTGACCCGCTTTTTTTATGCTCAGTGCCAAATCATCAGTGCAATCATACTCACCAGCACCAGGCCACAGAGGGCGCTGGTCAAAATGAACTGACGACGCAGGCGCTCGCAGCGACGGATAAACTCTTCATCGTGGTGATCGCGGTAGCGCTGGTAGTAGATATACCCCACCAGACGCATCTGCTTGCTGGGCTGCCCGTGCGAGGTGAAGAACCCTCCACCGTCCACATACTGATAAAGCAACGGATCGCAACCACGAAGTACCACTAACAGCGCACGTAACGATGAGAAGTAGCGCGCCATATTCACTATGCAAACCACGCATAACGCCCAAAACAATGCGACGGTGCTAATCATACATCCTCCCCGGCGTCCGCCCACGAAGCGAGGCTCCTGAGCTACCGCACACCAATGCCCTGACAGACAGTTCAGTGAAAGAATGACTAAAAGTCGATCCGGTTCGCGTTTTGATATCCGAACGGCTCATTGAATAGTGTAGGAGATCCGTTAATTTTTTTGCCACAAGGTTAATCGTTATCAACACCAAAGCTTGAAAAATATGTTTAACTGGGCCGTAATGAAAGCATCAGACGACGCTTTCCCATTTAGTCATCGATAACTTAAGGAAGGAGTAACACTATGGCTTACAAACACATTCTTATCGCGGTAGACCTCTCCCCGGAGAGCAAAGTGCTGGTTGATAAAGCAGTCTCTATGGCACGTCCCTACAACGCGAAAGTTTCGCTGATTCACGTTGATGTGAATTACTCCGACCTTTACACCGGTCTGATCGACGTGAATCTTGGCGATATGCAGAAACGCATCTCCGAAGAGACTCACCACGCGCTGAGCGAGCTTTCCACCAACGCGGGCTATCCGATCACCGAAACCTTAAGCGGTAGCGGCGACCTGGGCCAGGTGCTGGTTGATGCGATTAAGAAATACGATATGGACCTGGTGGTATGCGGCCATCATCAGGACTTCTGGAGCAAGCTGATGTCTTCAGCGCGCCAGCTGATTAACACCGTGCATGTGGATATGCTGATTGTTCCTCTGCGCGACGAAGAAGACGAGTAAGTGCATTAAATTCCCCTCACCCTAACCCTCTCCCCATAGGGGAGAGGGAACGATCGAGCCCCTCGCCCCTATGGGGAGAGGGGTTGGGGTGAGGGGATATAGATATCAAACCGGTGCCCTTTGGTGGTCACCGCGTTGGTCGTGGCAACGTTCGCCAGCGGCGGCGCGTAGTCAGGCCGTTTCACCACCACCCGCTTCGTTGCAAGCTGGCGTGCAGGCTCCAGCAGGCCGTCCGCATCTAAATCCGGCCCCACCAGCGACTGAAACACACGCATCTCTTTCTTCACCAGCGCGCTTTTCTGCTTGTGCGGGAACATGGGGTCGAGGTAAACCACCTGCGGGCGCGGCGCAATGTCCGTCAGGGCCGTCAGGCTTGACGCGTGGATCAGCTGCAAACGCTCCTGCAACCACGGGCCGATTTCCGGGTCCGCGTAACCTCGCGCCAGCCCGTCGTCGAGCAACGCGGCGACAACCGGATTACGCTCCAGCATCCGCACGCGGCAGCCCACCGAGGCCAGCACAAACGCGTCGCGCCCTAGCCCAGCCGTGGCGTCAACCACGTCCGGCAGATAGCTCCCTTTAATGCCGACCGCTTTGGCCACCGCTTCGCCCCGGCCGCCGCCGAACTTGCGCCGGTGCGCCATCGCTCCGCCGACAAAATCGACAAAAATCCCGCCGAGCTTCGGTTCGTCGCGCTTGCGCAGCTCGAGATGTTCCGGCGTCATCACCAGCGCCATCAGGTTGTCTTCATCGTGCTCCAGCCCCCAGCGGGCCGCCAGAACAGATAAGGCGCCGTCTCCGGCGCCCGTTTCATCTACTAAGCAGATCTTCACGTAGCAATCAGCCTTTGATCCCGTAATGCTCCAGCATCGCATCCAGCTGCGGCTCGCGGCCACGGAAGCGTTTGAACAGCTCCATCGGCTCTTCTGAACCACCGCGGGTCAGAATGTTGTCGAGGAACGACTGCCCGGTTTCGCGATTGAAGATCCCCTCCTCTTCGAAGCGAGAGAAGGCATCTGCCGCCAGCACGTCGGCCCACAGGTAGCTGTAGTAGCCCGCCGCGTAGCCGCCTGCAAAGATATGGCTGAACGCGTGCGGGAAGCGTCCCCAGGTAGGCCCTGGAATAACCGCGACCTGCTTTTTAATCTCGGCCAGGGTCTCGAGGATTTTTGCTCCCTGCTCCGGGCTGAACTCGGCGTGCAGGCGGAAGTCGAACAGGCCGAACTCCAGCTGGCGCAGGATAAACATCGCCGCCTGGTAGTTTTTCGCCGCCAGCATTTTATCCAGCAGCGCTTTCGGCAGCGGTTCGCCGGTCTCGTAGTGGCCGGAGATAAACGCCAGCGCGTCCGGCTCCCAGCACCAGTTTTCCATAAACTGGCTCGGCAGCTCGACCGCATCCCACGGCACGCCGCTGATACCGGCGACGCCTGCGGTTTCGATGCGGGTCAGCATGTGGTGCAGACCGTGACCAAACTCGTGGAACAGGGTGATCACTTCATCGTGGGTGAACAGCGCCGGCTTGCCGCTGACCGGACGGTTGAAGTTACAGGTCAGGTAGGCGACCGGTTTTTGCAGGGTTCCGTCCGCTTTACGCATCTGGCCCACGCAATCGTCCATCCACGCCCCGCCGCGCTTGTTCTCACGCGCGTAGAGATCGAGGTAGAAGCTGCCGCGCAGCTCGTTTTTCTCGTCATACAGCTCGAAGAAGCGCACGTCCGGATGCCAGACGTCGATATCGGTACGCTCTTTGGCGGTGATGCCGTAGATGCGTTTTACCACTTCGAACAGGCCGTTTACGGCTTTGTTTTCCGGGAAGTACGGGCGCAGCTGCTCGTCGCTGATGCTGTAGAGGTGCTGCTTCTGCTTTTCGCTGTAGTACGCGATATCCCACGGCTGAAGTTCATCCACGCCAAACTCCGCTTTGGCGAAGGCGCGCAGCTGGGCCAGCTCTTTCTCACCCTGCGGACGGGCGCGTTTCGCCAGATCGGTGAGGAAGTCGAGCACCTGCTGCGGGTTCTCGGCCATTTTGGTGGCGAGGGATTTATCCGCGTAGCTGTCGAAGCCCAGCAGCTGTGCCAGCTCGTGACGCAGGGCGAGGATTTCCGCCATCACCGGGCTGTTGTCCCATTTGCCCGCGTTCGGCCCCTGATCGGAGGCGCGGGTGCTGTAGGCGCGGTACATCTCTTCACGCAGCGCCTGGTTGTCGCAGTAGGTCATCACCGGCAGGTAGCTCGGGATATCCAGCGTTAACAGGAAGCCCTCCTGCTCTTTCGCTTCGGCCTGGGCTTTTGCCGCCGCCAGCGCGCTTTCCGGCATACCCGCCAGCTCCGCTTCGTCGGTAATCAGCTTCGTCCAGCCCATGGTGGCGTCGAGGACGTTGTTGCTGTACTGGTTGCCAAGCTCGGACAGGCGCGCCGCGATTTCGCCGTAGCGAACCTGCTTCTCTTTTGGCAGGCCAATCCCGGACAGTTCGAAATCACGCAGGGCGTTATCGACCGATTTTTTCTGCGCGGTGTTGAGCCCTGCATAGTGGTCGCCGTCGCGCAGGTCGCGGTAGGCTTTGTACAGCCCTTCGTGCTGGCCGACCCAGGTGCTGTACTCGGAGAGCAGCGGCAGGGTCTGTTCGTAGGCTTCACGCAGCTCCGGGCTGTTTTTCACCGAGTTCAGGTGGCTCACCGGGGAGAAAATGCGCCCCAGCACGTCGTCCACTTCGGCCAGCGGCTGACACAGATTTTCCCAGGTGTACGGCGCGCCCTGCGCGACCACGTTTTCTACCGCCGCGCGGCAGTTTTCCAGCGACTGCGTAACGGCTGGAACCACATGCTCGGGGAGGATTTTAGAAAACGGTGGCAACGAAAAAGGCGTCAGTAATGGATTGGTCATAAACGCTGTCCTGTTGAAATAGGTGAATGTAGCGCGCAGTCCGGCGCTGTGCATATTGTTCAGTAATGGGGTTAAGTGTAGAGGATTTCAATAGCCGCGCTTACCGCGCCTGCGGGTAATCTGAACCGTTCTGCTGTAAACTGTGGCAAATCGTCATTTCAGCGGAATTTCATTACCCATGCTTAGTTATCGCCACAGCTTCCACGCTGGCAACCACGCCGACGTTCTCAAACATACCGTTCAGAGCCTCATTATCGAATCGCTTAAAGAGAAGGATAAACCGTTTCTCTATCTGGACACCCACGCGGGCGCGGGCCGTTATCAGCTGAGCGGCGAGCATGCCGAGCGTACCGGTGAATATCTCGAAGGGATCGCCCGTATCTGGCAGCAGGACGATCTGCCTGCCGAACTGGAGCCGTACATCGGCGTGGTGAATCATTTCAACCGTAACGGCCAGCTGCGCTATTACCCTGGCTCTCCGCTTATTGCCCGCCAGCTGCTGCGCGAGCAGGACAGCCTCCAGCTGACCGAGCTGCACCCGAGCGACTTTCCGCTGCTGCGCTCTGAGTTTCAGAAAGATAACCGCGCCCGCGTGGACAAAGCCGATGGCTACCAGCAGCTGAAAGCCAAACTGCCGCCGGTTTCCCGCCGCGGCCTGGTGCTGATCGACCCGCCGTACGAAATCAAAACCGACTATCAGGCGGTGGTAACCGGCATCAACGAAGGTTACAAACGCTTTGCCACCGGGACGTATGCCCTGTGGTATCCGGTGGTGCTGCGCGCGCAGATCAAGCGCATGATTAAAGACCTTGAAGCCACCGGCATCCGTAAAATCCTGCAAATTGAGCTGGCGGTACGCCCGGACAGCGACCAGCGCGGCATGACCGCTTCCGGCATGATCGTTATCAACCCGCCGTGGAAGCTGGAAGCGCAGATGAACAACGTGCTGCCGTGGCTGCACAAAACGCTGGTGCCTGCCGGAACGGGGCACGCCACGGTCAGCTGGATCGTGCCGGAGTAATCGCAGCCATCGGTGGAAACTATTGATTTCAGGTATACAATCGCGGCAATTCACGATTAAGGACAAAAGCTATGACTAAGCATTATGACTACATCGCAATCGGCGGCGGCAGCGGCGGCATCGCCTCCATCAACCGTGCGGCCATGTACGGCCAGAAGTGTGCGCTGATTGAAGCCAAAGCGCTGGGCGGCACCTGCGTGAACGTGGGTTGTGTACCGAAGAAAGTGATGTGGCATGCCGCGCAAATCCGTGAAGCTATTCATATGTATGGCCCGGACTACGGCTTTGACACCACCATCAATCATTTCGACTGGGACAAGCTGATCGCCAGCCGTACCGCCTACATCGACCGCATTCACACCTCGTACGATAACGTGCTGGGCAAAAATAACGTCGACGTGATCCGCGGCTTCGCCCGCTTCGTGGACGCGAAAACGATCGAAGTGAACGGCGAGACGATCACCGCCGATCACATCCTGATCGCCACCGGCGGCCGTCCGAGCCACCCGAACATTCCGGGCGCGGAATACGGTATCGACTCCGACGGTTTCTTCGAGCTGCCAGCCCTGCCAGAGCGCGTTGCCATCGTGGGCGCAGGCTACATCGCGGTTGAGCTGGCCGGCGTGATTAACGGCCTGGGCGCGGAAGCGCACCTGTTCGTGCGTAAGCACGCGCCGCTGCGCAGCTTCGATCCGCTGATCGTCGAGACCCTGGTTGAGGTAATGAACGCCGAAGGCCCAACCCTGCACACCAACGCCGTGCCAAAAGCGGTAGTGAAAAATGCAGACGGCAGCCTGACGCTTGAGCTGGAGGATGGCCGCAGCCAGACCGTCGACTGCCTGATCTGGGCGATTGGTCGCGAACCGGCAACCGACAACTTCAACCTGGCCGCGACGGGCGTGAAAACCAATGAAAAAGGTTATATCGTCGTCGATAAGTTCCAGAACACCAGCGTACCGGGCATTTACGCCGTTGGCGATAACACCGGTGCGGTAGAACTGACCCCGGTTGCCGTTGCGGCGGGCCGTCGTCTCTCCGAGCGCCTGTTCAACAACAAGCCGGACGAGCATCTGGACTACAGCAATATCCCGACCGTGGTGTTCAGCCATCCGCCAATCGGCACCGTCGGCTTAACCGAGCCGCAGGCCCGCGAGCAGTACGGCGACGACCAGGTGAAAGTGTATAAATCGGCGTTCACGGCGATGTATACCGCCGTCACCTCGCACCGTCAGCCGTGCCGCATGAAGCTGGTTTGCGTCGGGCCTGACGAGAAGATTGTCGGCATCCACGGCATTGGCTTCGGCATGGACGAGATCCTGCAAGGCTTCGCGGTGGCGCTGAAGATGGGCGCAACGAAGAAAGACTTCGATAACACCGTGGCGATCCACCCGACGGCGGCGGAAGAGTTTGTGACCATGCGTTAAGCCTGATGCCCCTCCCCGGAGGGGCATTTTTCATTAACATTCATAAATCGTTGCAAAACGAATGCTCCGAAAATAGTGATCTACCGCACATATCCCCCCACATCTACCGAAGCGAATGTCTACGCTTATAGGACGCCCGGAAAAACCAGTCTTTGAGAACACACAACCGGAGGTCTTTATCACCATGTTCAACCAGAAACTACAGACTGCCGAGGAGATCGAGTTCGAGATTGCAGAGGAGCTGCGCTACGAAACCGATCCTTGCGAGTTAAAACTGGATGAGATGATCGAGGCGGAGCCGGAACCGGAAATGATTGAAGGGCTGCCGGCGTCCGATGCCCTGACGCCCGCAGACCGCTACCTTGAACTGTTTGAACACGTGCAGTCGTCGCGGCTGTTTGCCGACAGCAAAACCTTCCCCGACTGTGCGCCCAAAATGGATCCGCTGGATATTTTGATTCGCTACCGCAAGGTGCGTCGCCATCGCGATTTCGACCTGGCGCGCTTCGTGGAGAATCACTTCTGGCTGCCGGAGGATTACAGCAAAGAGTATATTTCTGACCCCGGTCTGTCCCTGAAGGAACACATTGATAATCTGTGGCCGGTGCTGACGCGCGAGCCGCAGGACCATATTCCCTGGTCGTCGCTGCTGGCGCTGCCGCAGGCCTATATCGTCCCCGGCGGGCGATTCAGCGAGACTTACTACTGGGATTCCTACTTCTCCATGCTGGGGCTGGCGGAAAGCGGCCGCAACGATCTGCTGAAGTGCATGGCCGATAACTTCGCCTGGCTTATCGAGCGCTACGGCCATATCCCGAACGGTAACCGTACCTACTACCTCAGCCGCTCTCAGCCGCCGGTCTTTGCCCTGATGGTAGAGCTGTTTGAAGAGGACGGCGTGCGCGGCGCGAAGCGCTACCTTGAGCATCTTAAGATGGAGTACGCCTTCTGGATGGACGGGGCGGAATCGCTGCTGCTTAACCAGGCCTACCGCAGCGCGGTGCGCATGCCGGACGGTTCCCTGCTCAACCGCTACTGGGACGACCGCGATACCCCGCGCGACGAGTCCTGGATTGAGGACGTTGAAACCGCCCGCCACTCCGGCCGTCCGCCGAATGAGGTGTACCGCGACCTGCGCGCCGGGGCAGCCTCCGGGTGGGACTACTCGTCCCGCTGGCTGCGCGATCCGGCGCGGCTGGCCAGCATCCGCACAACGCAGTTTATCCCCATCGATTTGAACGCCTTCCTGTTCAAGCTGGAGAGCGCTATCGCCAACATTTCGGCGTCGAAGGGGGATAAAGAGACCGCCGATCTGTTCCGCCAGAAGGCCAGCGATCGCCGCGCGGCGGTGAACCGCTACCTGTGGGATGACGAGAACGGCTGTTATCGCGATTATGACTGGCGACGCGAAGCCCAGGCGCTGTTCTCCGCGGCCAGCATCGTGCCGCTGTACGTGGGCATGGCGACGCACGAGCAGGCGGAGCGGCTGTCCGACGCCGTGAAAACACGCCTGCTTACGCCGGGCGGCATTCTCGCCACCGAATATGAAACCGGCGAGCAGTGGGATAAGCCTAACGGCTGGGCGCCGCTGCAGTGGATGGCGATTCAGGGGTTCAAGCAGTACGGCAACGACTCGCTGGGTGATGAGATCGCCTGGAGCTGGCTGCATACGGTGAACCATTACTATAAAACCCATCACAAGCTGATCGAGAAGTACCACATCGCCAGCAGCACGCCGCGCGAGGGCGGCGGGGGTGAGTATCCGTTACAGGATGGCTTCGGCTGGACGAATGGCGTGGTGCGCAGGCTGATTGGGCTGTATGGAGAGCCTTGACCTTATCCCCTCACCCTAACCCTTTCCCACTGAGGGGAGAGGGCCGGGGTGAGGGGGAGAAATCATCAGCGAATCACCTCATAAATGGCGGTCTGGATGGACTGCCATTTTTTCGTGCCCGCATCCGGCTGCGTCTTCGCGCGGCGCGCGGCCATCTCTGCGTCATGCTGCTGGCGCTTCACCACCGCGGGTACGGTACAGAACGCTTTCAGGTACTGCTTGCGCATAGACGTCAGTGATTCACCGTTCGCCATCGCGTGGCTAAGCGTATTGATAAAGCGACGGCAGGGCTTTTGCTCTGTCATTTGCAGGTGGTAGCGCAGCATCAGCTCCAGCACGTCGTCATAGCCTGCCGACAGCGCCTCTTCGGTCCATGAAACTTTCCAGTCCATCCCGCCCTGCAGGAACAGAAGCGCCACGCGGGTATCATTGCGGCTGATGGCTGAGCGGAAGTTGTTTTCATCCCAGGTTACGCCCATACGCGTCAGCGTTTCGCGCGAGGAAGGGGTTTCCCGCATCTCCTGCACCGGCGCGGGAGGTGCCGTGCTGGCAACGGCCGGCTGTGGATTACTGCCGGTCACCAGCCAGACTCCCCCCACGATAATCGCGATAGCCATCACCCCCACGGCGCCCCACAGCGCGCCGGAAATCAGCTGTTCGCGCTGCTCAGGCGTGCGCGGGGCGCGCTGGGTCGGTTTTTCGATGCTGTCGCGCACTTCAAAGAGATCGCCGCCGGTGGTGCGGTCCATCTTCTGCGCCTTTTCCCAGAACGCGTGCAGCTCATCGTCATCCACCGCCATCAGCGCCGCCGGGTTAACGCGCGTCCGCCCTTCCTCAAACGCGCGCTGAACGGGGCGAGCAATCTGCGCGTAATAGCTGTCGAGCAGCTGAATTTGCGCCCTGCTCAACGGCTGCTGAACGGTAATGCTGTTGCGGATTTGACGAATATCTTCGAGGAAGGTTTGCAGGGTTTTGCGCGGCTCCACCAGCAGCGTCAACATGTCAGGCGCGTTAAACAGCGACGAGTAGTAGCGGCTGAACTCCTTTTTATCCACCAGCATCTGGGCCAGCTCGCTGAACAGCATCCCGCTCAGAACGTCGTTAATCTCGCCGTTTTTCAGCCAGCGACGCACGCGATCGGCGTTAAACAGGGTCTTAAGATGATTATTTAGCCGCACCGGATCGGGCCAAGCCTGCTGAATCAGCCCTTTGATCGTCAGCTCAATGGCCCGCACCTGTTTCTGCGCCTGGCGCTGGCTCTCGCTCTCCGGCACCGTTCCGGTATCGTACGTCAGGAGGGGCTGTTGCAGACGAAGATATTCGAGCGCCGTCACGAAGCGCATCGCCGCAATCAGCTGGTTTTCGCTAACGTCCTGCCCGCTTTCATACTGGGGTACGCGCTGCTGAAGCAAGCGCAGCTGGAGCGTAAAGGCCGTCATTTCCGCATCATTAAGGTTCAGCTTTCTGGCAACGGCTCCCCAGCCGCCCAGCCCCAGACGGGCGCTGTCCAGCTGTTCCAGAAACCAGCGTGGATCTTTTCCTTCGGAAACCTGTACATTCAGCAGAAGTAAGATTTCAACAGATGCCTGACGGATCGCCGCCAGACAGTGTTCAAACTGCTCGCGGGTATGATGCGATGAGCTAACCATCATTGTTTTCCTTGAGAGACAACGAATACTGCTAAAGTGGCGCTAAAGGCCGTTTTTCTTTTTATTTATACGAGGTTAAACATACCTGACTTTCTGTTGAAATAAAGTGACAACCCTTTAATCATGTGAAATCTCTCAGGAGAATCTCAATGCCTGTTTTTACCACCGCGCGCCTCACCTGCTCGCCCCTGCAAGAGCAGGACTGGCCCTTTTTTCTGGCGCTTCAGCAAAATGCCGAGGTAATGCGTTTTGTCGCGGAGGATCGCAGCGAGGAAGACGTTCGGGAAGCCTTTGAGGCGCGCCTGACGCCCTGGACGCCGGGCTGCTTACGCTGGCTGTGCCTTGTCGTGCGCGATACGGCCAGCCAGACGCCGCTGGGCGTTACCGGCTACGTTCACCGGGAAGCGGATTGTGCCGAAGTCGGCTTTCTCTTTGCGCCCGCGGCCCAGGGAAAAGGTTACGGCTATGAATCTCTTAAGGCTCTGTGCGATTTCGCGTTTACGTCGGGCAAAATTCGTCGCCTCACCGCGACCGTGACGGCGGGAAATATCGCCTCAAGGCGGCTGCTGGAAAAAACGGGTTTTCTGCTGGAAGGCGAACTTCGCGAGAGTTATTTCCTTTCGGGGCAATGGCATAACGACTGGCTATTCGGTTTGTTAAAAAAGGAATATCCGTTAAATAAAGCCTGATCAACGGCCATTTGGCGGATATATCCCGGTCTGCTTTTCCTCTATAGTCGCGCCATTAAGAGGAAACGCGTATGACAGGTTATGCACTGCAAATATCTTCTGCGGCAATCGCATTAATAAAGAAACAGCAGGGTCTTTCCCTGGAAAAATATCGTGATGAAAACGGGATGTGGGTTATTGGCTACGGTCACGTGATACGCCAGTGGGAAAAGTTTAACGGCCCCATCACTCCGGCAGAGGCGGAGTACTTGCTTCTCGACGATATCCAGCTTTGTGAAACGCTGCTGCGGGAAACGATTGGACGCCCTTTACCCCAACAGCAGCATGATGCTCTGGTATTAACGCTCTTCAGCTTCGGGAATGAGTCCCTGGTGCCAGAGACGATCCTTCAGGCCGTCGCCCGGGTGTAGTACATCGCGGCCTGGGTCCGGTTCTTGACATCAAGGCGGCGGAAAAGCGTTTCCAGATGCGCTTTTACCGTTGCCGCGCTGATGTTGAGGTTACGGCCAATCTCCTTATTTGACTCCCCGGCAGCCAGCAGCTTCAGCACCTCACGCTGGCGCTCGCTTAACGACGCCAGCTCATCCTGCGATGGCTGCTGCTCAAGCCACTCGCCGGGAAAGCAAACCATTCCCCGCGATACGGAATCCAGCACCGCGGAAAAGCGTTCAGGATTCGCATGGCGGGGAACGATCGCCACCACGTTGCGCTGAAGCATCTGCTCAACCCAGCGCGGCTCTTTTTTCGCTAATACCAGCACGATGCGCGCCGCTGGAAAGCGATCCACGATCGCTTCCAGTAAAGTCACGCCAGTATCGCGAATTAAATATCCGTCAATCATCACGATAGCGGAGGGGGACGCCGATAAAAGCGTCCATAATTCATCAGCCTGACGGGTCCCTGTCATATCTATTTCCGGAATTAATTTTTGCAGACTGCACATCGCTCCATGAATAAATATTGACTGCCTGTCAAACATGATTACTCGCATCGTTTTACTCCCTCTGAGAATAGCGAAGGGGGATTCTACAGAGGCGTTATTTAAGAAAAAACTCAATGAATGGAGCGGTTACAAAACCCCCGGCTATCTTTATATCTTCCAGCATTTAGACACACCCGGATTAAGGATTTCCTTAAAAGGGTTCCCTCCCCCTTAAGAGTGAACGTTACAGGAACATACCGCCTGAAACTTCAATACGCTGCGCATTCATCCAGCCCAGCTTATCGCTGAGCAGGGCCGCGATGGCGTCACCAATATCATCGGGCAGGCCCACGCGCCCCAGCGCGGTTTGCGAGGCCAGCAGCTGGTTAAGCCCGGCGTCATCCCGCACGCGGCCGCCGCCGAAGTCGGTTTCAATGGCGCCCGGCGCGATAATATTGACCGAAATGCCACGCGCTCCCAGCTCCTTCGCCTGATAGCGGGTCAGTACCTCCATCGCCCCCTTCATTGCCGCATAGGTGCCTGAGCCCGGCTGAGTGAAGCGGGCCAGCCCGCTGGAGACGTTCAGGATCCGCCCGCCGTCTTTTATTAACGGCAGCAGCCGCTGGGTCAGGAAAAACGGCCCTTTGAAATGGACGTTCACTGCGTTATCAAACTGCGCTTCCGTCGTCTCGGTATAGGGGGCGTATAAGCCCGTGCCTGCGTTGTTCACTAAATAGTCGAAGGTGTCGCGTTGCCACACGCGCTTAAGGGTGTCCTGAACCTGTTGAGCAAAACGCTCAAAGCCTGCCGTATCGCCGACGTTAAGCTGTAATGCAGCCGCCTTAACGCCTTTTCGCTCGATTTCCTGCACAACGTCCTGCGCCTCCTGCTGGCTGTTGTTCCACGTCAGGATGATGCCGGTCCCTTCCGCGGCCAGCTTCAAAACGGCATTTTTACCCAATCCGCGGCTGCCGCCCGTCACTAATGCAATGCGTTCAGTCATGATTCACCTCGTTTCGGTTGTGATGGAGATTGAGAATGAGCTTATTAGATGGTAGAAAATCAATAAATACTGCCGCTAACGCTTCACTGTTTCATTCATAACAACAATGACTAACATCTATGGATAAAATTCACGCAATGCAGCTTTTCCTCCGCGTCGCGGAACTGGAGAGTTTTTCCCGCGCGGCGGAAACGTTAAGCCTGCCGAAAGGGAGCGTATCGCGGCAGATCCAGGCGCTGGAGAACGCGCTCGGCACCCGGCTTTTGCACCGCACCACCCGCCGCGTCAGCCTGACGCAGGACGGCATGGTCTATTACGAACGGGCTAAAGATCTGCTGATGAACCTGGACGAACTGGACGGCATGTTCCTGCACGATCCCTCCACCATCAGCGGGCGGCTGCGTGTGGATATGCCCGTTGCCATTGCGCGAAATGTAGTCATCCCTAAGCTGCCTACATTTTTACAGCAGTACCCCGGTATTGAGCTGGAGCTGAGCAGCAGCGATCGTCTGGTGGACGTCATCCGCGAAGGGTTTGACTGCGTGGTTCGCGTGGGCACGTTGAAGGATTCCGGGCTTATCGCCCGACCGCTCGGTAAGCTCTCCGCGATCAACTGCGCCAGCCCGGATTATCTGACGCGTTTTGGCTATCCGGAAACGCTGGAAGATTTAGCCTCACATGCCATCATTCACTACTCCACTACGCTGGGCACGCGCCCGCAGGGGTTTGAGTATTACAGCGGCAGCGAGACCCGGTGGGTGAAAACGGGAGGCGTACTGACGGTCAACAGTACGGAGACCTACCAGGCCGCCTGTATCGCAGGGCTGGGCATTATTCAGGTGCCGCGCGTCGGGGTACGTGATGCGCTGCGCACGAAAAAACTCGTTGAGATCCTGCCGCAATATCGGGCTGAACCGATGCCCGTCTCCCTCATTTATCCCCACCGCCGTAACCTCTCCCGACGGGTGCATGTGTTTATGGAGTGGCTTACCGAACTCACAAAAGCTTACGTAGACTAGACGCAAGCTATAATTCAGTAACATCCAGCTCAACGAAAAGGAAAATGCGCGTGACGCCGGAAAATAACCCGCAACGACCGACTCAACATTTAGATTATGAACCCATCCAAAAGATGGATAACGAGCCTGAAGCGCCGAAAGAGCCCGGAAAGGCCAGCAAAGCGCTGGGCACCGTGACCGGCATAGCTGAAAAAATTCAGCAGATACCTGCTATTGCGCACCTGATACGCGCCGCGGAGCGCTTCAACGACCGCATGGGAAATCAGTTCGGTGCGGCGATCACCTACTTCTCTTTCCTGTCGATGATCCCCATCCTGATGGTGTCGTTTGCCGCCGCCGGTTTTGTGCTGGCCTCTCACCCGACGCTGCTGCAGGACATCTTCAATAAGATCCTGGCCAACGTCAGCGACCAGACGCTCGCCACGACGCTCAAAAGCACCATCAACACCGCCGTTCAGCAGCGTACCACCGTGGGTATCGTCGGTTTGCTGATTGCCCTCTACTCCGGGGTTAACTGGATGGGCAACCTGCGTGAGGCCATTCGCGCCCAGTCGCGTGACGTCTGGGAGCGGACGCCGCAGGATCAGGAGAAGATATGGGTGAAGTATTTGCGCGACTTTATCTCGCTGATTGGTCTGCTGGTGGCGCTGGTCATTACGCTCTCCATCACCTCGGTCGCCGGCTCCGCGCAGCAGATGATTATCTCCGCGCTCTATCTGGACTACATTGAGTGGCTGAAGCCGGCCTGGCGCGGCATTGGGCTGGCCATCTCCATCTTTGCTAACTATCTGCTGTTCTTCTGGATCTTCTGGCGTTTGCCGCGCCATCGTCCGCGCAAAAAGGCGCTGATCCGCGGGACGCTGATTGCCGCCATCGGCTTTGAGGCGATCAAAATCGTGATGACCTATACGCTACCGTCGCTGGTGAAGTCCCCCTCCGGTGCGGCTTTTGGTTCGGTGCTGGGGCTGATGGCCTTCTTCTATTTCTTCGCCCGCCTGACGCTGTTCTGCGCCGCGTGGATCGCCACGGCCGAGTATAAAGATGACCCGCGCATGCCGGGAAAAACCCATCACTGATCTGCTTCCGGGCTGATATTTCAGCCCGATTCATCATTTCAGCATATAAATCCAGACCGTAACTTTTATTTAACTCAAAACCAGTTTTAATGACTGATATTTAAAAAGTGTGAAGCATTTCATGGAAGTGTTTTGGCTGGTCTGAAAATTATCCGCTTTTTGTTGCTTTTATAACCATCTCGCGCCTTTGTTACAGATTGAAATGTCGCTTTTGCTGTGCCTAATATGGCCCTTCGTTCGTCCAAAAATAAGAAAATATTATGCAAGCAACAGCCACCACACTTAACGAAGGGGCGGAACACGTTCCGGTCAACTCGCGCAATAAAGTCGTCGTCGCATCGCTGATTGGCACCGCCATTGAGTTCTTCGACTTTTACATTTATGCCACCGCTGCGGTTATTGTCTTTCCGCATATTTTCTTTCCACAGGGCGACCCGACGGCCGCTACGCTACAGTCTTTAGCCACCTTTGCTATCGCCTTCGTTGCGCGTCCGATTGGTTCAGCGGTCTTTGGCCACTTTGGGGATCGCGTCGGGCGTAAGGTGACGCTGGTTGCCTCGCTGCTGACCATGGGGATCTCCACGGTCGCCATCGGCCTGCTGCCGACCTATGAAACCATCGGCATTCTGGCGCCGGTGCTGCTGGCGCTGGCGCGCTTTGGTCAGGGACTTGGCCTGGGCGGTGAATGGGGCGGCGCGGCGCTGCTGGCCACCGAGAACGCCCCGGCGCGCAAGCGTGCCCTGTACGGCTCATTCCCACAGCTGGGCGCACCGATTGGCTTCTTCTTCGCTAACGGCACGTTCCTGCTGCTCTCCTGGCTACTGACGGATGAACAGTTCATGAGCTGGGGCTGGCGTATTCCGTTTGTCTTCTCTGCTGTCCTTGTTCTGATTGGCCTGTACGTGCGCGTATCGCTGCACGAGACGCCGGTTTTTGCAAAAGTTGCCGCGGCGAAAAAGCAGGTCAAGGTCCCGCTGGGTACGCTGCTGACCAAACACGTCCGCGTGACCGTTCTGGGCACGTTTATCATGCTCGCGACCTACACGCTGTTCTACATTATGACCGTTTACTCAATGACCTACAGTACCGCCGCGGCGCCGGTTGGGCTGGGCCTGCCGCGTAACGAGGTGCTGTGGATGCTGATGATGGCGGTCATCGGGTTTGGCGTGATGGTGCCCATCGCGGGCCTGCTGGCGGATAAGTTTGGCCGTCGTTCGAGCATGATCGTCATCACCACGCTGATTATCCTGTTCGCGCTGTTTGTCTTCCCGCCGCTGCTGGGTTCAGGTAGCCCTGCGCTGGTGATGGCATATCTGCTGATTGGCCTGAGCCTGATGGGGCTGACCTTCGGCCCGATGGGTGCGCTGCTCCCGGAGCTGTTCCCGACCGAAGTGCGTTATACCGGCGCGTCGTTCTCGTATAACGTTTCGTCAATACTGGGCGCCTCTGTGGCACCGTATATCGCCACCTGGCTCCAGGCGAACTATGGCCTGTTCTATGTGGGCGTCTATCTGGCAGCCATGGCAGCGCTGACGCTGATTGCGCTGCTGCTGACGCACGAAACGAAGCATCAGGCGCTGTAATTCACTGCGGCCTGATGCCCTCACCCCGGCCCTCTCCCACAGGGAGAGGGGGAAACGGGGCTACTTCTTCATCTGAGACAAAATCGTCCGACACTGATTCGCTTCGCCTTCTGACGGTGAAATCAGCGCCAGCAGCGCCGCCGCTGGCGTCACCAGCGTGGCGAGCGCTGCGGCAACCGCGCCCCGGGCAATCAGCGGCCCGGCCTTCACGCCCGCCTGCGGATCGCTGAAGCTTCCGCGCACGTACAGCGGCGAGCGCAGGGTGATAATGCGAATGCCCTTGCTTTCAGGATCGATGGTTAAATCCAGCTGCTCGGACGCCATGCTGGCCGTGCCGGTGACGTTTATGACCGCGTTTTCCGTGTCGAAGGCGAATATCTGCGGACGCGCCACGCCGTTTACCAGATCCACGTTTGCCGCCGCACAGTTGACCCGCACCTCGTCGTCACCGAAGATTTGCCCGACGATAAAGTTCCCGACGTTAAGCCCCAGGATCTCCATCAGGTTACGGCTCACCAGCCCGTCGTTCATAAGCAGCTTCAGGTTGCCATTGCCGTTACCCAGCAGAGCCGCCACGGAGTTACCCGTACCGCGAATGTCTGCGTCGCCGTTCATCTCGCCGAGGGTTTTCTGCATCAGCTCCACGTCCGGCATCAGCTCCTTCAGCTTCAGACGACGCGCCTGGATCTCCGCCCGTCCCTGCATCGGCTTTTTATCGCCCTCCAGGTGGATGTTCGATGAGATGGTGCCGCCCGCCATGCCAAACTTCAGCGGCTGCAGGCGCAGGTCGGCGTTTTTCAGGATGATATGGGTCGAGAGGTTGCTCAGCGGCAGCGTGCTGCCGTGCTCAATTTTACGCCCCTTGAAGCGCACGTCCGCATCCATCACGTCCCACTTGTCGGTTTCGAAGCGGTCATTCGGCAGCACTTTACCCGCGGGCTGGACGTCCTTTTTGACCTCTTTTGACCGGGTGCCTTTACCTGAATCCACGCCAATCAGCGGGCCAAGGTCGGCCAGACGCAGCTGACGGGATTCAACGTCACCTTCCAGCTTTGGTCGCGGTTTTCCGGTGGTGTAGGTCAGCGTGCCGTGAATATCGCTGTCGCCAATGCGTCCGTTAAAATCCCGATAGTCAAAGACGGACGATTTTTCGGTGTCGATTTTGGCAACCAGATGCCCGTCCGTTTCAAACGGCGGGGTGTCCGGCAGCAGTACGCCGGTCAGTTCATACAGTTCACCCAGCGAGTCACCGGCAAACTTGAGCTGAAGATCGACGCCCCCCATGTTCATCGGGTCGTTTACCGTGCCCACGAACGCCACGCGGGTATTACCGGAGCGGAAGTCGGCCTGCACCGGGAACGGCGTGCCCTCGCTCCGGAGCGCCAGCATGCCGCCAATTTTGCCCTTACCGGTCAGCGGCTGGCCGTTGTAACGCCCTTTCGCCGTCAGGCCGAAAACGTAATCCCCCGCTTTGCCGCTATCGCCTTTAGCTTTGCTGCCCGTCACCTCGCTGAACGGCAGCGGTTTACCCAGCGGATCGACGAGGATCTCCACGTCAGCCTTGCTCACCTTGTCATCAATGGCGATCCGCCCCCGATCGAACAGGATGTTGTCGAGGCGGAAAGACCACGAAGATGGCTGCGCGTTCGGATCTTTATCGCCGCTGCTGGCGAGATCGAACGTCCAGTTGTTGTTTTTCTCTGAAAGGCGAATCAGCCGCGCGTCGGGCTGCTGGAGTTTGATCCACGGCAGATAGACCGTTTTGGTTAACAGCGCCAGCGGCGCCAGCGTGGCTTCCACGCGCGGCAGGTGGATCATGGTGATTTCAGGGATATCCGGCGGGTTACCAAGAATAATGTCGTCGGCGTGAACGTGCGGCCAGGGCACCCAGCTTCGCCAGCCGGTTTCCTCTTTCTGGCGCTCCCACACGACGCCCAAATCGCCACGTATTGCAAAGGGGCGGTTCAGCTCGGTTGAGACTTTCTGGTTGATGGTCGGTTTGAGACGGTTCCAGTCAAACGTGGCGATAATGATGATTGCGACCACAATCAGCAACAAGAAAATCCCTGCGGTCCAGGAAATCACCCTGGTTGTTTTTGTCATTGTTGTCCCCTTTCCTGATGAACTTGCCTCTAAAACTATAGTTCAGACAAAGGGAAGCGGGCAGATCAGAGCGTGGTTATTACCTTTTCCAGGGTATCCATAGGCACCGGGCGAGAGAGGAAATAGCCCTGAGCCGCCGCCGCCGGAGAATTTTGCACGTCGCGCCACTCTTCCAGCGTTTCAACGCCTTCCACAATGACGCCCTGGCAATAGCGGTTCATCAGCTGCAAGAGCAGCGTAAACAGGTTTCGTCCCTCCGGCGTCTGGCGCAGCATAATGAACAGATCGCGGGCCACTTTGATGTAGTCATAACGCACTTCGCTCAGGGCCGAGAAGTTCGCCATACCGGTACCGAAGTCATCCAGCCACAGCGGGCCAAATTCACACATCGAGGCAAACGAGGAGTCCTGCGGCAGGCGAACATGCTCCACCAGCTCGAACCGCATCCACGGCAGGGTGGCAATCAGGGCCTGCAACGCCGCGTTCTGACGTAACGCCATCAGGGTTGGGCCATCCACGTTCACCGATGCCAGAATACCGTGCTGCTCAAAGAAGGCCCGCTTCGTCGCCAGCATTCTCAGCTGCTCTTCCAGCACGTCGATGCGCTGACGCACGGCTACCTCCGCAAAATAGCGGTCCGGCGCGATGCGCTGTGACGGATTCGAGGGGTGCGTGACGACCGTTAATACCTCAATCGCCATTAACCGACCGTCGGTACGGTAGATGGGCTGATAGGTATACGCTCGCTCACATTGCAGCCAGTAGCGATGCTCCTGCAAGTTCTCAATACTTGCCTCAGGCGTAGTGCTCAGCCGCTGGATAACCTGCTCTGACTTCATTTCGGATGTCCTGTTGTGTGGGGATAGCCTTTCTGGACTCGTCACTGAGTTATCGGCCCACCAGGTGAGAACTTTATGTTCAATTCACCGGGAAAATGAAATTAAGATGACAGAAATGTACCGGAACACGCGCTGGCTCAAAAAAAATAATGGAACGTCGTTTTAATATGGTTGACCGTAAAAAACACACAGCGCACACTACCTTTAATTACTCTGTTCAGGTTCACGACTATGTCTAAAAAAATTGCCGTGATTGGCGAATGCATGATTGAGCTGTCCCAGAAAGGCGCGGAAGTCAGCCGCGGTTTTGGTGGCGATACATTGAACACCTCCGTCTATATTGCCCGTCAGGTTGCTCCCGACGCGCTAAGCGTGAACTACGTTACCGCGTTGGGAACGGACAGCTTCAGCCAGCAGATGCTGGAAGCCTGGCAGGGTGAAAACGTTAATACGTCGCTGATCCAGCGCATGGAAAACCGTCTGCCGGGCCTGTACTACATCGAAACCGACAGCACCGGCGAGCGGACCTTCTACTACTGGCGCAACGAGGCGGCCGCCAAATTCTGGCTGGAAAGCGATGCCGCCGCGGCGATTTGCGAAGAACTGGCCACCTTTGACTACCTCTACCTGAGCGGGATCAGCCTCGCGATCCTGAGCCAGGAGAGCCGTGAGAAGCTGCTGTCACTGCTGCGCGAATGTCGCGCCAATGGCGGTAAGGTGATTTTCGACAACAACTACCGCCCGCGCCTGTGGGCCAGCCGCGAAGAGACGCAGCAGGTCTACCAGCAGATGCTGGAATGCACCGATATCGCCTTCCTGACGCTGGACGACGAAGACGCGCTGTGGGGCGAAAAACCGGTTGATGAGGTGATTGCCCGGACGCAGGCCGCCGGGGTCAGCGAAGTGGTGATCAAGCGCGGGGCAGACTCTTGCCTGGTGGCGGTTGCGGGTGAAGCCGTAATAGAGGTCCCGGCGGTGAAGCTGGCGAAAGAGAAAGTGATAGATACCACCGCGGCGGGAGATTCTTTCAGCGCGGGCTATCTGGCGGTACGTCTGACGGGCGGAACGCCGGAAGCGGCGGCGCAGCGTGGCCATTTAACGGCCAGCACGGTGATTCAGTATCGCGGAGCGATTATTCCGCGCGAGGCGATGCCTGCTTAAGCACTTCCTAACCCTCTCCCATAGGGAGAGGGAATAAAGAACCTCGGGCCTTACTGACCCTGCGGAATATCGCTCGCGTCCTGGTGCAAATCATCCGCCGCCTGTGCTGGCTGCGGCGCGGTTGCCATAATGGCGCTCCAGGTCGCCTTCAGCTCCTTCATGTCATACTCAGGCTCACCTTTCGGCTGTAGCAGAATCAACGCCATATCCTGCGAGAGCTGCTGACGCAGATCCTGATTCAGCATTTCAACGGTCAGCCCGCTGAGGAAGTCCTGACGCAGCTTCTGATACTGTTCCGGCGCGATATCCACAACCTGATTCTGCAGGGAACGAATGCGCTGGCTGATTAAGATATCGGTATCGGCGCGGGCATAGGTGGCGAACAGCTTCTGCAATTCGAGGGATTTCTGCGCGACCAGCGCGTTAAACTCCTCTTCAGACAGCCCCTCTTTCCGCACTTTTGCCAGCTCTTTTGCCACCACGGCGAGATTCGCGTTCAGCTTATCGCCCGGCGACTCCACGTTAATGGCGCACTGCGCGCGCTGGAACAGCACGCGGCAGTCAAAGCCGAGGCCAATATCTTTCACGTTGTTCTTGCTGAGCGTCTGCTGAACGTGCCAGAACAGCGCTTCACGCGCCAGGTCCGCGCGCCAGTAACGCAGCAGCGCCGAGGACTCGCGGATCGGCTGCCAGGCGGTATCCCACATCATCGAAAGACGATCCTGACGCACCGTATCGGTCATGATACTGACCGCTTCAGGGCGCAGCGGAGAGAGCGTTGGAACAGGAGCCGGGGTTTCACGCTTCCCTTTCAGGTCGCCAAACGCTTTGTTGATTTGCTCGATTACCGCACGGCTGTCCACGTTGCCGACCACAATCAGGGTCATGGCGTCCGGGGTATACCACTGCTGGTAGAACGATTTTACCTGCCCGGCATCAACCGGCTGCTTCAGCGGCTCTGCCGGGTCATGCCCAAGCAGCGTTGAGCCTTTCAGGCGGTAGCGCCACCAGCCTTCTTTGGTATCCACGGGCCAGGTTGCCACCATGTCGCTGTTGCTCAGCGCATAGTTAACGGTTTCGGGCGTGATTGCCAGTTTGCCGGTTGCATCGGAAAGGTAGGTGAGCGCTTCTTTAAGCAGATCGTTACGGTTGTTAGGCAGGCTCAGGTTAAACATGGTGTAGTCGTAGGAGACAACAGCCGGCGGCAGCGGGCGTTTAGGATCGATGGCCTGTTGCCATAGCGAACGCACCTGAACCGCCTGCAAACTGCCGCTCTGGGTGAGCGCCAGTCGAGGAATAAAATGGCTTAAGCCGGTCTGCTGGGTGCTTTCAGTGAGGGAGCCGGTATTCACAGAAAGACGAATTTCGATGCGATCGCTCGGACGTTGCGGAGTGGCTAATACCTGCCACTGGAACCCGTTCGCCAGTGTTCCCTGTTGCCAGGCCGGGTCTGGCTGGAGCGCATCTGCCTGCACATAACTGGCTGCTGCCATCATCAGCAAACCGCCGGTTAAGAGTCGAATTTTTGTGCCCTGCATGTGAACCCCTGATCAACATTCCTGGTTAAAGAGAGTGTCTCGCGACGTGAGCACTCAAATATGACGATGAAAACATCCGATTAGACAGCGTGTTCGGCTAAACGTCACGGACGGAAGCGAAATATACCCAAAAAAAATCTTGTCGAATTATGACAGGTATGAGCGGTTATTATGCGCAGGTGCCCGCATCCCCACAAGGGAATACGGGCATTTATGAGGGATTAAGAGGATAAACCGGGGGTTTTGTCCTCAGAAGGACGATTATTTAACGTATCGTTGAGCTTCTTGTGATCCAGCTCTTTCACCCATTTCGCTACCACCACCGTCGCCACGCCGTTGCCGATCAGGTTGGTTAACGCGCGGGCTTCAGACATAAAGCGGTCAATACCCAGAATCAGGGCCAGGCCCGCCACCGGCAGATGGCCAACCGCAGAGATGGTCGCTGCCAGCACGATAAATCCGCTTCCCGTAACCCCCGCAGCCCCTTTCGAGGAGAGCAGGAGCACCACCAGCAGCGTAATCTGATGGAAGATATCCATGTGGCTGTTGGTGGCCTGGGCGATAAAGACCGCCGCCATGGTCAGGTATATGGAGGTACCGTCCAGGTTAAACGAGTAGCCCGTAGGAATAACCAGCCCCACCACCGACTTACGGCAGCCCAGCTTTTCCATTTTATCGAGCATGCGCGGCAGCGCGGACTCAGAGGAGGACGTGCCGAGAACAATCAGCAGCTCCTCGCGAATGTAGCGGATAAATTTGAAGATGCTGAAGCCGGTCGCGCGGGCGATGGAGCCGAGAACCACGACCACAAACAGAATACAGGTGATGTAGAAGCAGATAATCAGCTGGCCCAGCTGTACCAGCGTGCCGACGCCGTATTTACCGATGGTGAAGGCCATTGCGCCGAATGCGCCAATCGGGGCCAGACGCATGATCATATTGATGATGCCGAAGATAACCTGCGAGAAGCTTTCAATGACGTTAAAAATCAGCTGGCCTTTGCTGCCCAGGCGATGCAGGGCAAAGCCAAACAGCACGGCAAACAGCAGCACCTGAAGGATGTTTCCGCTCGCGAACGCGCCGATGACGCTGCTCGGAATAACGTCCAGCAGGAAGGCGACAATCCCCTGATCTTTCGCCTGTTCAGCGTAAACCGCCACCGCCTTCGCATCCAGCGTGGCCGGATCAACGTTCATGCCCGCGCCAGGCTGCACCACGTTAACGATAATCAGGCCGATAATCAGCGCGATGGTACTGACAATCTCGAAGTACAGCAGGGCGACTGCCCCCGTACGACCGACCGCCTTCATGCTTTCCATGCCGGCGATACCGGTCACCACGGTACAGAAAATTACCGGCGCGATAATCATTTTAATCAGCTTAACGAACGCGTCGCCGAGCGGCTTCATCTGCGCGCCCAGTTCCGGGTAGTAGTGACCGAGCAAAATACCGATTGCGATGGCTGTCAGGACCTGGAAGTAAAGACTTTTAAAGAGTGAGGTTTTCATAGGGTGTCCTTGAAAAGAAAAACCACAGGTTTTGTAAGGTTATGGTTAACCTGCGGCTTTAAAATAACACCCACATAACAGGACAGAAATAAACGAGGTTCAAATTTGAAACACAAATGTTAAGAACTTTGAGCTGGCTCGCACAAGCCAGCAACAAAATTACACTTTTGCGTTATTGCCGGCATCGGCGAGATAGCGTTGTTCGAAAATATCCGACGGCACGGCGCGGGCAAACAGGAAGCCCTGCCCGCTCTTAACGCCCGCCGCAGCCAGCCACTCGCGCTGGGCTTCGGTTTCAATACCTTCGGCAATCACGTGCAGGTTCAGGCTGTGCGCCATCTGGATAATGGCCTGCACCAGGCTGCTGTCTTCCGGTAATCCCTCAACGAAGGTTTTGTCGATTTTCAGGACGTCCACCGGCAGGGCCTTCATGTGCTGAAGCTGGCGCAGGCCTGAATAGCCCATACCAAAATCGTCCAGTGCAATGCGGATCCCGGCGTTGCGCAGCGGTTTCAGAATGGCGACGGCGTCGTCAGGATCGTCGATACAACGGCTCTCGGTGACTTCCAGAATTAGCGTGTCTGGCTGAATGCGGTAGCGCTGGATCAGCTCCAGCATCTCCGACACCATGGTCGGATGCATCAGCTGTAGCGCAGAAAGATTCACCGACAGCGGCAGAGTGATCCCCCGCTGCTGCCAGGCCGCGAGCTGGCGGCACGACTCTTCCAGCACCCAGTAACCCACGGTCACCATCAGGCCGCAGGACTCGATACGCTCGATCATGCCTTCAGGCAGCTCCCACGCGCCATCCGGCTGCTGCATACGCAGCAACGCTTCGGCGCTGGTTACTTCGCCCGTGCTCAAATTCACCTGCGGCTGTAGCCAGAGCGCAAACTGGCGATTGTCCATCGCCGTCAGAATGTCGCTCTCTTCCGTCAGGCGCTGCTGGGCTTTTTCCATCTGCTCCGGGTCAAAGAACTGGATCTGATTTTTCCCTTTACGGCGCGCGGTAAACGCCGCCGAGAAAGCGCGACGGTACAGCTGCTCGGCGGTGAGGCCACCGTAGTACATCGCAATGCCGATGCTGGCGCTCGGGCGAAGCTGGATACCCTGCACGGGCAGCCGCTCATTAATGACAGTGAGTACTTGCTGACCTAGCGTGATGGCGTGCCACGGCTCTTTTACACCGTGAGCAATAACCACCAGGTCATAGCCGCTCACCTGGGTGAGCACCATCCGCGGCGACAGCACTGATTTCACTTTTTCCACCAGCGTCAGCAGCAGCATCTCGCGCTGGCTCTCTTTCAGCACGCCTGCCGTGTCCTGCAAGGTTTCGCAGGCTATCACCATCAGCGCGGTGGTCTGCTGGCGGGCCACGATCTGCTCCAGCAAGGCCATCAAAAACGCTTTGTTTGGCAGGTCTGAAACCGGGAAGCGGGTGGCGTTGTTGCTCAGCTCTTCCTGCTGGCGCAGAACGCGCTGCTGGTTGATATTGTAACTCCGGACCAGCATGCCGATTTCATCGTCGTGGTGAAGGCGCGGCAGGGCAAGCTGATGCCCGACGTGCTCCTGCGGGGAGAGATCGTTCAGCTCACGGGCGATGCGGCGCAGGGGATGCACAATCAGCCGGTTGATACACCACGTCAGCGCCACGCTCAGCATTAACGTCAAAAGTAAGTAAGTAGTTACTAACGTAGCAACCCAGCTCATGACGAATTTATACATGCGGTACGAGTCCGCCTGTAACACCAGATACGCCAGCGGCTGCGGGTTGGCAGGCCTTTCCAGTGAATAGAGAGGCAGCGAAATCTGCACCGGCAGCTCAAACATGCGCATCACCATCATCGGGACGGGGCGCTCAGGAATAAAACTCATCCGCAGCGCCTGGAACTGGTTAGGCAGCACGACGTCTGCGCGGCTTACGATACCGGCGGGCTGGATGCGTTTCAGAATAGATTCCGCCTCGGGAATATCCCCTTTCAGGATCGAGGCTGACAGCGGTTCCCGCACCGAGCGGGCGATACTTTCCAGTTGCGAGGCCGTGTTATAGCGATTCTGCTGTACGGAATGAAACAGCAAAATAACGCAGAAGATGAAGACAAACAGCATTGTGACGGCAGACACCATCGCCATCTGTTTGATCGTTAAGGAACGGCTGACACGCAAAATGACTCTCCACAAAACTCGAAGCGCAGGGCGCACCAGGGTGTAAACCTGGTGCGCCCGAGTATACCCGATAGCTGGACTTTTAAGAGAGACTTACAATTAGATTAAGAGAAAATCCGATTACCAGTCTGCATAAGGCACCAGCGGTTCCGGCGGTAAGTCCATATCACCCTGCCAGCCCGCGGCAGAATAGCGCACATAGAGCAGCGCGTGGCTCGGGGTATAATCTTTCGCTTCCTGAATATCGACGCCCAGACCCACAAACCAGTTGGACGTCACGCGGCGCTCAACAATCGCCCTCGCGGTATAACCGGTGCCCGACGAGCTGCTGCCGGTTTCCATCACCCCTTTATCGGTATAACGGCCTGGCTCATTGTCGGGGATCAGTCCCTGCAGCGGATAACGCATCACATCTTTTGTTTTTGAATGGGACCAGGAGACGGAGCCACCCAGCTCCCATGACCAGTTCTCCGTGCGTTTGCGCCAGTTCACCGGTAAGGCGAAGGATACATACTCCTGAGGACTGTAGTAGCCGCCCTGACCCAGCGAATAACCGCTTAAGTCTTTATCATAGTGCCACAGCATGTTCGACACGCCGACCGTCAGGCGCTCATTGTTTTTGTTGATGAGCTTGTAGTAGTAGCCGGTCATCCAGCGGACGCGCCAGTTATCTTCCACATGCTTCCCGGTCAGGCTGTCGGCGCTCAGGCTTGACCAGATACCGTTAGCTTCGCCTTTATCATAGCTCACGCTCACGCCGCCGCCGGTAGCGCGCACGCCGCCCCAGATGGTATCGGTATTGGGATCTTTTTGCCCGGCAAACGCCAGCACGGAGCTGGAAACCGGACGACGATGGGCGTTCAGGGTGTAGCCAATCGGCCCTACATCGTTGCTGTAGCTCAGGCTACCCACCACGTCCACAACGTTGAAGCCCATCGGCGTGGTACCGATATCCCACGCCCAGGTGTTATTCTGCCAGCCGACGGCCACGCTGGCGCCGTTGGCCGACTGATTCGTGCTTCCGCGACATGGCGTTTCGGCGCAGGTACCCCACGTTGGATCGTAGGTGCCGTTGTCCGTATCAAAGGAGCCGGCATTCATATTGACCAGATCGCTACGGAAGAACATTCGACCGTCCGACAGCGGCGCGTCAACCTGAAGCATTGTGGTGTGCGCTTTAAGGTCGGAATACCCTCCCGTACCGCTGGATCCCCAGTAATCGTGTTGCAGCGTGACGTTAAGATCCTGCTGACGGTAAAGCTCGCCCGCATCGCTGCGCACGCCGCGCTTCAGCCAGTCATCTTTTTCATCGTTACGCGTCAGGCGCGTAAAGCTGTCGTTATCGGACGGGCGGGTCGTGGTAATGCCCGAGGAGACCATCGCGTCTTTATATGTGTCCAGCGCCTGCTGAGGCCGACCGGTTTGTGCCTGGAAACGGGCGGCATCACGCACCACCAGCGCGCTCTCCATAGAAGGCGGCTGCGACTTTGCCTGAGGAAGAATGGCGTTGAAGGTCTTTTCTGCTGCGGCCGAATCGCCCAGGCCTGCCTGCGCCATGGCAAGCCGGCGCTGCATATTGATGGAGAGCGGTTCGCCGTTTTGTTCCGCAGGCAGCGTCGCCAGCGTCGCGCGCGCCGCATCCTTGTTGCCCTGCGCAATATACACTTCGGTCAGGCCGAGAATAGCGTCTTCGTTCTGCGGTTCGCGTTGCAGGACGGTGCTGTAGGCGTTTTTCGCGGCGTCGCGATCGCCACGCTGTTCCGCCCAGTCCGCCAGCGTCAGGTCGATACGGGTGGAGGCAGGCTGCTGGCGAAGCAGCGCTTCCGCCTCCTGCTCTTTACCGCTGTCGCGCAGGCGGTTAGCGGTTTCCAGCACCTGATTGCTTTGCAGACGTTCCGCCAGCTCCTGGATATTACCGTTCCACCTGTCGCGCGGCAGCGTATTGAGATGTGCCAGCGCGGCACGGTCCCGATCGTTACCGGACAGGTAAAGGCCGCTGGCGTACACCTGCTCCGGATCGCCCGGCTTCTGGCTTGCCAGCTGGCGCATAAGGTTATCCGCCTGGCTGCGCTGGCCCGCGCTGTAGAGATCGCGCGACAGACGGTAGGTGATCCACACGTCGCCCGGCGAAAGCGCAAGGCGGCGGCGCTGAATTTCTGCGGCCTGGGCATATTTCCCCTGGCTTTCCAGCCGTTCAGCCTGGGCCGAGAGCTGCTCGTTCGTCAGGCTGCGTTCAATATCATCAATGCTGCGGCGCTGGCTGGCAGAGAGAGACTGAATAAACTGTGTCGCTTTCTCCGGGGACTGCGCGCGATAAATATTGGCAAGGCCGCGCACCGCGTTGCTGTTGCCGCTGTCCATGCGCAACGCCTGGCGGTAATAGCGTTCGGCCGCGTCGTTATCTTTACGCGCCGCCGCCGCGTCACCCAGCCCCAGCACCGCGTAGCTGTCCGCGTTATCGACGCTGCGCGCCTGCTGGTAATAGCGTTCCGCCTGAGCCGGGTTGTTGGCCTTCAGGGCGTTATCACCCTGCTGGATCAGCAGCCAGTACCGGTTGACCTTCAGCAGGCTGTCCCATTTCCCGCGATTTTCGCTCTGGGGATCGAGAGCGATCGCCTTTTCAAACTGCGCCACCGCGCGGGCGCGATCGCCTTTTTGTGAATAGGCCTGCCCCAGCGCGCCGACGGCTTCACTGTCGGCGTGGTTGGCGCTGACCGCTTTTTGCAGCTCGGCCACCGCTTTGCTGCCCTGCCCGGCATCCACCGCGGCTAACCCTTCGGCTTTCGCGCGGAACGCCGGATCGGCGAGCTGTTTTTGCTGCGCTTCAAGCTGGGCGCGCGCTGCCGTCACGTTTTCGCCATCGCTGAACACGCTCAGGTATTTTTGCAGTGCAGTCACGCTGGCGCTGCTGGCCGGCAGATCCTTGATCTGCTGGTACCACATATCCGACGCCTGGCTGCGGCCATTGTTTGATTTAGCCATCTCCTGCAACACCGCAAACCCTTCATCGCGGCGTCCGTCCTCGAACAGAAGCTGCGCCAGCGAAGCCTGTAGCTGAGCGTTGCCCGGGCTGCTGGCGTTAATGTTTTTAAGCTGGCCTATGGCCGAATTACGGCGGGCAGGCTCTTTCGCCACCACGTTCCAGTACTCTGTCGCGATCTCGCCGGTAGGCGGATTACCGTCAAACAGTTTGTCGTACGCGGCAATGGCTTCCTGCGTATGGCCAGTGGTGGCAAGCAGGCGAGCCTGCTGTAGGGCCTGACGCCCCTCCGGCGTGGAGAGCAGCATGGTATTACGGGAGGACTGGTACACGCCCGAGTCTGGCGCCATCCCTTTCAGGCGATCCAGCTCTTTTTGCGCGCCCGCCGTATCGCCCTGCCGTAACAGGTAGCGGAAGCGCGCGGCAATAACATCCGGGTTGTTGGGGTCGATAAGCTCGAGGCGATAAAGCGACTGACGCACCAGATCTTCGCGCTGCGTGGATTCGCCCAGACGGACCTGTTCCAGCAGCTGTCTCTGCTGCGGGGAGTTGGCGGCCTGGGCCAGGGGCATCAGCGCCAGGCCAAGCGATAAGGTGAGTAGATTTATTGTGAACGTGCGCATTCCTGACCCCAGTCCGGTATTAATTCACCTTGCGCGGTGAAGCGAAAACGATGCTCATCCCACCCTTGTCCGAACAGGGTCAGAACGTAACTGTAATAGGCATTGTTATCGGGAAAACGATCGGCGACGCGCTGACGCTGCACCGCCTGCGCGTCCCGGTTTTGTAAGAACGGAAGCAGCGAGGCAGAGAACCCTACCGGCCCGTCGCCGGTGCGTTTCCCCGTTGCCGCATCCACTTTCTCCGGCGGCAAGCCTTGCCTGATTGTCGTGGTCGCCATGGGCTTGAAACGCGCCAGAAGCCGGGCTTTTTGCGGATCGTTATCGTTCATCATCCCCACCCAGAGATAGACGCGAATCGCATCGTAGCTGCCGATCAGGGTCGGATCCTGCTTCAGCTGCCAGCCGCCCTTTTTCTGGTATTTCACCCAGTTAGGGGAAAAGCCTTTTGGCGCGGTCTCCAGCAGCAGGCGCAGGTTGGTTTCGCGTAGCGTCGTCCACGGGGCGCCAAAACGGGTAAAATAGCCCGCAAGCTGCGGCGGCAGGTAGCTGGGGTTGAAGCGCCAGACGTTCTCGTCGACAAAACCAACCTTACCCGGTAAAAGCATAGAGCCCAGCCCAGGCACCTTCACCACCTCCTCGCGGGCAATGCGCGTTAACAGCGCCTTACCCGTGCGGGTGTAATCGGGATTGTTCCACAGCCGCCCGGCTTCCAGCAGCGACCAGGCAATCCAGATATCCGCATCAGACGCAGAGTTATCGTCGATAACCGCCCAGGTTTCTTCATCCTTTTTCCCCCACAGCCAGGCAGGGAGTTGTTGCGCTAAATCCCCTCCGGCGAGGTTATCACGCGTCCACGTCAGCAGCAGATCGAACGCGTTGCGGTCGTTTGCGGCAAGGGCAAAGAACAGACCGTAGCTTTGCCCTTCGGAGGTGGTGATTTTGCGTGCGTCGCTGGGGTCGATCACGCGCCCGCTTTCGCTCATGTAATCCTTTTTAAACGTCTCCCATGCAGGCCAGTTACAGGCGGCGTGAAGCGTCGTCGTCGCCAGCATCAATGCAGCCAGTACACATCCGCGAAAGACTTTCATCACAGCTTACTCATGGTCCGGGTTAAGTCGACGGCGGCTGATGATCCGCAGCAGACGCCACAGCACCCAGGCCAGCAGTACCACGCTGAGCGCAGCCAGCACGGCCAGTAGCACCGGATGGTTAGAGAGGGCGTACCACAGACGCTCGAACCACGGCAGATGGCCCACATAGTAAACATCCCCCACGCGCAGGCTGTTGACGCCCGACTCACGAATAACCGAGACGGAACCGAACATTGCCGCTCGTTTACCGCTGTCGTTCATGGCCTCGTTGAGCAGTTCATACCCGCGCGGGCTGTCCGCCAGCAGGGCGATAACGCTGCGCTGGTCGTTGTACGGAGACTGGAAGCCAACAATCGCGGCCATCGGGCCCGTTGAGCTTACGGTCGTCTTGATATTGGCCTGACGATCGCCGCTGTCCGGCATGATGCTCGGGAACTCGGTCTGGCGCAGCGGGGTGTTGACCCAGGACTGGGCCGCCTGCACCAGCAGATCGACGCGCTTCTCGTCTTTCAGCTTGTCCGGGATGTTGCCGATGACCATGATATCGGCGTCTTTGTCCTGGATCTGACTACCGTCATCCGTCACCGTCACGTTAATGGCCGGCAGGCCGGTTTGCGCCCCGACGGTGCCCATGGTGTCGAGCAGGGTGGCAACCTGACCTTCGTTGGCCGCTTTTGGCATTACAACAATCGATTCAGAGAGATCCGCCATGCGGCTGAACGGGAAGCTGGCGTTAGCAAACGCACGCAGATCCGGCATCGCAATAAAGTGGTAGTACTTCGAGAAGTCGATGGTGGAATCATCGCCAATCACCACGTGATTTTGCACCGGCTGGAAGGTAATACAGTTTTCCACCGAACCGCCCGGCATCGGGTTCATATACTGGAAGTTAAACCGCAGCTGGTTTATCGCCCCCAGCTTCAGCGCCGGGATAGAGACATCGGTTTTACCGTCCAGCAGCCCCTGCAGCACCGGCAGACGCAGCATCAACCGGTTTGTCTCCTGGTTACTGGCCAGGCTGAACGATTGCAGGAACTGGTTGTTAAGGCTGATATCCATGCGCGAGCTGTCTTTGGTTGGCGGCGCGGTGTATCGGTAGTTCAGGTTGATATCGATACCGTTGGTGCGCAGCAGATACAGATCCGGCGGCAGGTTCAGAGACAGGCTCACCGGAGAAGGTTCCAGCCCGGTTGACTGCAGCTGCTCTTCATAGGTTTTCAGCTCGCCGAAGGTGATCGCGCGGTCGGTGCGCACCCAGTTCGGCGCATCGTAAGGCTTACGCGCCAGCAGCGGTTTCACCTCATCCACCACGACGCTGTTACCGCGGAACAGGATATTTCCCTGGGCAATGCCCTTCGCGGCCTGCACCAGATCTTTTTCGTCACGCCCGAAGACCACCAGCAGCTTCACGTACGGGTTGTCCGGGTGGCTCATCATCTCGATGGTCGGCGCTTTCACATCCGGATGGTCACGCAGGAACGCCGGGCGCCTGGCGTTGGTTGCAAACACAATGGCATTTTTGTCGGGCATTTTGTCGTACATCACCGGGAAGCTCTGTCCGCGCCAGCCGGAGCGGGAGCCGAACCACGATGCCACGATGGTCGCCGCCAGCTGTTCGGTTACGTCCGGCGCGCCGGCAAAGACCATCGGCAGATTCAGCGGGCGATTATCGCGCGGGTCGAAGAACGGCACCGGGAAGGCGGAGAGATCGTTTTTCAGCGCCAGCGGCTGATAGGTCATCTGCAACGAGGAGTTACGCCCAACGTCCAGCCACAGCGTGCTGCTGGACGGGTTTTCGCAGACGTCGCGGTAGTGGCCGACAAACTCCAGACGCACGCGGTTAAAGTCGGTGATAAACAGCGGGTTAATCGGAACCTGCGCCAGGGTTTTCTTACCCAGCTGCTCTTTGGTGACCGGCAGAACCTCCATCAGCTCGTCGTTCAGGTAAACCTTAAGCTGGGACTGCACCGGCAGCAGCGACGGCGATGGCGTGTATTCCAGGTTCAGCATCGCTTTCGACACCAGCTCATCGCTTCGCATGCCAAATTCAATGCCGCCGTTCGGGTTAGTACCGCGCAGCACCATGCTGCCAGGCGGCGGCGCAATCTGGGCAAAGGTCAGCTTCACATCACGCGACGGCGTATTTTCCGCCACTACCGGCGCGCTGGCCCCGGGCACGCCGGGCATCACTTGCCCGACAACCGGGCTGTCGGCGGGCAGCGTATTCCCCGCTGTCGGCTGATTCGGGGTGACGTTTTCCGTCTGCCCCGGCGCCGCAGTCACAACCGGATCGGTCGCCTGCGCGACGACAGGCACCGTTGGCGCAGGCGTGGTCGCCGCGTTGTCAGGCGCTGCGTTAACCACTGTTGCAGGGAGCGCACTCATCCCCATTGCCACTGCACATAACCAGGAAAGTTTTGTTTTCATCGCGTTATCATCATTGTTGAGCCATAACCGGGTCCGCCTGCTTCGCTTCATCTCGCTCGGGCCGGCGCGGAATGAACGACACGACCCAGGAAACCAGCGAAGTAAGTGACCGGAAAATTAATTTCACCGACGACGGGGCAAATTCTGCAAGGTGACGATAGCCACGGAACCCCAGCTTGAGAATATCCAGCAGGCTTTCCAGAGGCTTATCCTCAGGGAAGCTGTCCTGCCAGAGAGCCCACGTATCCGCGCGGGCAAACGTACACTGCACAAAATCAATGTGTTGCTTTTTGGTCAACGGCATCAGCTGCAGGCCAACTTCACTGCCCCTCACGCGTACAACCTGCGTCGGGAAGACATACTCCTGCTGGCCGCGCTTGAGCAGCAAGTTGACCTTCTGCCCCTCCAGCACCTTCGCCTGGCCGTTGATCTTGATGCCCAGACCGCCATCAGAGAAGTCGTGTACGGTGCAGGAAAAGAGATGGCCATCCTCGCGGGCAATGGCCGCCGGCATGCTGATTTCGACGCGATGCGCGCGACGAACCTGTTTACTTTCCACCGATACCGCCACGGCGCCACCGAGGATGATCAGGTTATAGAACACCCACGCCATGCTCACAAATACCGTCAGAATTTCGTTTTCCGGGCCGTAGAAGTAGCGCCAGATCCCGGCAATTACCCCCACGATGTTCAGGAGCACCAGGAAGATATACGGCCGGGAGATCACCCAGTCGACGTACTCCTCTTCCACCAGCCCGCCCTTCGCGGTGACGTTGAATTTCCCTTTATGCGGGTTGATTAGCGCCACCATGGTTGGCGGCGCGATGTACCAGGCCAGCACCGTTTCGTAGATTTCGCTCCAGAACGAGTGGCGGTATTTCCCCTGAATCTTTGAGTTCGTCAGGCTGGCGTGAACCATGTGCGGCAGCACGAACAGGGCGATCATCAGCGCGGGAGCGTAGATGATGTAAGCGTGAAGCAGCAGGAACGCCAGCGGCGCGGTGAGGAAGATAAGCCGTGGAATGCCCGACAGGAAGTGGAACATGGCGTTGACGTAGCAGAGGCGCTGCGCCAGCTTTAGCCCTTTACCCATCAGCGGGTTATCGAGACGGAAGATCTGTACCATGCCGCGCGCCCAGCGAATACGCTGGCCGATATGAGCGGAAAGCGATTCCGTAGCCAGCCCCGCCGCCTGCGGAATACGCATGTAGGCAGAGGTGTAGCCAAGGCGGTGCAGACGCAGGGAGGTGTGAGCATCTTCCGTGACCGTCTCCACGGCAATACCGCCGATTTCATCCAGTGGCTTACGGCGGATAACCGCGCAGGAGCCGCAGAAGAACGTCGCGTCCCACATGTCGTTTCCGTCCTGCACCAGGCCATAGAACAGCGTGCCTTCGTTCGGGGTTTTACGGAAGCGGCCCAGGTTACGTTCAAACGGATCCGGCGAGAAGAAGTGGTGCGGCGTCTGCATCATCGCCAGCGCTTTCTCCTTCAGGAACCAGCCCATGGTCATTTGCAGGAACGAGCGCGTAGGCACATGGTCGCAGTCAAAGATGGAGACAAACTCCCCTTTGGCATATTTGAGCGCGTTGTTGATGTTGCCGGCTTTCGCGTGTTCGTGGGTGGTACGGGCGATGTACTCAACCCCCACTTCGTCTGCGAACTGGCGGAACTCGGCGCGACCACCGTCGTCCAGGATCCAGATTTTGATTTTATCCTTCGGCCAGTCGATGCCCAGCGCGGCGTAAATGGTGTTTTTCACCACCGACAGATCTTCGTTGTAGGTCGGCACGAAGAGATCGACCGACGGCCACTGGGTCGTATCTTTTGGCAGCGGTACCGGCTGTCGGTTCAGCGGCCAGATAACCTGGAAGTAACCCAGCACCAGCACGATCCACGCGTAGGTCTCCGCAAACAGCAGAACTAACCCACACACCAGGCTGACCGGATCGTCCCAGTTCAGGGTAGAGGTGTATCGCCACCAGATGTAGCGGCAGGAGACGGTCAGCGACAGCACAATCAGCATCAGGGCCGAGAAACGCCCAGGAATGCGCCGTACCAGCAGCGCCACGCCCCACAGCAGGATCAGGAAGGTGAACTGCGCCAGCGGGTTGAACGGCTGGGTAATGCAGACCAGCGCCAGAATGAGCGAGAACGCCACAACCACGCCGAGAATAAAACGGCGCAAGCCCGGGTGGAGGTGCCCGAGCTCTTTATGGTGATCCAGATGACCCGTTCGGTCGCCGACGCGGTCGGGCAGCCGATCCAGCCACTGGTGATAGCGCTCGCGCAAGTGCTGCACGCGATCGAAGCTGCGCCAGCGGGACGTTTTTTTCTCCGCGCCCGTTGAGGTCGCCAGTAGCCAGATGGACTGAATAAGATAGCGCGCCGGATCCAGCGGCCGCGGCCTGTCCGGATTGATATGCGGATAGAGCTCGTCGTGGCGCGCACGAATACGCTGCCAGCGAGGATGTTCGAGGGGAAGAAACATCCACGCCAGAACCATCCAGAAGCAGCCTGACGCAGCGCTCAGCGAGGAGGCGCCGTGATGGCGGTAATGGCGGTAGCGTTCACTTAAGCGCGAACTGACCGGCGGGATGAGCAACCAGTTGGCAACGCGACTCATGCTGTACTCCCGGCAGACTCCGGTCGTTTTGCAAAGTGCAGCAGACACCAGTTTGCCAGCGTCAGGATCTCTTCTGCCGCCAGCGAATCGCTACGGTATTCCCCAAGCGGTTGTTTCGAAGCGAGGCACTCCGCCATCGCTTCGTCACGATGAATAACCATCGGCAACAGGCGGCGCTGGCTCTGAAGCCAAACCTGGTACAGATCGTCTTGGATCTGGCTGCCAATGCGCAGATCGTTAATCAAAATATGGGCATTCGCGGGCATCGCCTGCTGGTGCAGACGGATATGGCAGTTCGCATCCACGTTCGCGATGGAGAGCACATGGTCACACTGCGCCAGGAGCTGGCGGGTCAGCGAGGCCGCGCCGTGCGGCAGGTCCAGCAGGATCCACTGATAGTGCCCCTTCTCTTTCAGGCTCTGCAATGCGGTGGTGAAGCGAGAGAACAGACGCTGAAACGCGGCTTCATTGCCGCGCTCGGTTTCGGTTAGTTGCCCAAAGGGAAGCAAATCGAGCTGGGAGGTATAGCGTAAACCCGCATCCCGCCAGTCTTTATCGTCCAGAAGCGCGCGCCCCCAGCCGTTTGAATGCGTAAAGTCGACATTGAATGACATGCGCAACAAATTATCGGAACAGGCATCAATGACCAGTACCGATTCACCTAATACCTGCAATGACCACGCCAGCGCCGCGGTAACGGAAGTTGTACCTACCCCACCACGGACGCCTTGTAATCCTAGTACGGCCATCAATGGCTTCCTTATTGTTGTTGGGCAAATTCAGCTAATAACGGCCAGCGTTTAATAGCCGCGGCCAACTGTTCCCGCTGGGAAATATCGGTGTAGTCTATTTCTGGCAAAGAAAAGGCCTGCGTGAGCGCCAGAAAATCGTTTTGGAATGTGTAACCCAGGCTTGAATCGACCGGCGTTGCGGGTTCGTTATTTTGCATTCTTATTTCATCCCTTTGGGTAAAATCATAAGATTCAGATGCAGCGAGGCGTCCTGCCCACGAAATTTCATTTACATGCTAAATCTGATGTTCTTTAATTTCAATGTTAGGTTTATTTCTACGCTTTCGCTAGTAAACTGAGAGGCATAGAAATTCGACGAAAGAGGGACACCGTGGACTCCATATTTTCTATTGGCATCCAGTCATTATGGGACGAATTGCGCCACATGCCAGTCGGAGGAGTCTGGTGGGTTAATACGGATCGTAATGCTGATGCCATCAGTCTGGTAAACCAGACGATAGCGGCGCAGGGTAAGGATTCCCGCGTTGCCGTCATTACGATGGGCGAAGAGCCAAAGTCTGTCATCAGGCTCGAAACTGACCGTGGACCCCAGACAGTACGATTATTTTCCATGCCTGAGGATACCAACAGTCTATACTATATACCCCGCGATATTCAGTGTTCTATTGTTCCCGAACGCTATTTGCTGATTCTTAAATGTTCTAATAATGGCCTGCAAAATATTCAAACTGAAAAACTGCAAAAATGGCTGGGAAGAATCAACCGCTGGGCTAAAAATCAAAACTGCACCGTATTGGTTGTTAACCCAGGCAGTAATAATGACAAGCTTTTTTCACTTTTAATGAGTGAATACCGTTCTCTGTATGGCCTGGCCAGTATCCGCGCTCAGGCAGACAGCTATCTATACGATATTGCTTTCTGGTGCAATGAAAAAGGGGTGAGCGCCCGACAGCAGCTTACCCTCAACCATGTCGGGGACGAGTGGCATCTCGCGCAGCAGGAAGAGACGGTGGTTCAGCCGCGCAGTGATGAAAAACGCATTCTGAGCCATATTGCGGTACTGGAAGGAGCGCCTGCGCTTTCTGAAAACTGGTCACTGTTCGATACCAATGAAGCCTTATTTGAGGAAGCCCGCACAACGCAGGCGGCGACCATTATTTTCTCGCTGATTCAGAATAACCAAATCGAAACGCTGGCGAGGCACATTCACACGCTACGCCGTCAGCGCGGAAGCGCGTTAAAAATCGTGGTGCGTGAAAATACGACCAGCCTGCGTGCCACCGATGAGCGTTTACTGCTGGGCTGCGGCGCCAATATGGTCATCCCCTGGAATGCTCCCCTGTCGCGCTGCCTGACGCTGATCGAAAGCATTCAGGGCCAGCAGTTTAGCCGACATGTTCCGGAAGATATCAGCACCCTGCTCTCAATGACGCAGCCGATGAAACTGCGTGGCTACCAGAAGTGGGACACCTTCTGCGATGCGGTCAGCAATATGATGAGCAATACGCTGCTGCCGGCTGACGGTAAAGGCGTGATGGTTGCCCTGCGTCCCGTGCCGGGGATTCGCGTTGAGCAGGCGCTCACGCTGTGCCGCCCTAACCGCGTCGGGGATATCATGACCATTGGCGATAACCGCCTGGTACTGTTCCTCTCCTTCTGCCGGGTGAACGATCTCGATACTGCGCTGAACCACATCTTCCCGCTGCCTACCGGGGATATTTTCTCCAACCGCATGATCTGGTTCGAAGATAACCTGATCGCTGCTGAAATCGTCCAGATGCGTACTCTGGCACCAGAACAGTGGGCAAAACCTTTGCCTGTAACAAGCGGCGCTACACCGGTGCTCAATGCGAAACATGACGGCCAAATCTGGCGTCGAATTCCCGAGCCGCAACGCCTATTAGACGGGAACGAGGAGAGCGCCCCATTATGAACATCAGCGATATCATCCAACTGGTCGTTCTGTGTGCGCTGATTTTTTTGCCGCTTGGTTACTATGCGCGCCATTCCCTGCGCCGTATTCGCGATACGGTCAGATTACTGTTTGTTAAACCTCGCTATATCAAACCCGCCGGAACACTGACTCGCGCTCCGAACGTCAAGGCAAACCGAAAACATGACTAACTCTACCTATACCTCGTCGGCGCCGTCGCCACTGTGGCAATACTGGCGCGGCCTGTCCGGCTGGAATTTCTATTTCCTGGTGAAGTTTGGCCTGCTCTGGGCAGGCTACCTGAATTTCCACCCGCTGCTTAACCTGGTGTTTATGGCATTCCTGCTGATGCCTATCCCGAACCTCAGGCTGCACCGTATTCGCCACTGGATCGCCATTCCCATCGGTTTCGGCCTGTTCTGGCATGATACCTGGCTGCCTGGCCCCGAAAGCATCATGAGCCAGGGCTCTCAGGTCGCGGGCTTCAGTTCGGACTATTTGCTCGATCTGGTTGAGCGCTTTATTAACTGGCAAATGATCGGTGCCGTCTTCGTCCTGCTGGTGGCGTGGCTGTTCCTGTCCCAGTGGATCCGCGTGACGGTGTTTGTCGTTGCGATTATGGTCTGGCTTAACGTCCTGACGCTGACGGGCCCGAGCTTCTCTCTGTGGCCAGCCGGTCAGCCGACCTCAACCGTGGCCACCACGGGCGGCTCCGCCGCTGCTACCGTCGCAACAGCAGGGGATACGCCCGTTGTGGGAGATATTCCGGCGCAGACTGCGCCGCCGACGTCCACCAACCTGAACGCGTGGCTGGCCAGTTTTTACGCTGCGGAAGATAAGCGTCAGACGAAATTCCCGGACGCGCTGCCTGCCGATGCTCAGCCGTTTGAGCTGCTGGTCATTAACATCTGCTCTCTGTCCTGGGCTGACGTTGATGCGGCTGGCTTAATGTCGCATCCGCTGTGGTCGCATTTCGATATTCAGTTTAAAGACTTCAATTCCGCCACCTCGTACAGCGGCCCGGCGGCTATCCGCCTGCTGCGCGCGAGCTGCGGTCAGCCTTCACATAAGAACCTCTATCAGCCAGCCGCAAACCAGTGTTACCTGTTTGATAACCTGGCAAAACTGGGCTTTACGCAACACCTGATGATGGGCCATAACGGCCTGTTCGGGAACTTCCTGAAAGAAGTACGTGAACAAGGTGGAATGCAGGCCCCGCTGATGGATCAGAAAGGGTTGCCGGTAACGCTGCTGGGCTTCGATGGCTCGCCGGTGTATGACGACACCGCGGTGCTTCAGCGCTGGTTAGATACCGTCGGTAAGGAAGAAGGGACACGCAGCGCGACGTTCTATAACACGCTGCCGCTTCACGACGGGAACCATTACCCGGGCGTGAGCAAAACGGCCGATTATAAGGCCCGCGCGCAGAAGTTCTTTGACGAGCTGAATGCGTTCTTTAACGAGCTGGAAAAATCAGGTCGTAAAGTGATGGTGGTGGTGGTACCAGAACACGGAGGAGCGCTGAAGGGCGACAGGATGCAGGTGTCCGGTCTGCGCGATATCCCAAGCCCGTCCATCACTAACGTTCCGGCCGGGATTAAGTTCTTCGGCATGAAAGCGCCGCATCAGGGTGCGCCAGTTGAAATAACTCAGCCAAGCAGCTATCTGGCGATCTCCGAGCTGGTCGCTCGTGCGGTAGACGGTAAGCTGTTCGTGGAAGATAGCGTGAACTGGGATCAGCTCACCAGCGGCTTGCCGCAGACGGCAGAAGTATCGGAAAACGCCAATGCGGTTGTGATCAAGTATCAGAACAAACCTTATGTCCGACTGAATGCCGGGGATTGGGTGCCGTATCCGCAGTGATAGCCTGCTACACCCTCTCCCCTGTGGGGAGAGGGTTACTCAGCACTTCGCAACGAAATTTCACCGCCTACCCAGGGCTTAGTCACGCCATCCTGCTCAAGAAGCAACGCCCCCTGCGCATCAATACCTCGTGACGTACCGTAAATCTCTTTATCGCCAATCAGCAGCTTAACCGGTCGGTTAATGAAGTTATCCAGCTTCTCCCAGCGGGAAAGGAACGGGGCTAACCCTTCTTGCTCAAAGAGCGTCAGCGAACTTCGCAACTCGTTGATCATGCGAACGGCAAGCGTGTTGCGATCGATGGCGATCCCCGCTTCCTGAAGGTTGGTCCAGGCCTGGTTCACCACGTCGTTTTGCACGTTTCGCATCACCATGTTCAGCCCGGCGCCAATGACGATCTGCGCGGCATCGCCCGTTTTTCCCGTCAGCTCAACCAGGATACCTGCCAGTTTACGATCGTTGAGATAGAGATCGTTCGGCCATTTCACCCGGACTTTGTCCGCGCCCAGATCGTGCAGGACCTCAGCCATCACGATACCGATGACCAGGCTCAGCCCGATAGCCGCAGCCGGCCCCTGCTCAAGCCGCCAGTACATGGAGAGGTAAAGGTTGGCACCAAATGGCGAAAACCACTTGCGACCGCGTCGGCCTCGCCCGGCCTGTTGATACTCAGCAACGCAGGCATCGCCGGATGTCAGCTCGCTCAGGCGATCCAGCAGATACTGATTCGTCGAATCAATGACCGGCAATACAGCGACATTACCGTGCCCAATCTGGCTGCGGATAGTCTCTTCATTGAGCAACTGGATCGGTTCCGGCAGGCTGTAGCCTTTTCCTGGTACCGTAAACACATCCACACCCCAGTCGCGGAGCGTCTGAATATGCTTATTGATTGCAGCGCGGCTCATGCCCAGCTGTTCGCCCAACTGCTCGCCAGAGTGGAATTCTCCATCTGCAAGAATGCCGATCAGCGTTAACGGGATTGTATTGTCCTTCACGAAATGGTCTCCACGGCATTCACTTCGCCCGTTCGGCCTATAAAGCGAACTTCAGGCTCCAGCCAGACGTTAAATTTTTCACCCACGCGCTGACGAACAAGGTGCGCCAGGCTGACGACGTCATCGCTTGTTGCGCTGCATTGATTGATCAGTACCAGTGCCTGCTGACGATGAACCGCCGCGCCGCCGACCGTGGTGCCTTTTAATTCACATTGATCGATAAGCCAGCCCGCGGCCAGCTTCACGCTGCCATCCGGCTGGGGATAATGCGGAGCCGTTGGCCAGCCAGCAAGAAGCGCTTTAGCGTTTTCGCTGCTGATAACCGGGTTTTTGAAGAAACTGCCCGCATTTCCGTTCACTTTTGGATCGGGGAGCTTTGTCATTCGCATATGGCAAACGGAATCGAACACGTCCCGAGGCGTGACGGTCGCCGGATCGAGGCGAGTCAGATCGCCATAGGTCAGAACGGGTTTCCAGTCCTTCGCCAGGCGTAGTCCAACGGCCACAATGACGAAACGATCCTGATAATCGTGCTTAAAAATACTGTCGCGATAGCCAAAGCGGCACTGCTCTGCGGTTAAGCGTTGAGCTTTTCCCGTGACCAGCTCAATGCAGTCGACATATTCACAAACGTGTTTCAGTTCGATACCGTAAGCGCCGATGTTTTGAATCGGGGACGATCCTGCACAGCCCGGGATAAGGGCCAGGTTTTCCAGTCCGGGCATCCCTTTTTCAAGGGTATATTGCACCAGCTGATGCCAGTTTTCGCCGGCACCTACGTGTAAATGCCAGCTGTCAGCACTCTCTTTACTCTCGATCCCCATGATGCGGTTGACGATTACCGTCCCCGCAAAATCATCAAGAAACAGGACATTACTTCCTTCGCCCAGAATCAGTACGGGTTCACCGTTTTCTGTTGCGCTCTGCCACGCTTTCAGCAGCTGCTGAGCATTATCGGCACGTACAATTTGATTAGCATTTCGTTGAATACCAAAGGTATTCCAGGGCTTAAGAGAGTGGTTCATAGACGCTATCCTGATGCAAAAACCGGGATAGTTTACCGTATATACGGGGGGATAGGTGATTTGTTTATGGAAACGAGGAAAGTCCCAAAACGCAAAAAGGCCATCCTTCCGGATGGCCTTTTCACTTATTTGATGCCTGGCAGTTCCCTACTCTCACATGGGGAGACCCCACACTACCATCGGCGCTACGGCGTTTCACTTCTGAGTTCG